>CAZZVB010000271.1:0-4912 GCA_964657445.1 uncultured Burkholderiaceae bacterium | reverse complement strand
GAACCTGTGACCCTTCGCGTGTGAAGCGAATGCTCTACCGCTGAGCTACGCGCCCTCAGGCCTCGCGGCCCAGGGCGGGCTTGTTAACCGCCGCACGGACGCTTGTCCAGTAAGCGAAAAAGTAGGGTGGGCTTCCGCTTCAGCCGTCGTGCCAAACCGGGGCTCGCTTGTGCAGGAAGGCGTCGATGCCTTCGGCGGCGTCGTGCGAGTGCAGGTTGCGGGTCATGACGCTGGCGGTGTGCTCGTAGGCCTCGCCAAGGCGCATTTCGGCCTGCTCGTAGAACGCTTTCTTGCCGATCGCGACGGTGAAGCTGCTGCGGCTGGCGATCTTGGCGGCGAGGGCCGCGGTCACCCCGGCCAGGTCCGCTTCCGGGACCACGCGGTTGATCAGCCCGAGACGCTGGGCCTCGGCGGCGTCCACCATCTCCCCGGTCAGCAGCATCTCCATGGCGGCCTTGCGGCCGACCGCGCGGGTCAGCGCGACCATCGGGGTCGAACAGAACAGCCCTATGTTGACGCCGGGTGTCGAGAACTGCGCCGTGTCGGCCGCCACCGCCAGGTCGCAGCTCGCGACGAGTTGCAGCCCGGCCGCCGTCGCGACGCCGTGCACTTGCGCGATCACCGGGCAGCGCAGATGCACCACCCGCTCCATCAGCCGCGAGCAAACGATGAACAGCCGCCTGTGCGAGGTCTGGTGATCCAGGCTCTGCAGCTCCCGCATGTCATGGCCGGAGCAGAACCCGGCGCCCGCGCCCTTGATCACGACGACGCGGACCCTCGGGTTGGCATCGATCTTCTCGAGTTCGCCGTCCAAGGCGTGCATCAGCGCCAGGCTGAGCGCGTTGCGGGCCTCGGGGCGGTTGAGCGTCAAGGTGACGACACCGCCGGATTGCGACTGCAGGACGAGGTCGGATGGCATTCTTGCGGCCCTTTCCCGATGAAGGCCCGATGATAACACCCGTTTTCGATTGCGCTACGTCAGAAGAACGCCTGGAAACGCGCGATGACTTCGTCCGGCGCCTCTTCGGCCAGGAAATGGCCGCTGTTCACGCCGCCGCCGATGACTTCGGCGGCGCAATACTCCCGCCAGATCGCCACCGGGTCGTACCAGCCGCCGATCTTGCCCTGCTCGCCCCACAGCACGAGCATGGGGCACTGGACCAAGCGGCCCTCTGCCCGGCTCATCCGGTCATGAACCAGGTCGATCGTGGCGGCCGCGCGATAGTCCTCGCACATGCCGGTGATGGCCGCCGGGTCGTGGGCTGCGGCCAGGTAATCCTTCAGCGCGTCCGGCGCGAAGAATTTGGGGATGCCTGCGCCATGCCCGGTATGGGCTGCGAACCAGGTGTCGGGCGACTTGTCGATCAGGTCTTCCGGGAACGGGTGCGGTTGGGCGAACCAGAACCAGTGATAGTAGCCGAGCGCAAAGGCCATGTCGGCGCGTTCGAAGTGCTCGATGGTGGGCACGATATCGAGAACGGCCAGCTTGGTGACGCGCTGCGGATTATCCAGCGCCAGCCGGTGCGCCACGCGGGCGCCGCGGTCATGCGCGCCGACGGCGTAGGTTTCGTGCCCGAGCTGCGCCATCAGATCGGCGACGTCGCGCGCCATTTCGGTCTTCGCGTAGGGCGCGTGGTCGGGCGTGGCCGGCGGCTTATGGCTGCCGCCGTAGCCGCGCAGATCCGGGCAGACAACGGTGAAGCGTTGCGCCAGCACCGGCGCGACCCGGTGCCACATCGCATGGGTCTGCGGATTGCCGTGCAGCAACAGCAGCGCTGGGCCGGCGCCGCCGGTCCGGTAGCGCACCACCCCGCCGGGGACGGTGGCGGTAGCGAGCGGAAAGCCCTCGAAAAACATCGTCGCTCCTGTAACAGGGTGATCGGTCGCCGCATCCTAACGGCACATCTCGGCAGAGTGAGCAGGCACGTGGTCGCTGGCGCGGCACATAGGCGGCACCGGGGCGCGTGAGACAGCAGCAATAAGGCGAGATGATGAGCGAGGACGGGATTGTCGTGATCGGGGCTGGCGTCGCGGGCCTCTCCGCGGCTGCGACCCTGCGCCGCCATGGGGTTGAGGTGACCGTCATCGAGGCAGCGGACCGCATCGGCGGCCGCGCCCACACCACCACACCGCCGCTGCTCGGCACCGCATTCGATCATGGCGCGTCCTGGCTGCATGCCGCCGAACACAACCCGCTTGCCGCCCTGGCCATGCGCGCAGGCGACCGCACGATCGACACGTCCGCGGTCAGGGTTGAGCGGACCCGGCTGCCGGGCCGTTTCGCGACCCAACCGGAACTCGACTCCTATGCCGCCGCCGAGGCAGCGTTCGAGCAGCAGACCCGGCAGGCGCTGCAAGGACCCGACACCAGCCTTGCCGAGGCTGTCGCCCCGATTGCCGGACTGCCTTGGCTGCCCGCGGTGGTGAACTGGGAAGCGCCGATCATCGCCGCTGCGGACGCACGGGCGCTGAGCTTGCAGGACTGGCGCCGCAACCGGCTGGAGGGCGCCAACCTCGAGGTAGAGGGCGGGCTGGGCGCTTTCGTGCTGCGCCGGCTGGCGCCGCTTGCCAGGCCCGTCCGGTTGAACACAGCGGCCATGGCAATACGGTGGGACGGCCCCGGAGTCACCGTCCAAACCATGACCGGCAGCATTCGCGCCGCCGGGTGCATCGTGACCGTGTCCACGGGCTTCCTGGCATCCGGGCGGCTTCGCTTCGACCCGGCGCTGCCAGCCTCGCACCAGGAGGCGATCGGCGGCCTGCCGATGGGCGTGCTGAACAAGGTGGCGCTGCGGGCGCGCGGTGCGGACCGGCTCGGCCTGCCTGACTCCTGTGGCGTGGACCAGGCTGTTTCGGCGATCGACGCCCCCACGATCAGCCTGATCGCGTGGCCGCATGGCCGCGATCACGTCATCTGCTTCGCTGGCGGCAGCCACAGCGGGGCGCTGGAACAGGATGGCGGGCTGGAGCCATTCGCCCGCGCGCAGCTCCGAGCCCTGTTCGGCGCCCGCGCCGATGACTGTTTCGGACCCGGCGCGGTGACGACGGCCTGGGCGAGCGACCCTTGGGCGTTGGGCGCCTACGCCTTCGCCAGGCCAGGCTGCGCCGACGCTCGCGGCGTGCTCGGCACCCCTCTCGGGGATGCCAGGCTGATCTTCGCCGGTGAGGCGACCCGGACGGACGGGCTAGCCGGCACCGTCGGCGGCGCGTTCCTGGCCGGCGAGGCGGCAGCCAGGACCATGCTCAATCGGCATACGAACCACCCCACCCGCCACCATCATAGATCGGATCGAGACCAAACCGGTTGACACCGATCGAGCCGCGCTGGAAGCCGAGCGCGATGAGGAGGAACATGTTGCCGACCAATGGAACCAACCCGATCAGCAACACCCGGCCGCCGAAACCGAGGTCATGCGCCCGCTTGATCGAGACGATTACGACCATCCAGCAAGATAGCACGAACACAAGCAGGGCCGGCACGTTGTAAGGCCATCCCATCATCAACGCGCCGGCGTCGGCGAGCGCGTTCAGCACAGCGATACTGCCAAGAGTGGCCCAGAACAGGCGACGATTGACACGCCCCTTTGCGCAAAAGAGCAGTCTGAAGTCGCCCATCGCTACGCCTCGATTCAAGCGGCCGGTTGCAGCACTCCCTCTACCTTGAAACGATACGACTCAGTAATGCTAGAGCATGCGTTGCAGGATGATTTTCTGGATGTCGCTGGTGCCCTCGTAAATCTGGCAGACGCGGACATCCCGGTAGATCCGCTCGACCGGGTAGTCGCACAGGAACCCGTAGCCACCCAGGGTTTGTATCGCTGCCGTGCAGATTGCCTCTGCCGCTTCGGACGCGAACAGTTTCGCCATGGCCGCAGCTTCCAGCGCCGGCTTGCCCGCATCCTTCAGACGCGCGGCGTTCAGGACGAGTTGGCGGGATGCTTCCAGCTTGGTCTTCGCGTCCACCAGCCGGAAGCCCACGGCCTGATGGTCGATGATCGGCTTGCCGAAGGAGCGGCGCTCCTTCGCATAGCCGATCGCGTAGTCCAGCGCGGCGCGGGCCATGCCGACCGACTGAGCGGCAATGCCGATCCGCCCGGCCTCCAGCGTGGACAGCGCGATCTTGTAGCCTTGGCCTTCCTCGCCGATCCTTTGCGACGCTGGAACGCGCATGCCGTCGAACACGAGGTGGCACGTGTCGGACGCCTTCTGCCCCAGCTTCTCCTCGACCCGCGCGACCTGGAAACCGGGCGTGCTGTTGCTGACGATGAAGCAGGACATCCCCTTCTTGCCGGCCGCCGGGTCCGTCATCGCAAACAGGATGGTGGTCTGCCCGATCTTGGCGTTGGAGATGAATTGCTTCGAGCCGGTGATCACGTAGTCACCGCCGTCCTTCACCGCGCGCGTGCGCAGGCCGGACGCCTCCGACCCAGCGCCAGGTTCAGTCAGCGCGAAAGAGCCGATAGCGGCGCCGGTTGCCATCGGGACCAGCCATTCCTGCCGCTGCGCATCGGTGCCGTAATGCTGCAGGATCTCGCAGGTCGGCGCGTTATGCACGCTGACCAGGGTGGAGACGGAGCCGTCGCCGGCCGCGATCTCCTCCACGACGCGCGCGTACGTTTCGGTATCGATCTCGGAGCCGCCCCAGTCGGCGGACAGCGTGGCGCCAAGGAAGCCCATCTCGCCCAGCTCGCGCACGATCTCCGGTTCGATGAACCCGGCCTTCTCGCGAGCTGCAGCGGTCGGTGCGAGGCGTTCCTGCGCGAACCGGCGGGCGGTTTCGACGATCAGGAAATTGGGGTCGGTCTGGTCGAGCATTGGACTCTCTCCATTTTCGCGCGCTTTTGTCATGGCCGGGGGAAGCCGGCCACCCACGCTGTTCAGCGCCTGGCCCAGGTCCGGCCATGACGGTATG
>CAZZVB010000270.1:0-4927 GCA_964657445.1 uncultured Burkholderiaceae bacterium | reverse complement strand
ACGGGATTTACAATCCAGACATTTGCTGCGTTGCCGGCTTTACCGCTTTCGGTTCGTCGCACACGTCATCGCGGTATCTCCGCGCCTTCGGCGGCGTAAATACAGCAACCAGTTTGCGGCAGGGACCAACATGCTCGACACAGATCTGAACAGCTTGACCGATGGCGGCTACATGTCATTCGAACATGGCACGACCTCTTGGCAATCCTTTGCCCACAGCTTCGGATCGGTCTCGATCGCTGCGGTCATAAAGACCGGACTTGTCGCGCCCTGCCTCACTCCGAGGCGTCCGCGCGTCCGCTTCCATCCGGAGCGTATCGCCGGGTATTGCGCCGCGCAGTAACCCGCCAGGGTCACCGATCCGCCAGCGACGACGCTGCCCCGTTCTCCACCAGCCGCATCAGCGTCTCCAGCCGGTCCGCTTCCGCCACCGGCTTGTCGAAGCGGATGCGCGCCACGCGGGGGAAGCGCAGCGCCACGCCGGACTTGTGCCGGTTGGACAATTGCGCCGCATCGAACGCGATCTCCAGCACCATGCCGCGCTCCACCTCGCGCACCGGGCCGTAGCGGTTGGTCGTGTGGTTGCGGATCCACCGGTCGAGCTGCACCAGCTCGGCGTCGGTGAAGCCGCTATAGGCCTTGCCTACGGGTACCAGCTCGCCGTCATCGCGCCACAGGCCGAACGTGTAGTCGGAATAGAACGAACTGCGTTTGCCGTGCCCGCGCTGAGCATACATCATCACCGCGTCGATCGTCAGCGGGTCGCGCTTCCACTTCCACCACTGGCCTTTCGGGCGGCCCGGCACATAGGCGCTGTCCGCCCGTTTCAGCATCAAACCCTCGATCGATGCCGCGCGGGTGCCGTCGCGCACCGCCGATAGCTCTGCAATGCTGCCGAACGGGATCAGGCACGACAAATCCATCCGCGCCGGATGGGCGCGTGCAAACCAGTCTTCCAACCTTACCCGGCGCTGGTCGAACGGCAGCGGGCGCACATCCTCGTCCCCATCGAACAGGATATCGTACAGACGCACATGCACCGGGAAGTCGCGCAGCATCTTCGCCGCCACCGCCTTGCGCCCGAGCCGCTGCTGCAAGTCCGCGAACGGCGCGATCTCCCCATCGCGAACCACCAGCAACTCCCCATCCAGCACGGCGTGGAAGTCCATCGCCTCCGCGATCTCGGGGAAGGTGTTGGTGATGTCATCGGCCCCGCGGGAGAAGATGCGCCGCCCGCCTGGCACAGCGACGAGCTGGGCGCGGATGCCATCCCACTTCCACTCCGCGCGGAACGCCGCCGGGTCGAGCGCCGCAATGTCGGGCGCCTCCAGCGGATGCGCCAGCATCGGCGGCCGGAACACCGGCGCGCCCGCCGGATCGGGGCGCGGGCCGCGGTCCTCCAGCCAGGCAAATAGCGGCAGGTAAGGCGGCGTCAGGCCGTGCCAGACTTCCTCGATATCGTCGGGCGCGATCCGCCCGCGTGCCAGTTCCGCCAGCGCCACCTTGGCGATCCGCGCCGACGCGCCCACGCGCAGGCTGCCGGTGATCAGCTTCAGCAGTGCGTAACGGCCGGACGCGTCCGATGCGTCGAGCCAGCCCGCCACGATCCCCGGCAGGTCGGCTTTGGGCGTGGAGATCAGCGTCTGGATCACCTCGGTCATGCCCGGCGGCGGCTGGTTGGTCGGCCGCACCGGCCACATCAGGGCCACGGTGTCGGCCAGGTCACCCACGTAGTCGTACGACCATGCGAACAGCACCGGGTCCGTCCGCGCCTCCGCCAGGCCGCGGATCAGCATGGGTTTGGCGACGGGAAACGCCAGCTCCCCCGTCAGCGCCGCCAGCGCGAAGCCGCGGTCAGGATCGGACTGGGTGGCGAAATACCGGTGCAGCAGCGCAATCTTGGCCAAGCGGCCGGGGCTGAGCACCAGGCGTTCGAGGAGTTCGGCGAAGGCGATCATGCTGGCGGCGCGCCTGGCGCTGGCCCCTCACCCTGGCCTTCCCCGGCAGGGGCAGGGAGAAGGTCTGCGCTTGGCGCCAAATCCTCCTCCTCGTCACCGTACCCCAGCAGCCGCAGCGCGCGGCCGCGTACGCCGCGCTTGGCGACCTCGTGGATCAGCGCCTCCTCCCGCCCGTGCGTCACCCAGATCTCCGGCGCGCCCACCTCGTCCACCGTGGCATTCAGCTCGTCCCAGTCCGCATGGTCGCTGATCACCAGCGGCAGCTCCACCCCGCGGGAACGCGCCCGCTGGCGCACGCGCATCCAGCCGGACGCCAGGCAGACCACCGGGTCGTTCAAGCGGCGCGCCCACCGGTCGGCGATGGCGCCCGGCGGCGCGATCACGATGGCGCCTGCAAGGTCCGCTTTGGCCGCGACCGTGGCCGGACGCAGTTCGCCCAAGCCGACGCCCAGCCGTTCATACGCCGTACAGAGCGGCACCTGCGCCCCGTGCAGGTAGATCGGCCGGTCCCACCCTGCCTCGCGCAGCAGCGCGATCACCCGCTGGCACTTGCCCAACGCGTAGGCGCCGACGACATGGGTGCGATCCGGAAACAGCGCGACGCTATCCAGCAGCTTACGGATCTCGGCACCCGGCGGCGGATGGCGGAACACCGGCAGCGCGAAGGTGGCCTCGGTGACGAACACGTCGCAAGGAATCGGCTCGAACGGCGCGCAGGTGGGATCTGCGGTGCGCTTGTAGTCGCCCGAAACCACCACGCGGCTGCCGCGCCACTCCATCGCCACCTGGGCGGCGCCCAGCACGTGGCCGGCCGGCTGCAGCCACACCCGCACCTCCCCGATGGTGATCGTCTCGCCATAAGGCAGCGCTTGCTGCACGGTCCCTGCACGGTCCTCCCCCATACGCACGCGCATGATCGCGAGCGTTTCCGGGCTGGCGAGAACGTTGGCGTGCCCCGGGCGGGCGTGATCGGCGTGGGCGTGCGTGATCAGCGCCCGGTCCACCGCGCGGAGTGGATCGACAAAGAAGCCGCCCGGTTCGCAGAACAAACCGTCGGGTAACACTTTCAGCCACTTATCGGGATTGGACATACTAGAAGAGGGCCGTGCTGTGCTGCATTGCACAACACGAAGCAATCAAATGCGCCGGCATTCGCGTTGAAAAAAGTGAGAAAAGAAGTAAACTTTGTCTGCCAGAACATTTTTGGCCACGAAAGCACAAGTCATGACCGATTCCGTCAACGTCGCGGATGCCCGGTTCAAAGATTCCTTCAACCGGGACGCGTTTGTCTTCGAACACAGCCTGCACCAGCATCCCCTGTATGACCTCGACAGCCTTGTCGGCCTGGCACGGCGGCTCGGCCCGAATAGCGCCCACTGGTCCACGCGCCCCATCGGTGTAGCAGATGGGTGGGAAGACCGGCGGGAGCAGGAGAAGTCACTCGAAAAGGCTGTCCAAGAGGTCGAACACGCCAACACGCTGGTCGTTCTCAAGAACATCGAGAATGACCCGGTGTTCGGCCCCGTCGTCAAGGAGGCGCTGGCCGGCTTTGCCGCCCGCGTCGGCCCCCGGCTGAAGGATGACATGGTGCATGGCCGGGCAACCCTGCTGGTCAGCTCGCCACACCGGATCACCGGTTACCATATCGATGCCGAAGCCAATTTTCTGCTGCAATTGCGCGGCAATAAGACGGTTTATGTGTTTGACGGGTCGGACCGCTCGGTCGTCCCCGATACCGAGCTGGAGGCGTTCTACACCGGCGACCTGAACGGAGCGCGGTACAGACAGGACCAGCAGGACAGCGCGCAGGCCATCGACTTCCGCCCCGGAGCGGGCGTGCATGTTCCGGTGGAATGGCCGCATTGGGTTCAGAATGGCAGCGGCATCTCCGTCTCGATCAGCATCAACTACGATCTACGGTCCAACGCCCGCCGGGCGCGAGTCTTCCGGATGAACCGCAAGCTCCGCAAGGTCGGCATATCGCCGGCCTCTCCTGGCAGCTCGGCCTGGCGCGACAACGGCAAGGCTACACTGATAGCCGCGCTAGATTGCCTGAGGGCCCGCAAAGCCGCCTAGCCGTTTGGCGAACCGGGCCGCCCGCGGTAATTGATCGATCAACAATCACAGCGGGAGGCAGGTCATGGCCGCAAGCCGGAAAGTCATCATCACGTGCGCCGTTACGGGCGCGATCCATACCCCCTCCATGTCGCCGCACCTGCCGATCACGCCGGACCAGATCACCGCCGACGCGGTGGGTGCCGCCGAGGCCGGCGCCGCGATTATTCACCTGCACGCCCGTGATCCCGAAAACGGCAAGCCCGACCAGACACCGGAAGCCTTCGCCCGCTTCCTGCCGCGCGTGAAGCAGCAGACCAACGCGGTCATCAACATCACCAGCGGCGGCAGCCCGTTCATGAAGGTGGAGGAGCGGGTGAAGCCCGCCGCCCACTTCAAGCCGGAAGTCGCCAGCCTCAACATGGGCTCCATCAATTTCGGTCTCTACCACCTGCTCGACCGCTACAAGGACTTCAAATACGACTGGGAGAAGCCGGCCCTGGAAGCGACGCGGGACCTGGTATTCCGCAACAGCTTCGCCGACATCGAATACATCCTCGAAACCTGCAGCGAGAACGGCACGCGGTTCGAGTTCGAATGCTACGATATCGCGCATCTGTATAATCTGAAGCACTTCCTCGACCGCGGCTTGGTGAAGCCGCCGCTCTTCGTGCAGTCGGTGTTCGGCATCCTGGGCGGTATCGGCACGCACCCGGAAGATATCATGCACATGAAGCGCACCGCCGACCGGCTGTTCGGCGACCAATACCGCTGGTCGGTGCTCGGCGCCGGCGCGGCGCAGTTGCGCGTTGCGGCGATCGCCGCGGCCATGGGCGGCAACGTGCGCGTCGGGCTGGAGGACAGCCTCTGGGCCGGTCCGGGGCAACTCGCCACCTCCTCGGCCGTGCAGGTCA
>CAZZVB010000269.1:0-4938 GCA_964657445.1 uncultured Burkholderiaceae bacterium | reverse complement strand
GGATCCAGGATTGCGCGAGGGACGGCAGCGATACCTGGCGCAATGCCGGCGCCAGTTCGCACAGCGCGGCGGCGGCCAAATCGTCCCAGGCAGCCGGCAGCCGGACCTGCCGCGTGGGGGAGTCCGGGTCAGGCGCGGCTTCGGTCTGCCGCAGCCGCACGCCCTGCCAAGTCCGGTCGGTTTTCATGGCTTGACGCTACCCCGCGACTCGGTGGCTTGGAAGCCGCATTTTGGGTCTCGGTCGGCTGCAACCACAAAATAGTGTGGGTAACCCGAGGCTGTTCCACGTGAGTGGACCCGCGGCCCTACACTGCTATAACCCCCTGCATGACCCTGATGATGCGGCTCGTCACATCCTTCACCGGCCGCATGGTCGGCAAGGATGCCATCGGCAATACTTACTATGAGGCCAAGCGCACGCCCGGCCCACAACTGCGCCGCCGCCGCTGGGTCATGTATGCTGGTGAAGCCGAGGCGAGCACGGTTCCGCCCGAATGGCATTCGTGGCTACACTACACAACCGACACCCCGATCCCCGAGACGGTCCGCCGTGCCTGGCAGAAGCCGCACGAGCCGAACCTGACCGGAACGCCGCTGGGCTACCGGCCGCCCGGCAGCGACTACCTGGGCGGCAAGCGCCCGCATGCCACGGGCGACTACGAAGCCTGGACCCCTGGCAGCTAGGATGGCCCGCCGCTCCTTTTCTGAAGTCGCCGCGGGCGCAGTCGTGCTCGTCGTGGCCCTCGGCTTCCTGGCGTATGCCGTCACCAACTCCGGCAAAGCGAGCGTGGGCGGCTACACCTTGCACGCCTCGTTCGACAACGTTGGCGGGATCACCACCGGCGCGGACGTGCGGGTCGCCGGACTTAAGGTCGGCAGCGTCACCGGTCTGAAGATCGACCCCAAGACATATCAGGCCGTCGTCACCTTCACCGTGCAGAGCGATATCAGGCTGTCCGGCGATAGCAGCGCCACGATCGCGACCGGCGGATTGCTGAGCAGCAATTTTGTCTCGTTATCGACAGGCGGCGACGACAAGGCCCTCAAGGACGGCGATACCATCACCATCACGCAATCGGCGGTCAACCTGGAAGACTTGCTGGGCAAGTTCATATTCAACGTCGGAAATCTCGCAGATGCGGCGCAGAAGCAGATGAACACGTTGAAGGCGCAAACCCCCTGATGACCGCTGCCGAGTCAGTGGAGATGGTTTGGCCCGGCGCCGATGGCCTGCCGGTAAGCTGCCGCGAGAAGCTCCGTACGCTTGCGGAAAACCACGCCGAGTTGCGCCAGATCATGCAGGACGCGTTCGAGGATGCGGTGCTGATGGGTGTGGACGAGGCCGCCATGCGGCAAATCCTGGCGGGCATGGTGGCCGGACTGCGCAGCCCAAAGCGGGCGTGATGCGGCTGGCCGCGTGCCTCTGCGTTGTGGCGATGGCCACGCCGGCGTTCGCGCAGAGTGGTTATGCGCCGCCTGCCTCGGCTCCAGCCGGGCAGCCGCCACGGCCGGATGCTCCGGCGCCGGCCAGCACGGAGGCATGGCTGCCGCGCGACACTGCCGAATTGCAGGTGCTCGACAAGGTCAACGCAAGGGCGACACCGCTGACGCTGAAGGTCGGGCAGTCGGCGGATAACGTGTCGCTGTCGATCACGCTGCGGGCCTGCGACGTCCGGCCGCCGGACCAGGCGCAGGATGCCGCAGCCTACCTCGACATCATCGACAGCCGGCGCGGCGCACCGGGCTTCCATGGCTGGATGTTCGCCAACGAACCCGCCGTCTCGATGATGGAACACCCGATCTACGACGTTCGCATCGTCGGTTGCCGCTGATGCTTCCGCCTTTTGGCCGGACCGCGCTGCTGCTCGACCTGGACGGCACGCTGCTGGACTTTGCCCCCACTCCGGATGCGGTCGTCATTCCCCCAGGCCTGCCGGCCACGCTCGAACGGCTGCGCGCAGAGATGCACGGTGCGCTGGCGGTGATCACGGGCCGCCCTGTCGAGCAGATCGATGCCTTGCTGCCCGGCCTGATCCCGGCCGTCGCGGGTGAGCATGGCGGCGCCCTGCGGCCCTCGCCGGGTGCCGCGCTGGTGCGGCCAGACCTGCCATCGGCTCCCTTGGATTGGCTGGCACAGGCCGAGCGGCTGGCAGCCCGCCATCCTGGTGTTTTGGTAGAGCGCAAGGCGCGCGGGTTTGCCGTGCACTACCGGCTCGCGGCCGAGGCCGGACCAGCCGTCAAGTCGCTGCTGGAAAGCTGCGTCACCGAAGAATTCCAGTTGTTGCCCGCACACTTGGCCTGGGAAGTGCGCCCCAAGGGCGCCGACAAGGGCCGCGCTGTTGCCGCCGTGATGGCGTTGCCGGATTTCCAAGGACGGCTTCCAGTGTTCATCGGCGATGACGTGACCGACGAGGACGGCATGGCGGTGGCGCGACAGCTCGGCGGGGCCGGCCTGTTCGTCCCCACCGTCTTCGGCACGCCGCAGGGTGTTCGCGACTGGCTCGCCCGGTGCCTTGGCGATTGGGCGCCGTTCAATCTGCCGTAACCGCTGGTAGATTTCTCCGCTGCCAGCCACAGGTCGTGCTCATGCACACATCCAATGAGAGCCGGGTCGCCGTCATCACCGGCGGGTCCTCCGGCATCGGCCGCAGTACGGCGCGGTATTTCGCCAGGCACGGCTGGCGCGTCGCGCTGGTGGCCCGCGGTGCCGAGGCGCTGGAGGCAGCCCGCGCTGACCTGGCCGGCAAGGGCGCGACGGTCGCCGTGTTCCAGGCCGACGTATCGGATGCGCAGGCGCTGCAAGCGGCCGCGGCTAAGGCCACGGCGGAACTCGGCCCGGTCGGCGTCTGGGTCAATAATGCGGCCGTCGGCGCATTCGCTCGGTTCATGGACATGACGGATGCCGAGTTCCGCCGGGTCACCGAAGTCGATTACTTCGGCTGCGTCAACGGGACGCGCGTGGCGCTGGAGCTGATGCGTCCGCGCAACGTGGGCAGCATCATCAACGTGTGTTCTGCGATTGGCTTGCGCGGCACGCCGCTGCAGTCGGCGTATTCGGGGGCGAAATGGGCGATGCGCGGCTTTGCCGAGGCGGTTCGCGCCGAACTCGTCAACGAGGGAAGCAACGTTCACGTTGGCACCGTCTATCCGCCGGCGGTCAACACGCCGTTCTACAGCCATGCGCTGTCCCGCATTGACGGCGTGCCGCGTCCACCGCCGCCGGTCTACCAGCCCGAGCTAATCGCCGAGGCAATCTACCTCGCCGCCACGCAGCGCCGCCGGGATCAGCTGGTCGGCGGGCAGACCGTGGCGCTCGCCCTGTTGAACGGCCTTGCGCCGTCCTTGACCGACCGGCTGATCGGGGCGTTCGGCCCCAAGCTGCAAAGCTCCTCCAACAAAGGTGTCGCAGCGGCACGCGACGAGAACGTGTTTGCACCATCCACCCGCGAGGGGCCGGAACACGGGGCCTTCGACGCGGAATCGCTATCCACCAGCGCGCAGCTCTGGGCCAGCAAACACCGCGGCGTCACGGCGAGCCTCGCCGCGCTCGGCACGCTCGCCGTGGGGTTGATGATCATGGGCCAGCCACGACGGGACTGACCCCGATCAACCTTATGCCTTGTCGACGTTCCAGAACACCGGAACCGGCCCGCGCACCAGGCCGGTGACGTTCGTGCGCCAGGCCGTCGCCTGCACATATTGCCCAAGCGGCACGTAGGGCACGAACTCGAACGCGCGGCGCTGGAAGTCCTGCGCGAGAGTCTTGCGTTCGGCTTCGTCGCTGCTGTCCACCCAGGCCTCGCGAAGCTGCTCCATCTTGGCGTCGGTGGGCCAGCCGAACCAGGCCTCCTTGCCGTTGGTGCGCAGACCGGGGCCGAGCACGGGGTTGGTGAAATCGACCGCCGGGAAGCCGGACGGGAAGACGGACCAACCGCCTTTGTCCAGCGCTTCCTTGCTGGCGCGGCGCTGCGTGACGGTGCCCCAGTCGGTGGTCTGCATGTCGATATTCAGGCCGGCGTTGCGGAACGCGGCCTCGGCGACCAGGCACGGCGCGCTGTAGGCGGGCAGGTCGCTCGGGTTCATCAGGACGATGCGTTCACCGTCGTAGCCGCCTTCCTTCAGCATCGCCTTGATCGCGGCCGGGGAGGGGCGACTGCGCACCGCCTCCATGCCGGCCTCGTTGGCCGATTCGGAGCCTGGGGCAAAGAAGCCGACAGGGGCGGTCCAGCCGGCATGGTCGTCGCCCATCACCGCGGTCATGACTTCCGTCTGGCTCAGGGCTGCGACCATGGCGCGGCGCACGGCGACGTTCGTGGTGGGGCCGGTCAGGAAGTTCGGCCGCAAAACCGGCATGATGCCGTAGCTGTCGAGGCGCTCGACCTTCACGCCGGATGCGGCGCGCAGCACAGGCAGCAGATCGGGGAGCGGGGTTTCCACCCAGTCCACCTCCCCGGCGGTCAGCGCGCTAACCGCGGTGGCGGCGTCAGGGATGACGCGCCATTCCACGCGGTCGAGCTTCACGTGGTAGCCGCCAAAGGCGTAGTCGATTGGCTCGGGGCGCGGCACGTAGGCGTCGAATCTGGCGAACATAGCGCGGCTGCCGCTGACAAATTCGTCCGCAACCCAGCGGAACGGCCCGCTGCCAATGGCCTCCGGCGCCTGCTTGAACGGGTCGCCGTTGGCAAGGCGCTCGGGCATGATGACGCAGGCGGGTTGCGTCTTGGCGAGCGCGTTGGGCAGGAAGGCGAATGGCTTGTTGAGCCGCCAGACGATGGTGCGGTCGTCGGCCGCCTCCAGCGCGTCCAGCCGCGCCTTGATGGAGGCGCCGATTGGATCGCGCATCATCCAGCGCCGGATCGAAGCCACGCAGTCCCTCGCCAGGACGGGCGTGCCGTCGTGGAACGTCTGCGGCTGGCGAAGAGTCATGGTCCAGCGCTT
>CAZZVB010000268.1:0-5008 GCA_964657445.1 uncultured Burkholderiaceae bacterium | reverse complement strand
TTCAGCATCTTCCGGCATGTGTTCGGCAAGGGACTACCCTATCGGTGCCGAGACCGCTTGTGGTGGAAACGGGACATGGCCCTTGATGCCCCGGGCCGACTCCGGTCTTACCACTCCCACCCTTACTGGATCCGATCAGCTTCCTGACCCGCCATCATCAGGAGCAAATACGGATGGAGACTCCATTCTACGACTCCTCGGAATTGGAGATGCTGGCGGTTCCCACCATCTTTTGGCCAACACTATAATCTTGCGCTATCTTAATGGAGGCGGTTCACCATATCTCGTGAGAAGGGCGATTAGTATCAGGCGTTTGTACCCCGCTGCCGTGGTATATAGCTTGCACCAGACAGCGGATCAGCAGGAGCAGTTGATCTTATGGTTATGGTTTGTCGTACGTCGCAGCAGTCGCAGACGCCAGCGGACGGGCTCGGTGTGACCGCGCTTTTATCCGCGATACTATACCTTGGCTTGGCGACGACCCCCGTGCGGGAGGCCTGCGCCGCGGATCCCGTCGTGCCCTTCATGCGCACCCCGAACGCATCGGACATGCGGGTGGCCTTCGCGGCCCGTGGCGATCTCTGGACCGCACCCTTATCCGGTGGCCCGGCGACACGGTTGACGCACGACTCCGGCAGCGTCTCTTTCCCGCGCTTCTCTCCCGATGGGCGATGGATTGCCTTCACCGCGCAGCGCGCTGGCACGTACGACGTCTACGTGATGCCGGCCAATGGCGGTGCGGAGCGCCGGCTGACATTCATGACCACCAACCCGGCCACCAACAGCGAGGTCGTGGCCTGGACGCCTGACTCCCGAAACGTGGTGTTCCTGTCGACGATCCGATCGACCTCGTGGAGGATCGCGCGCGCGTTCCAGGTGCCGGTGGGCGGCGGATGGCCGCAGCTCCTGCCGCTCGACCATTCGGGTCTGCTGTCGTTCGGCCCCGGCGGCCGAGTGATCGCTTTCAACCGGATCTTCCGCAACGCCGCGCTGCCCAAGCGCTATCTCGGCGGCCAGCACCAGAACCTCTACACCTATGATTTCGGCAGCAAACGACTGGACCGCATCACCGACTGGAAGGGCACCGACACCGCGCCGATGTGGTTCGGCCGCAAGATCTACTTCCTGTCCGATCGCGGCGCCGGCTTCCGCGCCAACATCTGGGCCTACGACACGGTCACGAAGTCGATCCGCCAGATCACAAACTTCGCCAATTATGACATCGACTCCCCGTCGCTTGGTGGGCGGACGATTACCTTCGCGCAAGGTGGCCTGCTCTACGCACTCGACCTGCCGTCCGAAACGCTGCGGCGCATCAACGTCGACGTGCCCGATGACGGCGCACGCACAGCGCCGAGGGTGATCCCGGCTGCCACGGCGATGCGTGTGGTCGATGCGATGCGTCAGATCGAATACAGCTTGTCGCCGGACGGAACCGAACTAGCCGTTTCTGCTCATGGCGACCTGTTCGCCCTGCGCGCCGACCGGACATGGCGCGATCTCACCGCAACGCCGGGAGCGGACGAGGACCACCCGTCCTGGTCACCGGACGGCGGCAGCATCGCCTACGAGACCGATTCGGACGGCGAACAGCAGATCGCGATCCGTCCGAGCCGTGGCGGCCCCGAGAGACTGCTGACGCACTTCGCCTCCGGCGTCCTTTATACGCCGAGATGGTCGCCGGACGGATCCCACTTGCTGGTGCCCAGCGCTGCGCATGAGCTGTGGCTTCTGTCGACGGACGGCAAATCGCCGCGTCGGCTGGCGATGGATCCCGAGGCCGAGATCCGCGATGCCGTGTCCTCCCCAGATGGACGCTGGGTGGCCTACAGCACCCAGCGCTCCAACCGGCAACGCGCGATCCACCTGCTCGCGCTGCAGGACGGACGCGATACCGTGGTCAGCGCGCCGATGGAAAGCGACCGCTTGCCCTGCTTCTCCGCCGATGGGCGCGTGCTGTTCTTCGTGTCGCAGCGCAACGAACAGCCGATGGTCTCCGATCGTGACGAGGAAACCATTATCGCAACCGTCGATTCAGACGGGATCTATGCGGCCACCCTCGATCCTGGCGATCCGTCCCCCCTCGCGACGCACTCGTCCTTGCCGCCGCCGTCCAGCTTCCGCCCCGATCTTGCCGGCCTGATGGCGCGGGCTGTGGCCTTGCCGATCACGCCATCGGTCATCGCCAGCCTAGAGATGAGGGGCAACCGGCTGTTCTACGAGACCAGGCCGCTGCAGCTGATCGACGGCGACCTACCGGGGCAGGAAGGGCAGCTGCACGCGTTCGATCTGCCCGGCGGCAACGAACGGGTGGTGGCACGCGGCCTGGACAACCACAGCCTGTCCGCGCGGGGCGACAGCGTCGCCGTTCGGCGCGACGGCGCATGGCATCTGCTTCGAACCGGGGTGGAGCCGGGCCCGGAGATGGCGCTGGACGTCTCATCGCTGCGCCTTACCGTGGATCCGCGCCTGGAATGGGCGGAGATGGTGCGCAATGCCTGGCGGCTGGATCGCGACGTGTTCTTCAGCCGGATGACGAATGGCACCAACTGGCCCGCGGTGTGGACCGCGTATGCGAGGCTGCTGCCGCATCTCGGCTCCGAGGATGACGTCCGCTATCTGTTGGGGCAGATCCAGGGCGAGCTCGCCAGCTCGCACACGTTCCTTGTCCCGGCGCGCCCGGCTGATCCGCGGCCGCCGGTCCGTGCGAGTTTCCTCGGCGTGGAATACGCGCTTCATCCGGCGTCCGGCCGTTATCGCTTCGCGCACATCCTCGCCGGCGACAACAGTCGCGATGCATTTCGCAGTCCGCTGACGGCGCCGGGCCTCGGCCTCAAGGAGGGCGATCTGCTGCTGGCGGTGAACGGCCGCGAGCTGCGGGCGCCGGACAACCCGGATGCTTTGCTGCTCGGCGCGACCGGACCCGTGACCCTGACGGTCGCGACCTCCGACCACGGGGTGCGGCACACGGTCGGGGTGGCTCCGATCGCAGACGAGGAGGCGCTGCGCCGCTTCGACCGCACCATCCGCAGCCGCGCCTTGGTCGACCGCCTGTCGAACGGGCGCGTCGGCTACTTGGCGCTCAGCGATTTCAAGGGCGAGGGCTGGGGCGAGTTCGTGCGCCAGTTCTATCCGCAGGCGAACAAGCAGGCCTTGATCGTCGACGTGCGCTGGAACAGCGGCGGCTTCACCAGCCAGGCGGTACTGTCCGTGCTGCGGCGCACGCTGGCCGGCGGGTTCGTCAACCGAGAGCGCGCGGTCTCCCCGCTGCCGGTGGCGGTGCCGCCGCGCGACATGGTGACGCTGCTGAACTGGGGCACCGGTTCGGACGGCGACCAGTTCGCGTACTATTTCCGCACCTATGGCTTGGGGCCCCTCGTGGGCACGCGCAGCTGGGGCGGCGTGCAGGGGATCAACCGGCCCTGGTCGCTGATGGACGGCACCGGCCTGCTGATCCCCAAAGACTCGCTGGCCGATGCATCCGGCCACTGGATCATCGAGAACACGGGGGTGGCGTCGGACGTCGAGGTGGATGACCGCCCCGACGAAGCGGTCAGCGGAGGAGACGTGCAACTCGAGGCCGCTGTCAGGGTGGCACTTGACCGCCTTAAGGCACATCCGCCGCAAGCGGCCGTCGCACCCGCCGAGCTGCCCGCCTATCCGTCCGCGGGCATCGTGCCGGGGGCCTCGTTCGCGGGATCGGCACGGTGACAGAACGGCCAAGCCTTGGGTATCGCGCTTGGTCTTATTCGGGACCTGCGGAGGGCTCGAGGCGCGTTGTTGACGATTAACCCTGTGGGAACTCCTCATGCCTTCCGCTTGATCTGTCAGTGCAAAGGCGACGACAAGTGCGTTGAATGGTTCGCGGCACTGCTTCAAACGGTGTTTGCTTCAAACACACTCATCCAGGTCAGCTGACACCGTAAAAGTCCGCTTTGGGTCGAAAGCAGAAGACCCTGAACTGCCTGACCTACCTCGCCAGCATCGATTGGCACGGGTAGAGTCCGCAGGTCCGCGGATACGATGGTCCTGGTAGGGCCTAGTGCCTAAGGTTGAAACCCAACGAGGCCGCAGCACGCCGCAATTGTTGAAGGCTCAGCTGTGCAACCTAGGATGGCTGCTCCCTCTTCAAGATCTGCTGCTCGTTCAGGCAGCGGCTGCGCAATTAGGATCCGGACTCATAACCAGAAGCTGATGGCGGCGGCGAGGTAGACGCTGCTGGCGAAGTTGGCCGCGAGCTTGTCGTAGCGGGTAGCGATCCTGCGGTAGTCCTTCAGCCGACAGAACATGCGCTCGATGGCGTTGCGGCGGCGATAGAGCACGCGGCTGAAGCAGCTTTTCCAGATCCGGGTGCACCTGGGCGGAATGCTCGGGACGGCGCCCTGCTGCTCGATCTGCTGGGAAATGGCGCTGGTGTCGTAGGCGCGATCCGCTATGACCAGGGCGCTGTGCGGGCAGTCCTTGCAACAGGCTCACGGCCGCCCGGCAGTCAGCGACATGGCCTGCGGTAAGGCAAAAGGCGACCAGGCGCCCGAGGCCATCAGCTTCTGGTTATGAGTCCGGACCCTAGTTCGGGATCGGATCCGTCGCGTCGGTCGAGCTGCAATTGGAGCACGGCGCGCACGCGGCGTTTACCTTTTATATGAAACAAGATCAGCAGGTGCCCGACTTATCAGAACCTGCACTGCCTAGCCATATCTGAAGACTTCCAGCATTATTATGCATTGCTGACCTTGAGGTGGATGATGTTGGAAAGACCGGATGTTGGGCTTGGGCCGCGCCTGCTGGCAATTGAGGTAGCGATCCGCACGCTGATCGAGCAGGCAAGCTCAACCGATCCGGCCTTGCGTGACCGCATAACGGCAGCGGCAGAAGCCTATCTGGCGACCATTCCTCCGATAACAGAGCTCGAGCGTGAGTTCATCAACCGAACTAGGGGCTTCACCGCGTCCATAATGCGTGCACCGGGTGCATAACCCATGCCGCCGTAGCCACGCCATCTTGCTTA
>CAZZVB010000267.1:0-5045 GCA_964657445.1 uncultured Burkholderiaceae bacterium | reverse complement strand
TCAGGTTCACGTCGGCATCGCGATCGTAGTAAACGCGCATCTTCTAACTCCGCTGGTTCTTTAAAAGCCCCCTCCCGGTGGGAGGGGGTTGGCTGAGGGGTGTCGCCCCCCCGACGGTTCGTGGTGTTGGCCCCTCACCCGGCTCACTCGAAGGAGTGCGGTGAGGAGTAGGTGGCTATAGCGTGCCTGGCCCCCGGCTGATGGCGGCGACGCCGCTGCGGCTGACTTCGGCCAAGCCTAACGGCCGCATCAATGCGATGAATGCGTCGATCTTTTCGGTGCCGCCGGTCATTTCGAATACGAAGCTGCCGATGGTGGCGTCAATGACGCGGGCGCGGAAGGCGTCGGCGATGCGCAGGCTTTCGCTGCGTTCGGTGCCGGTGGCGACCACCTTGATCAGCGCCAGTTCGCGCGCGAGGTGCGGGCCTTCCTTGGTGAGGTCGGCGACCTTGTACACCGGGACCAGCCGATCGAGCTGCGCCTTGATCTGCGCGATCACCATCTCGGTGCCCGACGTCACCACGTTGATGCGGCTGCGCCCGCGGTCATCGTCCACCGGGGCGACCGTCAGGCTGTCGATGTTGTAGCCGCGTCCGCTGAACAGGCCGATGACGCGGGCCAGCACGCCCGCTTCATTCTCCACCAGGACGGAGATCGTGGCTGATTGGATATCGTCCATCAGACCAACATCAGCCCTTCTTGCGTGAGCCCGGCGGCGCGCGCCTCGCCCCCCGGGCCAAGGATCATCTCGTTATGCGCGGCGCCCGACGGGATCATCGGGTAGCAGTTTTCCTTCTCGTCCACGCAGATGTCGGCGATCACCGGACCCGGTGTGGCAAGCATGCGGTCAATCACGTTGTCCAGTTCGCCCACGCAGGTCGCGCGTAGGCCGGTTGCGTGGAAGGCTTCGGCCAGCTTCACGAAGTCGGGCAGCGCCTCACTATAGCTTTCGGAGTAGCGGCTGCCGTGCAGCAGTTCCTGCCACTGGCGGACCATGCCCATATATTGATTGTTCAGGATGAACACCTTCACCGGCAGTCGATACTGCGCCAGCGTGGCCATCTCCTGGATGTTCATCAGGATCGACGCTTCCCCGGCGATGTCGATGCACAGCGCGTCCGGATGCGCCACCTGCACGCCCATCGCCGCCGGCAAGCCGTAGCCCATGGTGCCGAGGCCGCCAGAGGTCATCCAGCGGTTCGGCTGCTCGAACCCGAAATGCTGGGCGGCCCACATCTGGTGCTGGCCCACCTCGGTCGAGATGTAGGTGTCGCGGCCCGCGCAGGCGGCGTGCAGCCGGCGGATGGCGTGCTGCGGCTTGATGATGGCCGAGGGTGCGGAGTCCTGCTCGTAGCGCAGGCACTGCTTTTCCCGCCAGCCGTCGATCTGGCGCCACCAGGCGGTCAACGCCGCGCGGTCCTGCGTCTGCGCGTCCGCATGCCAGGCGGCGATCATGGCGCGCAGGATCTTGCCCGCGTCGCCGACCACCGGGACGTCCACGGCCACGTTCTTGTTGATCGACGATGGGTCGATGTCGCAGTGGATCTTCTGCGCGTAGGGCGCAAAGGCGTTCAGCCGCCCGGTCACCCGGTCATCGAACCGCGCGCCGATGTTCAGCATCACGTCGCAACCGTGCATGGCGAGGTTCGCCTCCACGGTGCCGTGCATGCCCAGCATGCCCAGGAATTGCGGATCGGAGGACGGGTAGGCGCCCAGGCCCATCAGGGTCGAGGTGCAGGGCGCACCCATCAGCCGGACGAATTCGCGCAGCGCCGCGGACGCGTCGTCGCCGGCGTTGATGACGCCGCCGCCACTATAGATGACCGGGCGCTGGGCGCCTTTCAGCAGCGAAACGGCGCGGCGGATCTGCGCCGGGTCCGGCTCGGTCCGCGGGCGGTAGGACCGGTGGGGCTGATCGGACGGCGGCGTATAGGCGGCGGGCGCGATCAGCACGTCCTTCGGCAGGTCGATCACGACCGGGCCGGGCCGGCCGCCGCGAGCGATGGCGAAGGCCTCGTGCACGACGCGCGCCAGGTCCTCGCCACGCTTGACCAGGTAGTTGTGCTTGGTCGCCGGGCGGGTAATGCCCGTCGTGTCGGCCTCCTGGAAAGCGTCGTTGCCGATCAGGTGCGTCGGCACCTGGCCCGTTAGGCAGACCACGGGAATGCTGTCCATCAGCGCATCGACCAGGCCCGTCACCGCGTTGGTGGCGCCCGGCCCGCTGGTGACCAGCACCACGCCGACCTTGCCGGTGGAGCGGGCGTAGCCCTCGGCCGCATGCACGGCAGCCTGCTCGTGCCGGACGAGGATGTGGCGGATCGCGTTCTGGTTGAAGATCGCGTCGTAGATCGGCAGGACGGCGCCGCCGGGATATCCGAAAATCACCTCGACGCCCTGATCCTTCAGGGCTTGCAGGAGGGTCTCGGCGCCTGACTGGCGAGCGGGGGGTTGGTAAGTCATTGCGCTGATCTACGAGCGCCCGCAGGGAGGGTCAACACCAGAGATCAGAAACTGATGCATAGCAGCCATTAGGCTTTCCGAAAGTTGCTCACGGCAGGCATACCGCGCAGCAATCGTATCAGCGCGGCCGGTTTCCACCAAAGGTTGGTGGCGGAACCATGTCGCCTGCCGCTTGGTGTACTGGCCTGTCGCGAGGACTGCGCGGCGTTCAGCCTCAGCGAGCCCGATCTCCCCGCGAAGATACGCGCCCAATTCCGGCACCCCGTGTGCACGCATGGCCGGCAACGCCGGGTCCAGCTTGAGCGCCAACAGGGTTCGCGCTTCCTCGACCGCGCCCTGCGCAAGCATCGCCTTGAACCGTGCGGCGATCGCAGCCCGCAGTTGCGGCCGCGGCGGATCGAGCAGCAGGACGCGAAACTCCCACCCGGAGGGCTGCGGCGCGGCTTGCAACCAGGCGGACAACCCCTGCCCGCTGCTGCGCCAGACCTCCCAGGCCCGGGCGAGCCGTTGCCCGTCGCTGGGCCGCAGCGTGGCCGCAGTCGCCGGGTCGGCGGCGTTCAGGCGCGCGTGCAGGGCGGCCGGCCCTTCCGCCGCGAGCAGATGCCGGGCTTCGGCCCGGGCCGCCTCCCCCACGGGGGGAATGTCGGCCAGGCCCATGGTGAGCGCCCGCAAATACAGGCCGGTGCCGCCGCACAGGATGGGGACAGCAGCCTCGTCCATCGCTGCCAGCGCGGCATCGCGCCACCACGCCACGCTGCCGGCCTGCGATGCGGGGCGGACGCCGTAGAGACGGTGCGGCGCCGCCGCTTCGTCCGCGGCGGTTGGACGCGCCGTCAGGATGCGCAGTTCGCGATAGACCTGCATGGAATCGGCGTTGATCACCGTGCCGCCGAAGCGTTGCGCGAGGTGCATCGCCAGGGCCGACTTGCCGCTGCACGTCGGGCCGGCGACGATCAGGGCTCTTCGGCGCGCTGGCTTGTCCATCCCGCTTTCTAGTGCCATTGCCGCCGCATCATGCCGCATATCGTCACACTGGTCGCCGCCCGGGCAGCCACCACCCTGCAGCCCGGCACCATCGCCCAGGTGCGCAACGCGGTGAAAGGCGGCACGCCGCTGGTCCTTTCGCCGGGCGAGGCGGTCGATATCCCCTGCCCGAGCGCCCCCGACATCGCCGCCGTCCGCGCCGCACTGGCCGGGGAGGCGGTGGACGCGCTGGCCGTCCACAGCCGCGGGCGGCGCAAAGGGCTGCTGATCGCCGACATGGACAGCACGATCGTCACCGGCGAGACGCTGGACGAACTGGCCGCGCTGGCCGGCTTCGGCGAGCAAGTCGCCGCCATCACCCGGCGGTCGATGAACGGCGAGGTGGACTTCGCCGACGCCCTGCGCGAGCGGGTCGCGCTGTTGCGCGGGCTGAAGCTGGAGGCGCTGGAACGCGCGTGGCAGGGAGTGCGGCTGACCGAGGGGGCACAGACGCTGGTCGCCACGATGCGGGCGCATAATGCGACTACCGCCCTGGTTTCGGGCGGCTTCACCTTCTTTACCAGCCGGGTGGCCGCGCTGTGCGGCTTCGACGTGCATCGCGCCAACACCCTGGTGGACGATGGCGCCGCGCTTACCGGGGCGGTGGGCGAACCCGTGCTCGACCGGGACGCCAAGCTGGCCGCCTTGCAGGAGCTGGCGGAGGCGCGCGGGCTGAAGCTGGCCGCAACCTTGGCGGTGGGCGACGGCGCGAACGATCTGGCCATGATCATGGCGGCGGGCCTGGGCGTGGCCTACCACGCGAAGCCCGTCGTGGCGGCAGCGGCGCGGCACCGCCTCGATCATGCCGGCCTGCGCGGGTTGCTGTTCGCGCAAGGCTACCCGGCGAGCGCCTTCACCCCCGATTAATCCCGCCGCAGGGATTATACTCCGTAGGTCGGGCAGCCTAGGGCGCAGGTCCGCGTGGACGAAACGCCCCCGCAAACCGTCTTCTTCCGGCCGAAGACGGGCAATGGTTGCCCTCGGCGAAGGAGATCGGAGCGATGCAGCCAGGCACCTCGACCAATCCGCGCCCCGAAATGATGGTGGTGAGGCGGGAGATGGAGCGGCTCGGCCGGTCCCGCGTGGACCGGGATCGCTTAGTCCGGCACTACGACAACCTCGCAAGCCTATCCGACAAACTTCGCCGCCTCGGCATGCCCGAAGACGATGTGGCCGTGCACGTGCTCGGCATCTTCGGCGAATTCGAGCGTATCGCGACCCACACCATGACCGCGCCCTTGGGCCTCATGCATACCGAACGGAGGCCTGTTTCAGATGCCTGATGGAACTCAATTGGTGGACTGGGACGACATCTCGGAGACGCGGCGGCTGGAGTCGCTGTATCGCTACGGCGTCCTCGACACCGCGCCGGAGGAATCGTTCGATCGCATTACCCGGCTCGCCCGCGGCGTGTTGCGCACGGACATCGTCGCCGTATCCCTCGTTGACCGTGACCGGGTGTGGTTCAAGTCCCGCCAGGGCACCGACATGTGCAGCGCGGATCGTGACGTCGCGTTCTGCAGCCACGCGATCCATAGCGCCGAGCCGCTGATCGTGCCGGA
>CAZZVB010000266.1:0-5072 GCA_964657445.1 uncultured Burkholderiaceae bacterium | reverse complement strand
GGAGGCGTTCGAGAAAGCCAGGCCGGATCGGCAGATCGGCGCGCCGGGACACTGACCACGACCGTTGCAACCGGATACGCGGATGCGCGTTCTCGAACTGCAACAAAGGTGGCTCGAATGAAGTCTCGCAATCAATCCCGAACCCAGGCCGTGAAAGCCGACTCCAACAATGTCAGCCGGTTTGGCCTGCTCGGCCTTGCCGCCGCCATGGCCGCGGTTATCGCCCTGAGTGGCTGCAACACCACCGCCGGCGTCGGCCGGGATGTGTCTGCAACCGGCAACGCCGTGACCCGCGGCGCCAACGATGTGAAGAGCGGCCTCTAACCGAGTTTGGCTGGGACGCGCGCCGCAGTCGGCGTGCTTGTTGCGACGCCCGGTAAGCAAGCCAGGGTCACCCGGAAGAACCGAACGGGTGACCCTGGATAGTCGAGTCGCGACGAGGAATTCAGACCTATAGCGACTTCTGGATCCACGCCTTGAGCTGGCTCTTCGGCATGGCGCCGACCTGGGTTTCGGCGGGTTTTCCATCCTTGAATAGGATCAGCGTCGGGATACCGCGCACCGCGTAATTCGTCGGCGTCATCGGGTTTTCGTCGATGTTCACCTTGGCTACGGTGACCTGGCCCTTCAGTTCGGCCGCGATCTCCTCGAGCGCCGGACCGATCATTTTGCAGGGGCCGCACCACTCGGCCCAGAAATCCACCAGCACCGGACCTTTGGCGTCCAGCACGTCCGTCTTGAACGTCGCGTCACTGACGGCGACCGTGTTCTCACTCATGCGACATCTCCAGCGCTACGGCCCAGTAAATGGGCGTTGTGAATAGGGGGATCAAGCTGACCGGGCGCATGCCCGTTCAGCAGGTGCTCCGGCAACTCCATGACAGCGGCCGTCCGGGTCCAGACCAGGCTGCAGCGCACCGGGCGGTCCGGGTAGATAGCCCGCAGCACCGCCCGGTAGGCCGCCATCTGGCGCAGATACATGACCGGGGTCGCTTCGGCCGTCGCGGGCGCGATCCGGTTGGTCTTGAAGTCCACGATCAGCACCTGGTCCGGCAACACGGCCAGCCGGTCCACCAGGCCGGAGACGACTGCGCCGTCCACCACGCCGGTCAGCGGCTGTTCGGGGCGGCCGAGCGGGCCGAAGACCGGGGCGAGTGCGGGGTGGTCGAGAATGGCGCACACCTCCGACGCGATATCGGGCAAAGCGCCGGCCGATTGCAGGTAGGCGGCGATCAGGCTGTCGCGCTCCGCTTGCGGCAGCACCGGCGCGTGCTGCAGCAGCTGGTGGATCAGCGCGCCGCGTTCCATCGCCTGGCCGCTGCCTTCCAATGGCGAGACCGCGGCGGGCGCAGGGCCGAGCCAGGCATCGGCTGGCCGGCTCGGCGCGATCGGGGTCGGGCGGGCCGGTTCCTCGGGCGCGCTGGAGGGTAGCCAATCCGGCGGCGATCCGGCCCAGCCGGGCAGCGGCGCGTGGCTCACCGCGGCGCCCTGCCTCGCTGCCGGCACTTCGGCCCGCTGCTCCGTCTCGTGCACAAGCATCGCACCATCCCAGCCGCCGCCGACATCGTCGAGCGGCGCTTCCCGTGCGCCCAGCACCGCCATGCCGCGTTTCACTGCGGCGTACCAGCTTTCGTCCGGCACCGCCGACTTGGTTTCCCAGCCGCAGATCAGCAGCCGGTCTTCGGCCCGAGTGAGCGCCACGTAGAGCAGCCGGTTATATTCGGCCATCCGGGCCTGCTTGGCCGCCGCGCGCAGCCGATCGACCGCGGTGCAGCGCAGCTTGGCGATCGGAGACCAGATCGGGCAGTCGCCATCCCAAACCAGCCCGCCATGGTCGGGCGGCAGCGCGGTGGTGTCTGGCAGGATCACCAGCGGCGCTTGCAGACCCTTGGCCCCGTGGACCGTCATCACCCGCACTGTCCGGCCGGCTTCCTCCGCCTGACGCTTCACCTCCGCGCCGGACTGGCGGAGCCAGTGCACGAAACCCTGCAGCGAGGGCGGATGCGCGCGCGCGAAGGCGAGGCTGGCGCCGACCAACTCGTCGATCGGTTCCGCAGCTTCCGGCCCGAGCCGCCTCAACAGCCGTGCCCGGCCGCCAAGCGGGCCAAGCGCCTCGACCAGCAAAGCATGGGGGCTGATGTAATCGACGCGGGCAAACAGCGCCTCGAGGAAGTTGGCAGCGCGGGCCCAGGCGGGCCGTTCTTCCCGGCGCTGCCGCAGCGCGTCCCACAGTGATCCGGTGCGATCGATCGCCAGCGCCATGAGGTCGTCATCGGTCAGTTCACCCAGCGGGCTGGTCAGAACGCAGGCCAGTGAAAGGTCGTCCTCCGGCAGCAGCAGCGTGTCGCACAGCGCCAGCATATCCTGCACGGCAGGCTGATCGGTCAGATACAGCCGGTCCAACCCGGCGACCGCGACGCCAAGCCCCTTGAGCTTGCGGACGAGCGCGCGGGCGAAATCGTCACGCCGGCGGACCAGGATCAGCACGTCGCCCGCCTCGACCGGCCGGCCACGGCTGGGTAGCATGGCGCGGCCGATCTGGGCGGTGATCCAGTGCGCCAGGGCATCGGCCAGGCGTTGTGGCGCCGTCGTCACGTCCTGGTTGCGGTCGTGCACTGCCCAGGGCGCGGGCGCATCGGCCTGCGGGCGGGGGACCAGCGGCCATAGCTCGACCCGGCCAGCCTGGCCGGCACGATGCGGCTGGTGGCGGAGCGTGCCGCCTGCTTGGACGACTCCGGCGGCCGCAAGCGGATCAGCGAACACCGCGTCAACCAGGGCCAGCACAGGCGGCGTCGAACGGAACGACACGTCCAAATCGGTGGACCGGAACTGCCCGCCGGCCGACTCCACGGACCCGCGTATCAGACCGCGCCACCGGTCGAACTCCGCCGGGTCTGCGCCCTGGAAGGAGTAAATGGACTGCTTGCGGTCGCCCACCGCGAACACCGTTCGCACGGCGTCGCTGGCGCCCTTCCCGGCGAAGAACTCCTCGGTGAGCGCGCCGGCAATCCGCCACTGGTCAGGGGCGGTGTCCTGCACCTCATCCAGCAGCAGGTGGTCCAGCCCGCCGTCCAGCTTGAACATCACCCATGCCGTCCCCGGGTCGCGCAGCAGGGCAGAGGTCCGCCTGATCAGGTCGCCGTAGTCCAGAAACCCGGCGAGCTGCTTGCGGCGCTCCAACCCCGCCAGCACCGGTTCGGCCAAGGTCAGCAGCGCGTGCGTGACGGCGGCCACTTTCAGGGCGCGGCGGTCGTCCTCGACCGCGTGGACGCGCGCGGCCTCGGCCAGGAAGGTTTCGGCAATCGCCGGGTCCGCTTTCGACCACTTGCCCTTGCAGAAGGCGCCGGCCTTGCGGGGTTCGCCCTCCTGCGTCAGCCACAGCTTGAGCCATGCCTCCCAGTGTTCGGCACGGTCCCCGGGCGGAAGGCCAAGCCAATCCAGCATCTCGCCGGCCATGGGTTTTTCGGTGTCCGTTCCCTTGGACTGCATCTGGCGCAGAAGGTCTCGAAGCTTGCCGTCCGGCCAGGTGACGGCGGCCTGCACCATCTCCTCATCCGTACCGCGAACGCCCAGGGCGCGCTGCACGCGGCCGAGCCGGGCGGGGAGCGGGCGGTTCATAAATGCCGCCAACATTTCGCTGTGCTGCTGCAACTCGGCGACCAGCGCACCGAAGCCCTCATCCTTCACCAGCCCGGCGATGGTGGCGAGCGCATCGGCGTCGGCGCCGGCCATGGCGCCTTCCCGCGCGGCGGCCAGTTCGGCCCGGCCGTCTGCGTCCTCCAGCAGGCGGAAGTGCGGGGCGAGTGCGGCTTCCAGCGGAAAGCGCCGCAGCAGGCTTTGGCAGAAGGCGTGGATGGTGCTGATGCGCATGCCGCCCGGCAGATCCAGCACCTGGGCGAACAAGGCGCGCGCTTGCGCCATCGCGTCGGCGGTCGGGGTGATCCGCAGTTCCTTCAGCGCCGTTTGCAGCCCCGGGTCATCCCGGGTGACCCAGTCACCGAGGATCTTCTGCAGGCGCAGCGCCATCTCGGCGGCGGCCGCCTTGGTGAAGGTGAGGCACAGGATGCGCGCCGGGTCGGCACCCTTCAGCATCAGGCGCAGCAGCCGGTCGATCAGCAGCTTCGTCTTACCCGACCCGGCGGAGGCGGCGACGAAAGCCGAAACGGCCGGGTCAGATGCCTCGAGCTGGCGTGCTTTGGCACGGTCGGAGGCGGTGTTCGTCACGGCGTTCAACCCTCATCCTCCAGCGCGGACCACTCGCCGACGCGGGCAAGCTGGCTGTAGTCGGAGAAGCGCGGCGCCTGCCCAGGGTGGGGTTGCGACAGATAGGGATGGTTTGGATCGTCGAACGCCGTGATCAGCTCGGCGAGCTTTTGCCGGGCCGTCGCTACGACATCGGCGACATCGGCATCGGTCTTGAACAGGGTCTTGGCCTGGCCGGGCACGAAGCCGCCGGTCAGGTGCCAGTAGGCGAGTTCGCTGGTTTCGCCCGCGGCGTCCGGCCCGAAGCCACCATCGGCCGCCATCGCAGCCTCCAGCGGCAGCTGCGGCGCCAGGCCGGCTTCAACGTCTTTAGCGGTGGGCGGCGTCCCGGTCTTGTAGTCCAGGATGGCCAGGCGGCCGTCGGCCCGGCGCTCAATCCGGTCGGCCCGGCCGTTGATGGTGAAGGGCGGGACGCCGGGTACCAGCCACTCGCCTGCCTGCTCGGACACGATCCCGGCAATGCCGCCGGCGGCGCGGCGGTCACGCTCCGCCTCCGCGACCCAGGCGGCGATGCGGCGCAGGCGGGGGCGCCACCAGGCGGCAAGAGCGGGCCGCAGGTTCTTGGCGTCCAGCACCTTGTCGGTGGCGGCGACCAGCCGCTCCTCCGCGTTCGGCGGAAAGCTGGTGCCGATCTCGCGCAGAAAGGCGTGGATCGCGTCATGCACGACGTTGCCGTAATCGGCTGCGTCAGCCGGCTGCTCCAGCGGGTCCAGCGCCTTCAGCTTCAGGATGTGCCTGGCATAGATCGCGTACGGGTCGCGCAACCAGGTCTCGACCTCCGTCACGCGCAGCTTGCGGGGGCGGAGGTG
>CAZZVB010000265.1:0-5300 GCA_964657445.1 uncultured Burkholderiaceae bacterium | reverse complement strand
GCCGCAGTCTGCATCGTTGCCGCCGTATGCTTCTGGTTATGAGTCTCAGCCCTAGGAGCCAGCTTTCTTGCGCCTGTCCACATCGCCGCAGCCGTTAGCTATTGTTGATGAATCCAAACCTTAAACACCCAAAAGTACGATAGCCTTTTAGTTGTCTGTTCTTCTCATTCAGTGATATCGTTGTTTGATCTTTCGGGCGTAGTCCCTTCGCTCAGCATCAGGTAATGCGAAAGGCTGCGCCTTGCACGTCTACATACGCCGTCCCAGGGCAGGTATTTGGCAGGGCGGTGATCGGAATGCGCTTGCCGGCAAATGCTGCGTCCGAAGAGGGCGGTGGCAGGGGCAGAGACCGTGGAACACCGCATGCGAGAACCGGCCAAATTCTCAACTCCTTTTCCGCTACCTTCCCAGTCCAAAAGCTGCGTGGGAACGACGTGTCGGTCGTTTGGGGATGCGGAGGCCGAACCTGCTTATCATTGAGATACCAAGCGATAGTCGGAAAAATTGAGGCTGCTCCGCGCAGGCGGACCGATCCATTCCCTATCGAAGTCAGCAGAAACTCGACCCAAACCCAGGGTATATGGTACGGCGCTTCGGCGAAGCGTATGCCGCGATCGTCGGTCACGCCTCCAGCGCGGAACCGGAGCATCCCGCTGGCGATGAGTTTCTCGCCCCCACCGACTGGCGGGAAAACACTATTCAAGTGCTGTTTATCGAGATGAATTCCCGAGAGTGGACTCTCGTCACCCTTGTGAAACTGGGGGTCTCGAAGAGCGTCAGCCTGCTCCCTCATCCACGGGACGTACAAGATCGCCTGCATTGATCCGACTTTGTTCAAATCCACTGGGGGGGTCCATCCTGGATCCAAGATCTCGGATCGGGTTTTACTACCTACGAACGTGGCCGCTGCAGTCGGGCCCGGAGCGGCATCATCGTAGCGAAGCCACGCCCATGCCATTGCACGGTAATTGCGCTTTGCGCGGTATGCTTGAAAATCCAGTGCGCCTGATGGAGGGCGCGAGTTGCTCGTTGCTGCGAGCCCGAAATAGGTCTTAACGATGCTTTCGTTAAGGTCACCTTGCCAGGCTTGGTCGGCATCAGCCATGGCGCCTGCACCTGGCTGGAAGGGCCAAGGACCTGCTTCATCGATCCAGCCAAGGCTACCAACTTTTACTTGATATTGCATGCAACCATCCGCTGTAACGACCACGTCAATGTTAAAGTAAAGTTAAGCCTTCATTGTGTCCTTCCGATCGGCACGGGGAGACCGCGTCGAATAAACAACGCTCACGCCGATGGTCAATCTGCCTCGCGGCTTTTGATCCCGCATTTTGACAGAGTTCCGTGGGTATAGTCCACGTAGAAGGCGAGCAAACAGTCTTCAAAGGGCCTTTTTCGCCATCCAGCTTTTTTTCCAGCGGCGCGATCAGCACCTCGATAAACCTGAATGCTTTGATGAACATGGCGATCTTTGCTGCGACGCGAGCGTAGTATATGTAGTCATGGCCTTGAGTGACCTTCTTGCTGCGTGGACCTTGCGGGGTTCGGCTATCGAGCCTGGCGCCGGCCGCAATCCCGTATTTGACACGCTCGTTCCTGCACCGCTGCTTGCAACGCTAGGGCATCAGCCAACTGCCCAAAGTCGATGGCAACAATTCCAGGGCTTTTCGATCTAACTGGTGCCTAGAAACGCCCAGTTTGCCGATAACAAGAGATGCTTTCTGTGCTTACTCTGAAAACTTTTTCTTTTCTTGGAAGTTACAAGACCCACTTCTCTCTGAGTGGATGCACGCCTTGTTTTAGTCTTTGATACCAAAGAGGTGCTGACGGATACACTCGTTTAGTGGTGGAGGCACTAGCACTTTCAGGTATTTTGTTCATGAAGTTTCTTCACATCGCCCATTGAAAGACGACAGAACCAGATCTTCAAGCTGACCTAATTCTGCCTGTGACTTCTAGGATCTGGCACCTTCAGTTTTACGCCCTTGGCGTCAATTGATGCCGGCGATATCGAGCAACCGGCCATCTTTGCCCGCACTATAACAAACACAACCGTTAAAACCTGCTGGCCCGCAGCCGGGCCTTAAACCGGCTTCGCCGCCAACAACCGCGAGAAGCTCGCAATCCCCGCCCCGCCCGCGAACACCGCGCCGAGCGACAGCGCCAGCGAAGGGCCATGCGCCGCCGAGATGCCGAAGCAGGCTGCCACCAGCGCCGCGCCGGTCGATTGCCCCACCAGGCGCGACGTCGCGATGATGCCGCTGGCGCCGCCGCTGCGTTCCGGCGGCGCGGAGGACATGATCGCCTTCAGGTTGGGCGACTGGAAGAATCCGAACCCGGCGCCGCAGATCATCATCCGCCAGACGATATCGAACGTCGCCGGGTGGGCCGGCAACCCGGCCAGCAGGCTGAGCCCGATGCACAGGGCGATCATGCCGATGCCGCCCAGGATCGCCGGCGGGTAGCGGTCCGACAACGGCCCGGCGATCGGCGCCATCAGCCCCGTCACCACAGGCCAGGGCGTCAGCAGCAGCCCCGTCTCGACCGGCGTGCGCCCGAGCACCGTCTGGAAGTAAAACGGCAGCGACACGAATGACAAACCCTGCGCCGCGAACGAGCACATCGAGGTGACGGACGACAGGGCGAACATCGGCCGCCGGTAGAGATCGAGCGGCAGCATCGGCGCCGCCAGGCCAAGCTGGCGCCGCACCAGCAACGTCCCGAACACGATGGCGCCCAACGCCACGCAAGCCGTGGTGAAGCCGCTGGCGCTATGCGCCCCCTCGCCGATGCCGAAGATCAGCAGCCCGAACGTCAGCGCATTGAGCAGCGCGCTGGGCGCATCGAAGCGGTGATGCGCGCGCGGCGTCAGCGGCAGCGTCCGCAAGGCGAGCAGCAGGGCGGCGATGCCTGCCGGCACATTGATCGCGAACAGCCACTGCCACGTCGCAACGGACAGCACGCCAGCGGCCACCGTAGGGCCGATGGCCGTGCTGACCGCGACCACCAGGGCGTTGAACCCGACGCCGCGGCCCAATTGATTGCCGGGGTAGATGAAGCGGATCAGCGCCGTGTTGACGCTCATGATGCCGGCCGCACCCACGCCCTGCAGCACCCGCGCCGCCGTCAGCGTGCCGAGCGAATAGCTGAGCGCGCAGATCAACGACGCCCCGGTGAACACGGCCAGCCCATAGCAATAGACCCGGCGGTAGCCGAAGATCTCCCCCAGTGAGGCAAACGGCAGCAGGCAGGCGACGAGCGCCAGCTGGTAAGCGTTCACCACCCAGATCGAGGCCGCCGGCGTGGCGTGCACGTCCACCGCAATGGTCGGCAGCACGGCGTTGGCGATCGAGGTGTCCAGCGAGGCCATGCCCACGGCAACGACGATGGTCGCCACGGCCCAGCGCCGCGTTTCGGGCGGCAGGCCGTCCAGTGGGATCGTTTCCGGCATCGGACGGCACTGTCTAAGCGCTTCCCTCCGTCCGTCCAGGGGGTGTTCGCTCGCGAGGTCGTGACCTATCCTGCGGTGGGCGGTTCCGGTGCCCGGGCAGAGATTGGAAACATGTCGTCTTCTTCGCTTCCAGCCTCGGCCGCCCCGGCATCGAACCCCGCGGCCGAACCGAATGCGCGAACGCTGTTCTTCACGGTCTTTCCGTCGATCATGCTGCCGATGTTCCTGGCCGCGGTGGACCAAACCATCGTGGCGACGGCACTTCCCGCGATCGCCGGGTCGCTGGGCGATATTGAGCGTGTGTCCTGGGTCGTCGTCTCCTACCTGGTCGCGACCACCATCGCGGCCCCCGTGTATGGCCGGCTCGGGGACGTGCTGGGCCGGCGGCGGATGCTGTTCGTGGCACTGGCCGTGTTCATCCTGGCATCCCTGCTATGCGCGCTGGCGCCCACCGTGCTGCTGCTGTCGGCGGCGCGCATCCTCCAGGGCTTCGGCGGCGGAGGGTTGATGACCACCAGCCAGGCGCTGGTCGGCGAGGTGGTGCCGCCGCGGGAGCGCGGGCGCTACCAGGGCTATCTCGCGTCGATCTTCGTTGCGTCCTCCACCTTCGGGCCGGTTGCCGGCGGCTGGCTGACGCAGCATTTCGGCTGGCCGTCGGTGTTCCTGGTCAACCTGCCGCTCGGTGCGGTCGCGGTGCTGCTGGCATTCCGCCTGCCGAAGCGCGCCGGCTCCGGCGGCCGGCTCCAGTTCGACTTCCTGGGCGTGGCGCTGTTCGCCCTGTTCATCGCGCCGTTGCTGCTCGCGCTGGAGCGGTTGCAGCAGTTCGACCCGGCGGCTCTGCCCGTCGTGGCGTTGCTGGTCGCGCTGTCCATCGCCTCATTGGTGCTGCTGATCCGGCAGGAACGACGGGCCGCGAGCCCGCTGCTGCCGCTCGGCCTGCTGCGCCAGTCGGCGATCTGGCGCTGCGACCTGATGGGCGCCTGCGTCGGCGCGATGCTGGTCTCGATGGTGACCTTCGTGCCGATCTGGCTGCAGGTGGTGCGCGGGATCGGACCCGGCCAGGTCGGGCTGATGCTGCTGCCCATGACCGCCGGGATCGCGTTCGGGTCGCTGTTCACCGGGCGCATGATGGCCAAGACGCAGCGGACGGCGATCTTCCCGTCCATCGGCCTGGCGATCACCGGGGCGACGCTGCTGGTGCTCGGGTTCGCAGCGCCCCGGCTGTCCAACACCGCGGTGCCGATCCTGTTCGTGCTCTATTCAATGAGCCTGGGCACGGCGATGCCGGTGGTGCAGCTCACCGTCCAGCTCGTGGCCGGGCGCGCCAACCTCGGCGCGGCGGCGGCGTCGGTGCAGTTCTCCCGCTCGGTCGGCGGCGCGTTCGGCACGGCGCTGGTGGGCGCGGTGCTGTTCGCCGTGCTGTCCAGCGCCGACCGCGGCACCGCGACGCTGTTCGCCCACATGGTCGAACAAGGGCCGGTCGCGATGGCCGGGCTGGATGCGGCGCGGCGGGCGGTCGTGTCCGCCGAAATCCGCGACGCGTTCCAGTCGGCGTTCCTGACCATCGCCGGGTTCACCGGGCTCGCCCTGGCGATGGCCTGGACGATCCCGGTGCGGCGGCTGTGATCAGGCCGGCAGGAAGTCCGGCACCGACAGGTAGCGCTCTCCCGTGTCGTAGTTGAAGCCCAGCACACGGGCGCCGGCCTTCAGCTCCGGCAGTTTCGCCGCAATCGCCGCCAGGGTGGCGCCGGAGGAAATGCCCACCAGCAGGCCTTCCTGGCTGGCCGAGCGACGGGCGAAGTCCTTGGCGGCGTCGGCCGACACCTTGATCACCCCGTCCAGCAGATCG
>CAZZVB010000264.1:0-5310 GCA_964657445.1 uncultured Burkholderiaceae bacterium | reverse complement strand
GCTGGCGCCGGGCGCCGACCTGATCATCTGCGACGAAGCCGTCAGCGCGCTCGATGTGTCGGTCAAGGCGCAGATCATCAACCTGTTGAGCGACCTGCAGGACGAGTTAGGACTGGCCTTGCTGTTCATCAGCCATGACCTTGCGATTGTGGAGCACCTGACGCACCGGGTTGCGGTGATGTATCTGGGCAAGATCGTCGAGCTGGCTGACCGGCGCAGCCTGTTCGCCAATCCGCGCCATCCCTACACGCGCGCCCTGCTGTCCGCGGTACCGGTGCCGGACCCGACGGCGAAACGCGACCGCATCATCCTCAAGGGTGACGTTCCCAGCCCGATCGACCCACCCAAGGGCTGCCGGTTCCACACGCGCTGCCCCTACGTGTTCGACCGCTGCCGCGTCGAGGAGCCGCTGCTGCTGGACAAGGGCGCCGGCCAAAAGGCCGCGTGCCACTTGGAGGAGCTTCCGGAGTTGCATCCGCTGCCGATGTAGGTGCGGGTGGATTGATGGGTCGCGCTTCGCTTGCCCATCCTACGGGGCGTGTTTTCTTTCGTGGGCGAGGAGCCATTCCTTGCGGTGGAGGCCGCCGCCATAGCCGGTGAGCTTGGCGTTGGCGCCGATGACGCGGTGGCAGGGGACGACGATCGACACCGGGTTGGCGCCGTTCGCAAGTCCCACCGCGCGGCTGGCTTTGGCATTGCCGACGCGTTCGGCCAGGCGGCCGTAGGTCGTCGTCGTGCCGTACGGGATCTGCCGTAGCTCCGCCCAGACCAGCCGCTGGAACGGGGTTCCCCCCGTTCGGATCGGAATGCCGTCCAGGGCGTTCAGCTCACCCTCGAAATAGGCGCCGATGCTCCGGCCGATCTCGCCTGCGGTGATAGCGCCCGACAGCTCATAGTCCCCGTAATGCAGACGGAGGAGGTGGTGCATGCGCGCCTCATAGTCGTGAAAGTCAAGCGCGCGGAGTGCTTCGCCATCCGATACCAGCAGCATCGTTCCGAGTGGCGAGGGCAGCGAACTGAGCCTCAGTCTCATCGGCCGGTTGCACGGCTGAGTGACAGTTTCGCTTTATTTTCAAAATCGGCATCCAAAGGAATTTCCCCTGCGTAATGTGTCTGGGCGCCCGGTAGAGCCGCCGCCTAAAGGTCATACAGGGGGAATTCCGTTGCCGAAACATCCGGATCAAACTGCGTCCGAAGCGCCGTCGGGGATCGACCGGCGCAAGCTGCTGACCCGTACGGGCAAGAGTGCGATGGCTGCCGCCTTCCTTGGGATGATGGGGCCGGTCGGAGAAGCGATCGTCAGCGGCAAGGCCCATGCGCAGTCCGCGATCACCGACGCCGACATCCTGAACTTCGCCCTCAACCTCGAATACCTCGAGGGTGAGTACTACAGCCGTGGCGTATCCGGCGTTGGCTTGCCGGCCAGCATCGTGACCGGCACCGGCACGGCCGGCGGGGTGAATGGCGGCACGCAGGTGCCGTTCGCGAACGCCTATTTCCTCCAGATCGCGTCCAAGATCGTCAATGACGAGATCCGGCACATCAACTTCATCCGCAACGCGCTCGGCTCGGCGGCGGTGGCGCGTCCGCTGATCGACCTGGCCGGCGGCTTCCAAAGCGCCGCGCTGGCATCCGGCGCCATCTCGGCAGGGCAGACCTTCAACCCGTTCGGCGACGAACTCAGTTTCTTCATCGGCGCCTTTGCCTTGGAAGAGGTCGGCGTGACTGCCTATGCCGGCGCTGCGGCATTGATCAGCAACCCGCAGATCCTGACCTATGCATCGGCGATCCTCGCCATTGAAGCCTATCACGCCGGTTCGATCCGCGGCGTGCTGACGCAGTCCGCGCTTGGCGGGGGTACGGCGGGTCTCGTCACCTCACCCTCCGATGCGGCGCTGTCGCCCAGCCTGCCGTTCATCACGCAGGCGATCGCCACCGCTCAGTCGCAGGCGTCCAACCAGCTCACTGCGAACGGGATCGTGTTCCCGGGCAACGGGTCGGCGCAGATCTCGTCTCGCGACGGCAATGCGCTGGCGTATCAGCGAACCACGGCACAGGTGCTCAGCGTCGTGCAGGGCGGGCCGAACAAGACCGGCGGGAATTTCTTCCCGAATGGCCTCAACGGCAAAATCCACTAAGGGCCAGCCGAAGCCCCGCCCAATCATCAGCAGGCTGCCGGTGCCACACCGGCGCTTGTGTCAGCACACGGAGCGCACTCCATGGACAATCAGATTACCCAAGACAAAGACCTGAACGAAGCCAAGCAGGAAGCCCGCAGCATCATGCGCCGCATTGGCGCCGGTGTTGCCGGGGCAGCGGTGCTGTCGGCGATGGGGCCGATCGGCGCCGCGCTGGTCAGCGGCAAAGCGGACGCGCAGACCGCGATCAACGACGTCGCGATCCTGAACTTCGCACTGAACCTCGAATACGTGGAAGCGGAGTTCTATCTGCGCGCGACCACCGGGCAGGGCCTGTCCGCCTCTGATATCACCGGCACCGGCCTATCGGGTGGCGTGAACGGCGGCAGCCAGGTGCCGTTCACCTCCGCCCTGTTCGCCGAATATGCCGACAACATCGCAGCCGATGAGCAGCAGCATGTGCGGTTCCTGAGGTCTGCGCTCGGCTCGGCGGCGGTTGCTCGTCCGCTGATCGACCTGGCGGGCGGCTTCCAGGGCGCAGCACAGGCGGCCGGCATCGTGACCGCGGCGCAGTCGTTCAACCCGTTCGCGGATCAGGTCAGCTTCTTCCTCGGCGCGTTCATTTTCGAGGACGTCGGCGTCACCGCCTATTCCGGTGCGGCCGCGCTGATCCAGAACAAGGCCTACCTGAGTGCCGCAGCCAGCATCCTTGCCATCGAAGGCTACCACGGCGGGCTGATCCGCACCGTGCTCGGCCAACAGGGCATCGCGGTCGCTCAGGATACGCAGCTCATCTCGAACCTGCGTGCGGCGTTGTCCAATGCTGCCGATGACCAGGGCGTGCTGTTGCCAAGCGGCTTCGTCAACATTGCGCCGAACGACAGCAATGGCCTTGCCTATCAGCGCACGACGACGCAGGTCATCAACGTCGTCACCGCCGGCGGCCAGGGCAAGGGCGGCTTCCTGCCCAACGGCTTCAACGGCGCGATCCACTAAACCGGTCCGGGCTGTGCGGCGGGTTGTACCCGCCCTACGGCCCGGACCAATGGCTGAGGTAGTCCTCGACCGCAGGGCGCCGAGCTTGCAATCCGGGTTCCACTGGCGTTCCGAGATAGAGGAAGCCGGCCAACTGATCGACGCCCAGGGCTTTGGCGACCGCCGGGTCGTAGGCGTTCGGTCCTGTGACCCATTTTCCGGCGAAGCCGAGCGCGTGGGCGGCGTTGAGCATGTTCATCGCGGCGGCGGCGACCGCCATGACCTGCTCGATCTCCGGCACCTTTGCCAGACCCGGCGTGATCTGCATGCCGAGCGCCAGCACCAGTGGCGGCGACGTCAGCTTGCCGCGCATGCGGTCGGCTTCCGCGGTCGTTGCGTCCGGATCGCGTGCCTTCAGGGCGGCGATGCAAAGCTCGGCGAAACGGTGCCTGGCTTCTCCCTCGATCGCGACGAACCGCCAGGGGCGCAGCTTGCCATGATCAGGGGCGCGCAGCCCCGCCGCCACGATCTGCCCGAGCGCCTCGGCATCGGGGCCGGGTGCGCGCAATTCGCCGCTGGACGCCCGCGACAGCAGCATGTCCATGGCGTCGCCCGGCATCAGCTTGCGGCCATCGACATGGCGGCGATCGGCGGCTCAACCCCCTCCGGGATCGGGCACACGTAGGGCGTGGCCTTGGTGCGCTCCGCCAGGTCGGCCTTGGCGCGCTCGATCAGCGCCGGGTGCTCGATCGCGTCCACGGCGGTTGCGGCCATGACCTTGGCGACGAAGGTCAGGCCTTTATGGGCGGCCGGGTTCTTGCCCTGGGCGGTCAACTGCCACGAATGGCCCGGCGTGCCGATCGCATAGGTGGCGGCATGGGCCTGCACCGTCGGTACGACCCAGCTGACGTCGCCGACGTCGGTGCTGCCGATCATCTGAACGCGCTGCGTGTCCATCGGCACGATGCCGTCATGCAGCGGGGTGTCCGGCTTCGGCGTCACGCCCACCCGGCGGTATGCCGTCGATAGATCCTCCGGCGCCAGTGTGGCCTGGATCTGGCGGGCGAAATCGCGGTCGGCGTCGTCCCACTCCGGGGCGCCGAGGCGCTGCATGTGCTCGTGCATCGCGTGTTCGAGCGGGTCGTTGGCGAGCAGGTTGGACACGGCGGACAGAACGTGGATGTCCACCTCCGTCTCGGTCATCAGGGCGGCGCCGCGGGCGATGTTCTTCACCCGCTCCAGCAGGGTCAGCATGGTCGGCAGTTCGCGCGCCCGCACGCTGTAGCGCACCCGCGCCTTCGCCTGCACGACGTTGGGGGCGATGCCGCCGCCATCGATCATCGCGTAGTGGATGCGCGCGTCGGACGGCATGTGCTCGCGCATGTAATTCACGCCGACATTGGTCAGCTCCACGGCATCGAGGGCGGAGCGTCCGAGATGCGGCGCGGCCGCGGCGTGGGAGGCACGTCCGCGGAAGGCGAAGTCGATCCGGGTGTTGGCGAGCGAGGCCGCGTCCGCCACTTCGTTGAAAGCGTTCGGGTGCCAGGTGATGGCGATATCCACGTCCTTGAACGCGCCGTCGCGCACCATGAAGGCCTTGGCGGCGCCGCCCTCTTCGGCCGGGCAGCCATAGTAGCGCACGCGTCCCGGCGTGCCGGTTTCCGCCAGCCAATCCTTCACGGCCGTGGCAGCCAGCATCGCGGCGGAGCCGAGCAGGTTGTGGCCGCAGCCATGGCCGTTGCCGTTGCCGGGTATGGGCCGGTGTTCCGCCACGCCGGCTTCCTGGCTGAGGCCGGGCAGGGCGTCATATTCGCCGAGAATGGCGATCACCGGGCCGCCCTGGCCAGCCTCGCCCATGACAGCGGTCGGGATGCCGGCGACCTTCTCGGTCACGGTGAAACCTTGGCGGTGAAGTTCGGCAATGTGCTCGGCGACGGAGCGGTGCTCGGTGTAGCAAGTCTCCGGCATGCCCCAAACCCGGTCCGCCAGCGCTGTGAACTCGTCACGTTTGGCGTCCACCAGCGTCCAGATCGGTTCTGCGTTCTGCATGGCGTGTTCTTTCAAGGCTGCCGAGGGGGCATCTTGAGCGGAAGTGCGCGGTAAGCCAACGGGGCGTCGTCCAGCGTTGATGGGCCTGGGCCCACGTTACGCTGCCAGCCGCCGGTCACGGTCTTGCAGGGCTTGCTTGAGGAAGCCG
>CAZZVB010000263.1:0-5317 GCA_964657445.1 uncultured Burkholderiaceae bacterium | reverse complement strand
GGTCGATCGCTGGGCCCATGGGTTCCTGGCCGAGAGCGGGCCCACGCAAACCGTCGATCTGCTGGGCAACATGACCAAGGCCATCCGGCACCGCCTGACCTACCGGGCGCGGCATGAACCCGGCATCCAGGACCCTCGGACGACCCTGCAACTGGAGACGGGGACCTGCCGGGACTTCGCGATGCTGATGATGGAGGCGGTCCGTTCGCTCGGGCTGGCGGCGCGGTTCGTCTCCGGCTACCTGCACGTGCCGCCGCGCACCCATCCGGCGGAAGCCGAGAAACATGGCGGCGGCAACACGCATGCCTGGGTTCAGGTGTTCTTGCCCGGCGCCGGCTGGGTGGATTTCGACCCGACCAATGGGATCGTCGGCAGCCGCGGCCTCATCCGCGTCAGCGTCGTGCGAGACCCGGCCATGGCGGTGCCGCTCTCGGGAAGTTGGACTGGCGCATCGGCGGATTGCATCGGCATGGATGTGTCCGTACGCGTTACCGAAATCATGCCCGCCATTGAAACAGCTTCCTAAGGAATTCACCCATGCGCATCCGTTGCGGCTTCCGGATCGGCTACGATTGCGCACAGCCCGTGCCGATGCTGCTCGCGCTGAGCGTTCACCCGTCCCGCGAGCAGGACCTGATCACCAAGCCCGTGCTGAGCACGACACCGGACTTGGACCTGCGCGCCTACACCGACGATTTCGGCAATGTCTGCCACCGGGTCGTCGCGATCAAAGGCCGCACGGAACTCACGACCGAGTTCGACATCTATGACAGCGGCTTGCCTGATCCGATCGTGTCGGAGGCTGCGCAGTTCGACGTGCAGGATTTGCCGAACGGCGCGCTGGTTTACCTGCTCGGCAGCCGCTACTGCGAAACCGACAAGCTTTCCAACATCGCCTGGTCGCTGTTCGGCGGCACCGAGCCGGGTTGGGCGCGCGTGCAGGCGATCTGCGATTTCGCGCATGAGCGGATCACCTTCGGCTACGAGCATGCCCGCCCGGACAAGACGGCCTGGGACGGATATAACGAGCGGCAGGGCGTCTGCCGGGATTACGCCCACCTTGCCGTGACGCTGTGCCGCTGCATGAACATCCCGGCGCGCTACTGCACCGGCTATCTCGGCGATATCGGCATCCCGCTCAGCGACGCGCCGATGGATTTCTCGGCCTGGTTCGAGGCGTATCTCGACGGCCCGGATGGCGGGCGCTGGTACACCTTCGATGCACGGCACAACAAGCCGCGGATCGGGCGCATCCTGATGGCGCGGGGCCGGGACGCGACAGACGTCGCCCTGGTCACCAGCTTCGGGCCGGCATGGCTCAGCGTGTTCGAGGTGACGACCCTGGAGCTGGCGGAGTAGGCTGCCGCAAACAGCGGGAGGTTTGCCTTGATGAGACTATCGTTCGCCATCCTTGGCGCGCTGGCCGTGGCCGCGCCGATCGCGGCCAGCCCTGCCCATGCTCAAGCCTTCATAAATGGATCCCGGCTGGCCACGGCCTGTGCGGCGCGCAACAATGCTGCGGAAGAAAATGCCTGCAACGGCTACCTCGCGGGCACGCTGGATGCCATAGCGAGCAATCCGGAGCTGAAAAGCGCCGTCTGCCCGCCGCCCGGCGTCAAGCTCGTTGCCCTGCGGGAAGCGATGGGCAAGTTCGGACAGTCCAAGCCCGAAGCGACCAAAGGGTCCGGAGTGGACCTCGTCATCGCCATGGTGAAGGCCAACTATCCCTGCCCGGGCAAGTAGCGCTCAGCTGACCGGCGTGACCGTCGCCGCGGCGCCGACCGGGCAGCTCGCAAGCTGAGCCGGATCGAGCCCGACCACGTAGCTGTCGGGCGGCTCCGCGACCCCGCGTGACGGGCGTATCTTGGCGGAGAACGGCGGCTGACCCGGCAGGCTCACCTTGACGTCTTGGCCGGCCTTCATCTGGCCGTTCGGCGCCAAGGTGAGGAAGGCGTGGTCGCAGTCGAGCAGCCGGATCAACGGCAACCCGGTCGTCACGTCCGTCCCTGACTGTGCCTCCAGGGAGCGGACGATCCCGTGCACGCCAGCGCGGACCGGGATATCGATGGCGGGTTTCGTCACGATCTGCGCGACCTGATCCTGCAGCCTGGCCACATCGAGCGCTGCGGTTTCGCGTTGCCTGCGAAGATCGGCGTTGCGTGCCCGCCCCGCGTCGGTCGCAGGGGCAGGCTGGGCTAGGGTATCGTCCAAGGCAGCCACCCGCGTTTTCGCAGCCTCGAGTTGCGCGCGCAGCACGGACGCTGCCGGGTCGGGCGGTGGATCGGTGTGCAGAACCAGCAGTGTGGCATCCGGAGCGACCGCCTGGCCGGCCGTGACGGCCAGAGCGGTAATGCGGCCCGAACGGCTGGCGCGCACCACCATCATGGGGGCGTTGAACAGCGCCTGGACCGGTGCGCGTGAGGCAGACAGCCGCGGCAGCAGCAACAGCAGGACCGCGCACGTGACCAGGACCGTGAGTGCCAGCGCCGCGGAGCCGAGGACGGCGGGATTGAGAAACCGGCGCGTCCTTACGCCGGCATCGCGGCTTACGGGTGGCGAAAGCCCGAAAGGGGGGCCGTCATCCGGCTCATCCCGCGGTACGTCGTCTTGCGGCTGCAACCCTGCCGCCGTACCGGCGGGATGGAGCCAAAAACTAGGCCTTAGGTTGGCGGCCTCCATCTCGTCAGCCGGTGGCGCGGCTTCGAGCGGCTCCGGCAAAGGCTCGTCAGCTTCCGGCGCCAGCAGGGCGGGCTGATGGTCGATCGCCTCGACGGCTTGCAGTACCTCGGTTTCTTCGAACGCGGCGGCGGGCAACTCGCCGGGCTCATTGGGCGATCCTGCTGCTTCCAGCGGCACCGGTGGCGCAATGGTAGGCGCGATAACCGGGGCGATGATCACGAAGGGCGGGACGGCCGCGGTTTCCGCGCGCAGCTTTGCCGTCAGGCATGCGCGGGCAGGGCCGGGCGGGGCAAAGCGCTGACGCGGTGACCAGGCGTCCGGCCCCAACGCGGCGGGATCGACGGTCCTTGCGAATACCGGGTCACGCCACTGATGGCGGGTCAGAGCGGCGGGGTGCTGTCCGGCCTTGAACGGGTAAGCTGCGGTGCGGTCCGTCACGTCAGCCCTGATGAGAGATGCGGGCATACACCATGCGTGAACTCCCGGGGCGCCTGGACGGCTTGGGCCGCGCTGGCGCACGGCTGGCAGAGACGTGCCGGATGTCGTGCGATGGCGCAAGTCTTGCGTCGCGGTTCGTTGTCTACTCAGGACGAACGCTTCCGGAGATTACACCTTGCAGGTTTCGCTTTCCCGCCGTGCCGCACTCGCCGGCGCCGCCAGCCTTTCGGCCGGGCTCCCCAGACTCGCCTTGGCGCAGCCGGCCGGCCATGCGCTGAGCTACGGCATCTCGATGGCTGACATCCCGCTGACCACTGGTCAGCCGGACCGGGGCGCTGGCGCCTACCAGTTCACCGGGCTGACCCTGTATGACCCGCTGGTCGCGTGGGAGCTGGATGTCGCGGACCGGCCTGGCAAGCTGATCCCAGGCCTTGCGACGTCGTGGGAGAGCGATCCTGCGGACCGCCGGGTCTGGACGTTCCAGCTGCGCGACGGGGTGACGTTCCACGACGGCTCAGCGTTCGACGCCGACGCGGTCGTTTGGAACTTCGAGAAAGTCCTGAACCCGCAAGCGGCGCATTTCGACAATAGGCAGGCCGCCCAGGTGAAGCCGCGGCTGCCGTCCGTCGCGTCGTGGAAGAAAACCGGCCCGATGACGGTTCAGGTGACGACCAAGGCGGTTGATGCGCTGTTTCCGTATCAGATGCTGTGGTTCCTGATTTCCTCGCCCGCGCAGTACGCGAAGCTGGGGAGCTGGGAGAAGTTTGCCTTCGCCCCTTCGGGAACGGGGCCCTTCAAGCTCACGACCCTGGTGCCGCGCGCGAAGCTCGAGATGGCGCGCAACGACGCCTATTGGAACCGCAGCCGGCTGGCCAAGCTCGACCGGCTGACCCTGACCTGCGCGCCGGAGGACCTGACCCGGGCGAATGCGCTGCTCACCAGCCAGGTGGATCTGATCGAGACGCCGGCGCCCGATGCGGTGGCGCAATTGCGATCGGGTGGGGCGCGGATCGCCGGCAACGTCACGCCGCACGTCTGGAACTATCACCTGTCGCTGGTGGAGGGCAGTCCGTGGCGCGACCTGCGGGTGCGCCAGGCGGCGAACCTCGCGGTGGATCGGGATGGGGTCGTGCAGTTGATGGGCGGCCTGGCGAAACCGGCCGTAGGCCAGGTGGACCCGGCAAGCCCCTGGTTCGGGTCACCGGCGTTCAAAATCCGCACCGACATGGACGCCGCGCGCAAGCTGATGGCCGACGCGGGCTACAGCAAGGCGAACCCGTTGCGCACCAAATTCATGGTGCCGACCGGGGGCAGCGGCCAAATGCTGTCGATGCCGATCAACGAGTTCATCCAGCAGGGCTGGACGGAGATCGGCCTGCAGGTCGAGTTCCAGCCCGTCGAGCTGGAAGTCGCCTATACGGCCTGGCGCAAGGGGGCGGCCGATCCGTCGCTGAAAGGCATCACCGGCAGCAATATCGCTTACGTGACGTCCGATCCATTCTACGCGCTGATCCGGTTCTACAGCAGCCGGCAGATCGCACCGGTCGGCGTGAACTGGAGCGGTTACGCCAACCCGGAGGTCGATGCGCTCTGCGACAAGGTCACCAGCAGCTTCGACCCGGCGGAACAGGACCGTCTCTGTGCCCAGATCCATCAGAGAGTGGTCGATGACGCGGTGCAGGTCTGGGTGGTGCACGACACCAACCCGCACGCGCTGTCCACGCGGGTGAAGACCTACACGCAGGCGCAGCACTGGTTCCAGGATCTGACCACGCTGTCTTGACGGCCTGCCGGTATCGCCGGGTGGCGAAACCGGCATTCTGCCGCGCTGGTGGTCGCAACAAACCACCTGTTGTGGTCATGGGGACATGTCAACCACTTTATCTAGATTCGCGCCGTGTGTTTCCTGACCGAATCCCGTTGCCCGTCCGCGCGTCCACCCTCATATTCGGGCTCCAACCGAGTTTGACGGAGCCTCACCCATGGACGGCATCATCCAGCCCAGCAGCGTCTCCATTCAGATGAACCTGCTGACGGAAAACCCGGTCTATAAGCCGTTCCGCTATCCCTGGGCGTATGAGGCCTGGCTCACTCAGCAGCGTGTGCACTGGCTGCCGGAGGAGGTGCCGCTCGCCGACGACGTTAAGGATTGGCACCGCAACCTGACGGAGGCGGAGCGTAATTTGCTGACGCAGATTTT
>CAZZVB010000262.1:0-5332 GCA_964657445.1 uncultured Burkholderiaceae bacterium | reverse complement strand
GTGAGCGGACGTTCCAGTTGGAGGCTAGCTACCAGCGCGTGACTATCAGAGCGACAAGGTTGGGGCTGCCTGGGCTGTCCGCCATATGTGGACGGCCCCCTCCTTGCAAGATTTGGCGGTGGTTTGATCAGATCGCTTGCGTTCATATGTCCGGCCTGTTGTCGCGCTCGCACATGAACGCTGGCCAAGATGGTTTCCGCGACAAGAGTTCCTAACAAACGAACGACCTACGATGGCCATGACGGACAACGGAGTGTCTCTTGCCGGGGATCGATCGATCACATCATCTGCCGTTTGCTTGCAAGTTCTGGCATCAGCTCAGCACGGTTGTCGTTAAATTGCGGCCGTACCTGGCTGATCTCTAGGCTGCGTTCGCCAAGGGGGCGGGCGCAGACTTCATGGCGTAGCTTTGGCCCGTGACCATCAGCTTCCAGGCGATGCGGGCCATCTTGTTGGCCAGCGCCACGGCGACGAGCTTCGGCGGCTTGCGCTTGAGAAGCGCGGCCAACCAGGGCGAGGCCTTGCCACTTCGTTGAGCGTGTTGGATCACGGCGGTGGCGCCGACCACCAAGACGCTGCGCAAAGTCTCGTCACCGGCCCGGGTAATAACGCCGAGCCTGGCCTTGCCGGCGGTCGAATGGTCCTTTGGCGTCAGACCGATCCAAGCGGCGTACTGTCGCCCCGATTTGAACAGTTCGGGCGCCGGAGTCTTCATCTTCAGAAGCGCCGCGCCAATCGGGCCGACGCCGGGGATCTTGACGAGCCGCTGGCTGCACTCGTCGGACTTTTGCCAAGCTGCCAGCTTGGCATCGACTTCGTCGATTTGCGCCTGTAACCGCCGGTAGCCCTCGGCCTGAACCGCGAACAGCTCTCGCGCCAGGACCGGCAGGCTCTCGTCGGCCTGAATGCGCTCGAGCAGCGGTTCGAGGTGAGCCTTCCCCTTGGCGGCGGTGACCCCGAATTCCGTCGCGTAGCCGCGGATGGCGTTCGACAACTGCGTGCGGCTGGCGACCAGCTGATCGCGCAAGCCCATGAGCATCAGCGCCGCCTGCTGCTCGGCCGTCTTTACCGGCACGAACCGCATCGTCGGCCGGCTCATCGCCTCGCAAAGCGCCTCGGCGTCAGCCGCGTCGTTCTTGCCCCGCTTGACGTATGGCTTGACCAACTGAGGTGCGATCAGCTTCACCTCGTGGCCGAACGACCGTAGATGCCGAGCCCAGTAGTGCGACGCGCCGCACGCCTCAATCGCGATCACAGTTGGCGCAAGCTTCTCGAAGAACGTCACCATCTCCTTGCGTCGCATCTTCCGACGCAAAACCACCTTCTCGGAGGCGTTCACGCCATGAAGCTGGAAAACGTGTTTCGACGTATCCATGCCAATGCGGCTAACCTGTTCCACGGACGGTCTCCTCTGTCTGAGATCAGCAACGACCTCATTCTGGCACATCGATGCCGTCGGGGGCCGTCCACCCCAGCAAACCACCGTCGGATGGACCTGAGCAGTCTGTCCGAAAATGCAAACTCAGAATGGCAAGGCGGACGCTTTGATTGATGGACGGGTAAGCGGACATGCGATGGACCGTTCTGTGCGTCCGCTTTGCCCTGTCGCTTACCAAAGAGCAGACCATCCGCTTTCGGCCAACATCGGTCACTCAGCAACTTCATTTTGCGAACTAGAAGCGGACGCGGCTGCGAGATGCAGCTACGACCAAGTTGGGTGGGAAGCGGCCGGTCTGCTTTGGACGCCCACGGAGCCTAAGCGGACGTTCGGCTAAATGGAGAAGAGAGGCTGGATTCCGCTTGCGAGACCAAAATCCAGAGCGTCCATTTGGACAGCCTATTCCTTACGCTGACTGACGTTAGGCCGCAGCCGGTCCATTTCGTGCCCAGGCGCGAGCGGCAGAGAAGGCGGCGGTTGGTCGTAGCAATCGCGCACGAACGGACTCGAAAAACGCTTCCGCTGATTTCAGATAATCCGTCGGCAAAACACCATACTGAGCTAGCGTTTCCTCAACACGAAGAAAACCTTCCCTCTCGGCAATGTCGTAAGCAAGCAAACCCTTTTCGATCCGCTCGTCGATGTCGGCGAAGTTCCTGAAACGCAAGACATCGCGGCGCGGGATGTAGGAAAAGCGAATGTTAGGGCGCATTGCCATAGCGCGAACAGTCGACCACCCGAAGGCCTTGACGGCAGCATCCACGTACGGCCCGACGACTTCGCTGCGGACGACAAGCCTGCTCCGCTTTGTCGGTCGCTGGATACCCGGCATCGGCTGGGCCTTGCTCGCGGTCGATCTGGAAGTCATCGATCAGTGCTACGCCAACTGCCGGGGCAAGCGCTCGTACCTGCGGACCGCCTGTGAGGAGCTAACCCCTTTTTGCGCCGAACCGGCCTATTGAGGATCGTCTGCCCCAATGTCGGGTTCTGACCAGATGAATATCCAAGAGGCGGTTCTGGCGGTCGTACGTGAGCACTGCGCGATCCAGCGTTGGGCGTATACACCGGACATGATCATCAACGGTCGCCCTGGCTTTGCGGGCGAGGAGGCCGAGGAACTGGTCTACGCGGCGGCGGCGAAAATCGGACTGACGCAGGAAGAGGCCGAGCGTTCCTTTCCTTACGGCACCTATTTCGAGCCGCAAATCAGCCTCTCGTTCTGGCCCTTCTTGCTGGTGCAACGGCTGTTTCGTCGGCCGACCACCTACCAACCCCTCACGGCGCGGGGGTTTGCCGAGCTGCTGGCCAAACTGCGGCAGGAAGCCCACCCGGCCTGACCCCGTTCTTTGATCGGAGCTGAGAAAGCCTGTTCTTCGACCCGTCGCCTACCGATTGGTAGCTGACGGCGCGGGGTGGCGGTCAAGGGCCGCGCGCCTGCCGCTGGACATGCCCGCCCCGGGCGCCGAGGCAGGCCAGCTCCTGTTCCAGGGCGTCTGACACGAGCCGCCCACTGCTACTTTGCGGCTGGTGTCACGAATGTTAGGTCAAGCCCAATACAGCAAGATGAGCAGCGATGATCTTCCTGACCATGCAGCTCTACCCACCGCCAAAGAATGTCCGCTTCCCGGTTTGTGGAAATCGCCATCCATTGGCCAACTTGGGTCGAAAGTCGCCGCAACCGTCGTCGTTGGCGGCGTCCGCTTTGCCGGCCCGCCAACCGAAAGCCAACCGTCCGCTTCCGGCCAGTTCACGCCAAAGCGGGAATGTCAGCTATTTAAAAATCCCGCCCGGAAGGAGACAGGCCGCTAACCACCAGAGGTTACGCGAAGCTTACCTTGATTATGTGTCCGCTTTCAGAGGGATGGCTGACGCGTTAGGCCGACCGGCGCTGGCAAAAAGCCGACAGCCATGCTCGCCTGTAGCAAACCTGGCATCGTGACGAGCGGCTATCTCTGCCGGGCCAGGATGTGAGCAACGGCGCTATCTGCTGGTCGCCCAGACTACAAACAATGGTGGCCCTAGCGCTGCTACGGCCAGCAGGGCGGCAAACCACTTCAGCAGCTTGGCCCGATGATCAAGGGAACGCCTGGCCACGATCAGACATACAGTTGCGGCAACAATGCATAGGCACGAGATGAGGGCCAGCACCTCGAGCGTGTGAAAAATCGCCAGGCCGATACCTTGTGCGGTGCTCTCCGGCAGAGTCATCATTCCGTCTACCGGTGGAGCCAATGAACGTCAGCCCGAGCGCCCGGCATATCAATTTGGCCGAAATGGGCGAACTAACCCGTTAAAAGACAATTGCTCTTACGCCGCTTGTGCTTCTGCAACCGCTTCTGGATTGCGGGCAATTACCATCAGCAACACGCGCGCGGCTGGGTCTGGCCGGTGTAATCCTTGCTCCCAGTCACGCACGGCGGCGACCGCCAGCCCAAACCGTTGCGCGAAAGCGGGTCGGGTTAGGCCAAGTCGATCGCGGATAGCGCGCACGTCTGGACCTCCTGGGGGAAGGTGGACGCGTGCCGCGTCCTTCTCGCCCCGCACGATGGCAGCCGCCTCCTGCATCGAGGCAATCAGCTCGCGCCCGAAATCGGTGTCCTCGGCCTCGGTCATCATCCTGCTCCTTGCTTCATCTCCGCCGCCAACGCGGCCACCGTCGCCACGGGTGGGGGCGGTGCCGCCCCGGCGGCGGCCGGATGGGGTATGACTCCCTTTCTAATTATGCCAGGCCCTGAACCTGGTATCCACGGCGTCCCGTTATCGCCGGCCTTGTGGCGCTGAAGTCGTGGCCGTTGGTTCCATGCGGGACTGGCCGGTGACACGTGCGGGCCGTGGATACCCGGGTCGTGCCGGGCATGACGGTGGAACGCCTCGCGACACATGCGACTGTCGTGCCTGTTGGGCGGGAAGGGGCGTGCGCGTTTGCCCCCCCGGCCTGTTGGCCCCTCACCCCGCCCTCTCCCGCGGGGAGAGGGAGAAGAAAGCCTGGCGTTATTGGGCCAGCAGCCCTGCCCAACCTGGTAGCCATAGCGCCAGGCCGGGCAGGAAGGTCACCGTGAGCACTACGACCAGCATCGCCAGGATGAATGGCGGCACTTCCCTGAATATCTCACCGACCGGGGTGCCGGTCAGGCCGCTCATCACGAAGAGCAGCAGGCCGTGCGGTGGCAGGGTCAGGCCGACCATCATGTTCAGCACGACGACGATGCCGAAATGGACCAGGTTGATGCCGAGGTCCTGCGCGATCGGGATCAGCAGGGGGACGATCACCAGCAGGATGGTGACCTCGTCCAGCACCACGGCCAACAGCAGCATCAGCAGGTTGGTGCACAGCAGGAACCCTGTCGGCGACAGGTGCCAGGACAGCAGCGTGGCCTGGATGCGCTGGGGAACGTTCTCGTTGGCGACGGCGAAGTTGAAGACGAAGGCGCCGGCCATGATGGTCACGATCATCGTGGTGGCGCGCACCGTGGCGGAGATCACGGGGAAAAGCTGCCATAGCGTCAGCGTGCGGTACACCGCGAAGGCCAGCAGCAGGGCGTAGGCGGCGGCGATGGCGGCGGCCTCGGTGGGGGTGGTGATGCCGGAATAGATCAGGCCGAGCAAAATGGCGGGCAGCAGCAGCGGCGGGATGGCGCGGACCAGCACGCCGGGCAGGCGGCTCCAGGGGGTGCGGACCTCGCGCGGGAAGCCGCGGCGCCTTGCCACCAGCGCCACCGTCAGCATCAGCGCGGCGGCGAGCAGCCCCGCGGGGACCAGCCCGCCCAGCAGCATCGCACCGACCGAGGCGTTGGCGATCAGCGCGTAGAAGATCATCGGGATCGAGGTCGGCATCAACGGGCCGAGCGTGGCCGACACCACCGACACCGCCGCGGCGAACCCGCGCGGATAGCG
>CAZZVB010000261.1:0-5340 GCA_964657445.1 uncultured Burkholderiaceae bacterium | reverse complement strand
GGCGGGATGCAAGTAGGGGGCCAGCTTCTACTGCTGTGGAAGCGGGTCCGGGTGGCCCCCACGGCGCACGACCAACTCATTGCGGCTACAAGACGCCTTCGGCTGCCGGAACGGGGCGCGGGCGGCCGTTCGCATCCACGGCGACCATGACGAACTTCGCCTCCGTCACCTTCAGCCGCCCCGCCCGCTGGTCGCGCACGACCCACGCCTCCACCTCGAGCGTGATGGAGCTGCGGCCGGTCCCGGTCACGCTGGTGTAGCAGCACACCACGTCGCCGACCTTCACCGGATGCAGGAAGCTGAGGCTGGAGACCGAGGCCGTCACCACCCGCCCCTTCGCGCGGCTATGCGCTGCCATGCCGGCCGACAGGTCCATCAGCCCCATGATCCAGCCGCCGAAGATGTCCCCCGACGGGTTGGTGTCCGACGGCATGGCGACGATCCGGACGGTCAGCTCCCCGTTCGGCGCGGCCTCCTGCGGGTCGCCTGTCACGGCCGCTGAAATTGGTAGCGGAACCGGTCGCCATCGGCCTCGATCCGGCCGGCGGTCGGGCTCGGGAAGTGCACCGGCAGGATCACGGTATCGGTGCCCGCAACCGAATTCAGGAAGCTGCGGCGCGACTGCGCGGCGAGCGCAGGGTCCCAGCAGAAGATGGTGGACCAATCCGGCTCCCGGCATTGCAGCGCGTGGTGCATCAGGTCCCCCGTCACCACCGCGCGCTGCCCCTTGGACGCGATGTTGATGCAGCAATGGCAGGGCGAGTGGCCCGGCGTCGGCGTGAGGGAGATCAGGTCGTCCAGCACGTAGCCGTCATCGACCAGCAGGGCTTGCCCGGCGGCGACGATCGGCTCGCAATTGAAGCGCCAGACGTTGCCCGGCGGGTTTTCGCCACGCTTGTCGGCTTCCTCCCAGGCGGCGTATTCGCGTTTGTGGAAGATGTATTTCGCGTTCGGGAAGGTCGGCACCCAGCGGCCGTCCCGCAGCACCGTGTTCCATCCGCAATGGTCGATGTGCAGATGGGTGCAGAACACGTAGTCGATCTTGTCGAACGCCAGCCCGGCGGCAGCAAAGCCGTCCAGCCAAGGCTGCTTCGGGAAGTCCATCGGCGCCGGGTAGCCCTTGTCCTCCCCGGTGCAGGTGTCCACCAGGATGGTGTGGTGGGGCGTGCGGATGACGAAGGTCTGGTAGGTGATGATCATCCGGTTGGACGCCGCGTCGTACACCACCGGATCGAGCTCCGCGAGGTGCGCGCGGCCGGCCTCCGGATCGAAGGCCGGGAACATCGCCTCCGGCGCGCGCCAAGGGCCATCGCGCTCGATGATGGAGGTGATGGTGACGTCGCCGATTTGTATTTGTTGCATGGACGCGCCTCATGGTCGTGATCGCCGCCGACCATCCGCGAAAACCGGCGGACCGGCTAGTGTCCACCTCTGGCTGATCGCGATGCGCCGTGCCCAGCAACCATAACCCGGTTGTGATGGCGTCCCCAACGGTGGCAGCGGCTTGGATGGCTGGCGCACCGCCCTGTGCGGGCCGAGATAGGACCCGAATGATCCGCCTGCTCGCCACCCTCGCCGTGCTGCTGATCGCCGCCCGGCCGGCCGCGGCGCTCGACCCGCAGGACTTCGCCTGGGACATGCACCGCGGCGGATCCGTGCCGCTGGATGCCCCGTTGCGCGACGAGGCCGGGGCCACGGTCACCCTGGCGCAAGCCTCCGCCGGGCTGCCGGTGATCCTGGACCTGGACTACTACCACTGCCCCTCGCTCTGCGGCGTTGCGCGCGGCGACCTGATCGCGGCGCTGAAGTCGAGCGGCCTGGTGGGCGGGCGGGATTACGCGCTGGTGTCGCTGTCCATCGACCCGGCCGAAACCGCGCAAGACGCCGCGACCGCCAAGGCCGCCGACCTGGCCCAGGCGCCCTTCACCGACGGCCGTGCCTGGCACTACCTGACCGGCCCGGCGCCCGCCATCGCGGCCATCGCGCAAGCGGTCGGGTTCCGCAGCCGCTACGACGACCAGCTCAAGCAGTATCTCCATCCCGCCGGCATCACCGTACTCAGTCGGACCGGAACCGTCGCCGGCTATTTGCTCGGCGTCGGCTACAATGGCGAGGACCTGCGCGCGGCCGTGCTGCAGGCCGGGCAGGGCGAGTTGGCCCGCGTGGCGCAGCCGATCCTGCTGCTATGTTTCCACTTCGACGCCAGCACCGGCCGCTACACGCTGGAGATCGAGAAGGTGCTGAAGCTAGGCGCCGCGCTGACCATCCTGACCATTGCAGGCCTGCTGCTCGTGCTCCATCAAAAGCGACCGCGCGCACCCCAGTAATGCCCTGTTTCCCCCGGGCAAGACGGCGATCGCAGCGAACGCGACAGCGAGGACTTTAAGTCTTCGCCGTATCCCTGAAGTACGGCTCCACCGTCCCGCTCAGCTTCGTCGTCAGCGGGTTGCCGCGACGATCCAGCGTCTTGCCGACCGTCACGCGCACCCAGCCCTCGCTGACGCAATATTCCTCCACCGTGGTCTTCTCCACCCCATTCAGCCGGATGCCGACGCCGCGCTCCAGCAGTGCCGCATCGTAATGCGGGCTGGACGGGTTGGTGGATAGGCGGTCGGGCGGGATATCGGTCATGCGGGCCAGTCCATCGTGGGGGCGGCGTCTATGCCACGAAGCCCGCCACGATCGCTAGACCGCCCGGCGGCTCAGGGCTTCGGTTTGGTGACCGGCTCGCCCTTCTCCACATATTCTGCCGGGGAACCGGGCTCATGGCTGGCATCCTTGCTGTGCCCGCCCAGTCCACGCGCGGCATCGCTGCTCCCGGTTTGCGGGTTGGGCGCGCTGGTGGTGCCGGTGGGCTTCGGGGCTTTGTTATCGGACATGACGTCCTCCGTGTTGCGTTGTCACGAACGCCCGGCAAAGCCCGTGGTTCAGCGGTAAGCGGGACGGGTGCAAAGCAGACGCACGAAATCCATTGCGAGTTCAAACCAATAAAGTCACGATAGGCCAACGCCGCACAAACAGGCGGTTGTATCAAGGACCGAACCGCCCTTCGGCCTTGCAAAGGGGGTGCGTCGTGCCGCACGTGGTGTTTGTGCCTGGAATCCTCGGTTGCCGCATGATCCGCGCCGACGGCTTCGAATTGTGGCCACCGGTAGGCCAGGAAGAGCCGATCGATGTGGATACCAGAGTTCATGGACTGTTGGACGCCGCAACGCGGCATGGCGACATCATCGATCGGATACACGACCCAGTCGTCAATACGCCGGCCTATGGCCCGGTGCTCGACGCGTTGGCCAACATGCAGGGCGTGACGTCCCATCCCTTCGCCTATGACTGGCGCAAGGATCTGACCAGCACGTTGCCGGACGCCTTGGCCGCGTTGCTGGACACGCTACCCAGCGGCCAGCGGGTGATCTTGGTCGCCCACAGCATGGGGGGTCTGCTGGTTCGCTGGATGCTTGAAAGCGGCCACTACACCAACCGCCGTTGGTTCAATTCGATCGACCAATTCATCTCCATCTGCGTGCCCCACCTCGGCGCCCCGCTATGCTTGTTCCGCATCCTCGGCCTGGCTGGGGTCGAACCCGTCGTATTCGGCCCGAGTGCTTGCCACCAATTAGGGTCGCAGCCAGAGCTGTATCCGGCCGGGCACCAACTGCTTCCGGCGTCCTCGGTCGAACCGGTGACGTTCAATGACGGGACGAACAGCACGGTCCGCAACGCATTTCCGCAGATCTCGAGCATCGGGCTCGACGCGTCGGACAGATTGCACGCCGTGCTCGACCGCTTCCAGCGGCCACAAGCGATCAGCTACCAGCTTGCTTACGGGAGCGGGCTGGGCACCGTGTCCAGCATCAAAGCGGTGGCCGTGGGTGACAAGAAGCCGATGGAACTCAGCGCCCCGGGCGATACGACGGTCCCGGTCTGGAGCGCCTGCCCCTCAAAGGCGATAAAGGCTGCAGCGGGATGCTTTGAGGAGGAGGTCCCGTTCGATGGCGCGACCCATACCGGGATTTTAGGGGATAAGCGGTTTCTCAACCAGCTACAGATCTGGCTGACGGGGGCAACTGTGCCGATCGCGTAGCACGTGACCAGAACGGGCTAAACCGGCGACGCTTCATCATCGCGGGCCGCGATGCGATCCCCGCAGACTTCCTGGTCACTGATGGCAAAGGGTAGGTCTGCTGCGTCTCCGTAGCACGGTTCTTGCCTGCCACCGGACACCCGCACGCCAACAGGAGGTCGGCTGATGTTGCCAGCCCTGACGCCCCATGACGTCCCAGCCCGGCGTTGCGGCCGCCGGGTTGCTGGTGTTCATTGCCTCATTGAGGTTGCTGGGGTGATGACGTGCCTGTTCATGACAGCCGAGCGGCTGCGCCCCGTCCAAAGCCGCTGACCGTGCCGGCCGCGCTGGTCTATTTCGGCCCCGCTTTGCTGTTCTATGCCGCATTCCTGGTGCTGCCCTACGCCGTCTTGCTGAGGCTGAGCCTATTTAGATACAGCTCGATGCGGCTCTACATCCCGGATTTCACCTGGGCCAACTACACCACCGTCATGCTGGACGGGTATTACCAGGCGCTGCTTTTCCGCACGATGGCGCTGGGCGCAGGCGTGACGGCGGCGACATTGCTGCTAGGCTACCCGCTGGCGCTGATGATCGCACGCGCGCCGTTACGTAGGAAGACCCTATTACTGGCGGTCACGCTGTCGCCGTTGCTGATCAACCTCGTGGTGCGCACCTATGCCTGGCTGGTGTTGCTGGGCGACAAGGGCCTGGTCAACACCTGGCTGACGGCGCTGGGCGTGATCGCGCATCCTCTGCCGCTCAGCGGCAACCTGTTCTCCGTCACGGTGGGGCTGGTGCATATCGGGTTGCCCCTCATGATCCTGAGCCTGGTGGGTGTGATCGAACGCATCGACCCGTTGCTTGAGGAAGCGGCCGAAAGCCTGGGCGCGCCGCCAGGCCGGGTGGCGCGCCGGGTCACGCTGCCGCTATCGCTGCCTGGGGTCGGCGCCGGGTCCTTGCTGGTGTTCTGCTTCACCATCAGCGCGTTCGTCACCCCGGCGGTGCTCGGCGGCAACCGGGTCGCGACCGTCAGCACGGCGATCTACGACAAATTCATCGTCTCGGTGAACTGGCCGGTGGGGGCGACCCTGGTGGTGTTCCTGCTGGCGATGACGGCGCTGGTCGTGGCCATGCACGGCCGCCTGTTCCGGGAGGCGTGATGTTCCGCCGGAGCATCGACGCGGTCGCCTGGCTGACGCTGATCTTCCTGCTCGGCCCGTTGGTGGCGGTAGTGGGCGGCAGCGTGTCCGACACGCCGTACGTGGCGTTCCCGC
>CAZZVB010000260.1:0-5390 GCA_964657445.1 uncultured Burkholderiaceae bacterium | reverse complement strand
GCAACTGATTCGTAATCAGTAGGTCCACAGTTCAATTCTGTGCGCCGGCACCAGGAAAGCAATCAGTTACGGCCTACTTCGAGTTTTGTTGAGCCGCCATGGTTCCGTCGAACGGCACGGTGCGGGACGGCTAGCCCCGCGGGGCATGCGGGCCGAGAGTCAGGACCCGGCCGTTGCGAGCAGCGGCGATGAAGGCAGCGGTGGCGGCCTGGTCGCACCACTAACCGGACGTCCGATCGACCGGCGCCTTCGGCGGTGGAGCAGCTGCAGCCACGAGGAAAAAGGCGAGTAGCGCCACGCGAGCGCGCCTCATCGTGACGGCCGCCAGCGATCGAACGGCACCGGCCGCGCCGGATCGCCTCGGTCGATCCTCGGCGGCCCATCCCGCACCAGCGCCTCTGCGTTGGGATCGCGGCTGGGATTAAACGACCAGGATTCCACGCGCTCGTTGTCGAAAACGTACTGGGCGCGATGATCGTCGAACCTGAACGTGATGGCGTCGGTCCAGTGCTGCGGGCCACAGGCGACGCCGTTCTCCACCGTGAACATGCGCGCCTTCACGACGATCCTCCGCCCACCACCCAGGAACGGATCGCACGGGCCGCCGCCATCCGCGCGCATCACGACGCTGTCGTTGCGTCCGGCCTTTCGGAACGAACCATCGGGGCGACTTTCGAATACCAGCAACGGCCGGGCGGCTGCCGACTGGACAGGCCAGGGCAGCTTATCCTCGCCCTGCCTGCCCAGGGCGACGATCGTGAACCCATGCCGCCCGAATGACGCGGCGGCACTGTCGAGGACCGTAAAACCCGGCGGCAAAAGCCGTGTGAGCCCAGCGGGCATCTTGGCGGACCAGGCCGGGCCTGTGCTACCCAAGAGCAGCGCCATAGAGAGCAAGCAAGTAGCGATGTTGGCGAAGGTGGACATAAGTGCCAAGCCGCGCCGCCGCCCTGTGGCACAGGATGGTCTCATCGGGTGAGTCCTGCGGGCTAAGGCATCGCAGCCGTCACTTCGGGCGGTTTGGCGTCCGGATAGCGGGCGCACCGCATCCTGGATGACCGTTACAATCGGCCACTGCTCCCGACCCAATTGCCCGGGATCGTGGGTCCGATAGCCAAAACGCGTGTCTTTCAATCGATTTCTTGAACGATATGGCAACGAATATGACTCCGGCAATCTGTTAGCCAATTAGCCTGTCAGGGCCGAAGCCGCAGCTCGGCGCTGCCGACGATGCCCACCGCCAACGTCACGTCGCAGATCGCGACCACCAGCGTCGTGGTGCAGGCCCCCTTCACAATCTCCGCCTGCCTCGCCGGCTGAGCCGAGCCCCTGATTTGCCAGTCGCTGAGCAGGGCCGGACTGGTGAACATCACCATGGCCACCAGCATGAACACGAGAACACCGAGCGTGTCCAGATGCGCTGCCGAAACGCGCTGCGGCGGGGCGGCAGCGACGCTGGGATTGGACTTACTGCGTTCGGCTGCATGAGATCACTCCGGGCCGGGATGGGGTCGTGAACCGAATCCCGATTGCGTGCGCTTCCTCGGGTTCTGGAGCTGCCTGGCACACCCCAGAAATGGTGCGACTAGAAAGCCTACTCAGTTACAATTGGTTTCCGAATCGTTAACTTAATGTTATGGTCATCTGTTTTATCTCTGGTGCCAAACAAGGAGGTTTCATGTTCAAACTAGTCGTGCTGAGCCTGGTCGTCGCTGCTGGAAGTGCAGGCATTTCCCATGCCGCTGTCACCCGGACGCCGTTTCAAACGACCAACAGCGCCGTCGTTACTGTCGGAGAGCGGTGCGGGGCGGGGATGTGGCGGTCTGGTCTGGACAATCGCTGCCGACCACTCGGTGTTTACGCCAACAATCAAGGCACTGTGGCGGAGTGCCCTGCGGGCTGGCACATCGGCCCGCGCGGTGGTGCTTGCTGGCCGAACCGGTAGCTGCGGCAGCCTATCGGCACTTGTCAGTGTCTCGCCCGTAGACATGCGTTTGGCCGCTGGGGAACCCTGGCGGAGTGCTCGCGCCGGAGGGCCTGTTTACCCGCCCACTTGCCTGTTCCTTGCGGCGGCTTGCCATTGGCAGGCCGCCGCAGCTGCTTTGGCGTAATCACCGTGCGCATCAGCGGCGCCAGCATGGTTGCGACAATGAAGACCAGCATCGACGCGTGACCCGTCCGCCAACGCAGACTGTTCCGAACACGGGTTGGCCCGGCCCTATCCCGTAGGCGTCCGGGTATGTGCAGGCAGCCCTGCCTGAGTAGTTTCCGAGTCTGTCCGCGCGGGCGCTCAAAAGGCCAAGAGACCTAATCGCGTTGTGTGCTGCGGTTCTCGGCTTGGATTGCAGCGTGCAGCGCCCGGCGGTTGGGGTGCCAGATGCACATTCGATTGGGACGACCTTGAACCAACTTGCACTCGCGCTCGGCGGCATTGTTGCCGTCGTCCGGCGAGAGGTGACCGCAGCCGGACAGGTCTGTGCGCAGCAGCCAGCCACGCTCATCGCCGGCATCGCCATCGGGTCGCTCATTGCCGTCCTGGCATGGCTCGCGATCGTTCTGACGCGCCGCTTTATCGTGCCCGCTAAGCTGGGCGCCGCGCTGCAAGGGGCCAAGGCATCGCCCAAACCCGAGAGCGACCTCCAGACCCTGCCTATGGATCAACTGGCAAAGCAACTCAATGCGTCGCCCGAGGGCCTGACCGTGGCCGACGCCGCCGAGCGCTTGGCGCGATGCGGGCCAAATGAGATTCCAGACAAAACGACCAATCCGTTTCTCAAATTCCTGTCCTACTTCTGGGGGCCGATCCCTTGGATGATCGAGGTGGCGGTGGTGCTGTCGGGCGTCGTCCGCCACTGGCCCGACTTCTTCATCATCCTGCTGCTGCTGATCGCCAACGCGACAATCGGGTTCTGGGAGGAGCGGCAGGCCGGCAACGCCATCGAGGCACTCAAGGCCAGGCTGGCGGTCAAGGCCCGCGTGAAGCGCGACGGCGCATGGATCACGTCTCCCGCCAAAGACCTGGTACCCGGCGACGTCATCCGGCTTCGTCTGGGCGATATCGTCCCGGCAGATGCGCGCCTGCTGGAGGGCGACGAGATCTCCGTGGACCAGTCCGCCTTAACCGGAGAGTCCTTGCCGGCCACGAAAAATTCCGGCGCTGCCGTCTTCTCGGGCTCGATTATCCGGCGCGGGGAAATCGGCGCCATGGTCTATGCCACTGGCAGCGGAACCTATTTCGGCAAGACTGCCGAACTTGTCGAGACCGCGCACACCACGAGCCATTTCCAGAAAGCCGTGCTCAAAATCGGCAACTACCTGATTGTGCTGGCCGTCGGGCTGGTGACGGTCATCATCGGCGTCGGCCTCTACCGCGGCGACCCGATCCTGACCACGCTGCAGTTCGCCCTGGTGCTGACGGTCGCCGCCATCCCCGTGGCCATGCCCACGGTCTTGTCCGTCACCATGGCCGTCGGCGCGCGCCTACTCGCCAAGAAACAGGCCATCGTCAGCAAGCTCGTTGCCATCGAGGAACTGGCCGGTGTGGACATCCTGTGCGCGGACAAGACGGGCACCCTCACCCAGAATAAGCTGACGCTGGGTACTCCATTCAGCCTGGGCGACGTGTCCGCCGCCGACGTCATCCTCAACGGCGCACTGGCCTCGCGCGCCGACAACGACGACACCATCGACCTCGCCGTGCTGGCCGGCATTGCCGACAGCAAGGCGCTAGGCGAATACACCGTGCAGCACTTCCAGCCGTTCGATCCGGTCCACAAACGCACTGAGTCGACGGTCAAGGCGGTGGACGGCACGACGTTCAAAGTCAGCAAGGGCGCTCCTCAGGTCATCCTCGCGCTGGCTGCAACGACTGGCGCGGTCGAGGCTGCAGTGACGAAGGCCGTCGATGACTTCGCCGCGCGCGGGTTCAGGTCGCTCGGCGTGGCGCGCGCGGAGGGCGGCGGCGACTGGCGGATCCTGGGCGTGCTGCCGCTGTTCGATCCGCCGCGCGAGGATGCAGCATCAATGATCGCCACGGCGCGCCGGATGGGCGTCCAGATCAAGATGGTGACCGGCGACGCGCTGGCGATCGCGCGCGAAACCGCGACGACCTTGGGCATGGGCGCCAACATCCTGGACGGCGCCAGCCTCGGCGATTCGCATCATGTCGAATCCAAACAGACGGCAAACTCGATCGAACAGGCGGATGGCTTCGCCCAGGTCTTTCCCGAACACAAGTTCCACATCATCGACACGCTGCAGAAGCAAAGGCACATCGTCGGCATGACCGGCGACGGCGTCAACGACGCCCCCGCGCTGAAGAAGGCCGACTGTGGCATAGCCGTGTCTGGCGCCACGGACGCCGCCCGGGCCGCTGCGTCGATCGTCCTTATGACGGACGGCCTCTCGGTGATCATCGAGGCGATCAAGGAGAGCCGGCGCATCTTCCAGCGAATGAACAGCTACGCGATCTACCGCATCGCTGAGACGCTGCGAGTGCTGTGCTTCATGACCTTGGCCATCCTGGTATTCAACTTCTATCCGCTGACGGCAGTGATGATCGTCATGCTGGCGCTGCTGAACGACGGAGCCATCCTGTCGATCGCCTACGACAACGTCCATTACCGGGATGCGCCGGAGGCCTGGAACATGCGCCTGGTGCTGGGCGTATCGACGGTGCTGGGTCTGCTGGGCGTGATTTCGGCGTTCGGGCTGTTCTACCTCGGTGAACGCGTGCTGCACCTCGACCGGGCGCACGTCCAGACGCTCATGTATCTGAAGCTGTCCGTGGCCGGGCACCTGACGATCTTCCTGACCCGCACGCGCGGCGCTTTCTGGTCCATCCGTCCGGCGAAGGTCTTGTGGATCGCTGTCGTAGGCACGCAGTTGATCGCGACCTGCATCGCAATCTTCGGTTTCGGCCTGGTCACGCCGCTCGCCTGGTATTGGGCGCTGATGGTGTGGAGCTACGCGCTCGTGTGGTTCCTCATCAACGACCGGGCGAAGCTGCTCACCTATCGCCTGCTCGATGCGGCCGGGGCCGAACCGGCACTCGCGGCCGCAAGGCCACGCCCGGCGTCATCGCCCCGCACTGACAAGGTGAAGCTCGCAGCGTGACGCCCACCGGCGTCGCGGATGCCGGGCACGCCATCGCCCCGCGAACACTGGATCGCGCAGCGGCAACGGCGGGGATGCGCTGCAGACCTATTCGGCCGGGTGGCCGGAACGCCCGCCAGCATGCTCCGTTGTGACACCATGCTGATGGTCCCCGCGGGCGCACGAAAGGAATGCTCACCATGGCCGATGCCTCGCTGAGTCCCAAAGATCCGCAGGCCCCGGCCCTGCCGGACCCGAGCCGGCTGCCGCATGCTCCCTACCATCAGGTCCTGACC
>CAZZVB010000259.1:0-5405 GCA_964657445.1 uncultured Burkholderiaceae bacterium | reverse complement strand
CAAGACATCCATGCTGCAAGATCTGGAGCTTGGCCGCCCGCTGGAGATTGAGGCCATTCTCGGCGCTGTCGTCGAGATGGCCGGATGGGTGGAAAAGCCGGTGCCGATCAGTCAGACCATGCTGGCGCTGGTACGCCAACGGGCTGCCTGTCGGGGTTAACCCCGCTCAAAGCGTGCCGCCGCAGGGCGCGGTCGAAAGATGTTGCAATGCAACATCGGCACCCTATGTTGCAGTGCACAATAAGTTGGAAACGTCCTTCTGCTCCGGTTCAACCAAGCTGAAGGATCGCTACGATGACCAATTTCGAACAAGCCGGTGAGGCTTTGCTACTCGCTCAGCAAGGCAACGCCCAGATCGCCCGCACAATCGCCGCCGCACTCAGCATCTGGACGACAGGTCTCAAAGATTGGCTGGCACGTATGCCGACCACCCTCCCACCGACCGAGTACTACAGCCGCTGACATCAAAGGCCTAGTGTGATGGTCAGGGCGCTTGCCCAGGCCATCACGCGCTGACGCGTAACTCGTCTAGCGTCCGCACGACCTCCGAAGGCTCGAGCCGGCGATGTGCGACGGGCTCGACGTGGGCGCGGATGATGCGCTGATCTTGCCCGATGATGAACGTGGCGGGCAGCGGCACACGCCAGTTGCCTGTCTTATTCAGCCGCGGCAGGTCATGCCCTAGCCGCAAATAGACCTCCCGCAATGCCGGCGCGAGTTCATAGGCGACGCCGTAGCGCTCCGCGACACCATTGTCGTGGTCCGACAAAGTGGGAAAGGCGAGTAGGTCGCGTTCCGTCATCTGCGAACAGGTGGTCGCCGGCTGCGGCGTTATGGCGAGCAAATCGGCGCCGGCCGCCTGGATCGCCGGCAACGCCTTCTGATATGCCCGCAACGTCAATGTGCAGAACGGGCACCAGGCGCCGCGGACGAATAGCAGCACAACCGGACCCTGCTCCAATCGATCCACAAGCCGCACGCGGCGGCCATGTTCATCCAGCAATTCAAAGCCCGGCGCTAAGTCGCCAGCATGAGGTGTAATGCGGTCATGCTCACCAGCGCGCAGGTCTTCGGCCGCCGCCAGGATCAACGCCCGCTCGTGCGCCGGCAACCGGCCGATGAACCCGGCCCGAAATGCGTCTAACTGGTGTGTGAGGCTACCTTGAGGTGTTTGCATGTCTGTCGCTTGTTCCCGCAACTTGACCGGTCCGAGACACTCCATGTCAACACTCGGCTGCTTGAGCGAAAGGGGCTTGTTGCCGGTATGAGCGATACCGCTCCAGCATAAGCGATGGACGTTGTCGCCGCATTCCGCGTTTTCATCAGGGTCGCGGAAGCGCGCTCCTTCTCGGCCGTCGCGCGCGAGATGGGCACCACCCAGCCAGCCGTCTCCCGACAGATCGCCTCATTGGAGGAGCACCTCGGAGCGCGATTGATCCAGCGCACGACGCGCAGCCTGGCGCTGACCGAAGACGGGCGTGACCTGCTGGGCCATGCCCGGCGCGTGATCGACAGCGTTGAGGAGGCGGAGGCCTCGGTCGGCCGGCGACACAGTCTGCCAGGTGGCCTGGTGCGCTTGGCGACCACCACTACGTTCGGCCGCCTGTATGTAGCACCGCGCATTCCTCGGCTGCTGGAGCGTTATCCGGAACTCTCGATCGAGCTGCGCATGTCCGACTACACCGTGGACATGGTCGCCGAAGGCGTGGACCTCGCGGTGCGGATGTCGCCGGTCACCGAGGCCACGCTGGTGGCGCGCAAGATCGGCTCGTCCCGCCGGATCGCCGTCGCCTCGCCGGCCTGCCTCGAAACCTTTGGCGTACCGCAACATCCGCGCGAACTGGCCGATAAGCCATGCATCGTATTCACCGGTTATGCGACGCCTGGCGAGTGGCTGTTTGAAGGGCCAGACGGCTCCGTCACCGTGCCCGTGACAGGCCGGTTCCGCACCGACGCTGGGGAGGCGGTACGTCAGGCCGTGCTCGCGGGCCTGGGCTTTGCCGTGCTGCCGACCTGGTTCTTCAGTGGCGAGATCGACGACGGCCGCCTAACCCGCGTCCTGACCGGTTGGGAGCCGCCGGCAACCCCGATCTCGGCCGTCTATCCCTCCCGCCGCAACTTGGCCCCCCGCACCCGGGCGGTGATCGACTTCCTGGTCGATGAGTTCCGCCTCGACCCGGTGATCTCGGCCTATGGCGAGGTCTGAGCCAAGCGCGATTGCTGCCAGAAAGCATGTGACGCGTCGTGTCCGGCGCGGCTAGACTAGTGCGGTGAACGTCTTAGCTCCGCCGAAAGCACGCCTCGTCGTCGAGGTGGTGCACGATCTGGTCTGTCCCTGGTGCTACCTGGGCACCCGTCGCCTCATGCGCACCATCCGCCGCCGGCCGGACCTGCTGGTCGATCTGGTATGGCGGCCGTTCTTGTTGAACCCGGACATGCCGCGCCTCGGCATGTCGCGTTCGGACTACGTCGTGCGCAAGTTCGGCGGCGAGGACCGGGCGCGCAGGCTCTATACTTCCATCGCCGAGATCGGCCGGGCGGAAGGTGTGCAGTTCCGCTTCGACCGCGTCCGCCGCACGCCCTCCAGCATAGACGCGCATCGTCTGGTTCGTTGGGCCGCCAAATTCGGCCGCGCCGACAGCGTAGTTGAGGCGCTGTTTGCTGCTCATTTCGCCGATGGGCGGGATTTGGGCGAGCTGAGCGTACTGTGTGCCGTGGCATTCTCCTGCGGGCTCGACCCGTCCGGCGCCCGTGCGATGCTGATCAGCGACGCCGAGCTCGACGCGGTGCATGCCGAAAACCTGCGCGCCCACCGGCTGGGCATCAACGGCGTGCCCTGCTTTGTCGTCGGCGGCCGCCACGCCATCGCCGGCGCGCAGGAGCCTGAGGTGATCGAACGCCTGCTCGATGTGGCAGCCGTCGAGGTCGCCGAGAGCTAGACCGGCCCGATTGCGGAGCCATTGATCCGCATCGTCCTTTCTGTCGCTGACGATGGCCCGGCCAGAAGCAACTCCCCCGTGCCAAAATCCAGCCTCGGGTCAGCCCCGGTCACGGCAGCAATGCGGCCGCTGATACGAAACTCCATCGTCTAGTCCCCTTTTGTGTTTGCCCGGGCAACGTGGACCAGCGGCAACAGGGTTCCGCCGTCTCAGCTTCTGAGGCATGCTCCCTCGACGAAATCATCAGCGGGGATACGCCATGCGGGTTAACCGAGGCTTTCTGTTTGCCTTCGCCCTGGCATCAATTGCCGCTGGTTCTGCCCACTCCCAAACAACGCCATCGCCCGAACAGGCGCAGAACCTGGAACGACAGCTCTCGGACTGGCTCGGCAAGGCCACCGCGGGCGCTATGCCCATCCCTGCCCGGCCGGTGCAGATGACAGCCGAAGGGGACCACTACCTCGTTCGCGTGCCGTTGTCAGAGTTCGGGCTCGGCAAGCTCACGCCGCCGGACGCCGCGTTCACTGCAAAGGCCAAACCGCTCGGCGGCACGCGATGGGCGCTGGACGAGCAGCGCTTCCCGGCTGACGTCTCCTTCACCGCAAGGCAGCCCGTCGTGGACACGCAGGTGCCGGCCGGCCGTCCCCCTAAGATGGAACAGCAGGAAGTGTCCTATCACGTGACGCTTGGCAGCCAGACTGCGAGCAGCGTCATCGATACGAGCTACGAGACGCCCGCGAACGGCAGCGGCACCTTCACCGCCCTCGATTGGACCAACACGAGCAGCGCTGGGGCAACCGCGACCCATTTCAGCCATCTGACCAGCACCACGAGCACGCGCCCGACCGATCCGGCCCACGCCGACCTGGTGCTGGACGGGACTGGGGACGGCTACTTCACGAAGTTCGAGACGCCCGATGGAAACGGGTCGAGCTTCAGCGCAGACCTGCTTCACACCACGGCCACAATCTCCGGCCTGGCGCACGACAAGCTGCTGCCGCTGGTGACAAGCAGTTTTCAGATGGCGAACATGGCGAAGGCGAGCGGACGAGACCCCTCCGCCCCGCCGACACCGGCTGAAAAGCAGAAGTTGCACGATCTGCTGGCCTCGGCGATGGGCTTGCTGACCGGCGCCCGGTTCGAGCAGAGCTTCCAAGGCGTGAAATTCGACTCGTCTGGCGTAACGGGGGCGATCAAGCGCCTGGAAGTGGCGATGGGCGGACAGGCGCCGGCTAAGCTCCTGGGTGGCGATTTCGGGTTCACCATGGACGGGCTGACCGTGGATTCATTGCCGCCTCAACTGGCGTCCTACGTGCCGTCGCTGGTGGCCTTGCATGCGACGGTGTCCAACGTGAACGGAGCGGCGCTCACCAAGCTGGGCGAGGATGCGAGTGCGCCACCGGCGCCCGGCAAGCCCGGCCCTGACAAGGGACCTGACTTTTCACAGATTTTCGCCAATGGCGGCATCGTCTTCGCGTTCGACCGGCTAGCCATCGATCTTGCCGGAGCGCAGTTTCGAGGCACAGGGTCGTTTACCGCGACATCCCCGCAGGTGGTGTCCGGACAGGCGGACATCACCGCACACGGGCTGGATGACCTAATCGCCCAGGCGCAAGCCAATCCGGCGTTGCAAGCGGGTATCCCGGTGGTGATCTTCCTCAAAGGCATTGCCAAAGTCACCGGCGACCAGGCGCTATGGCAGGTTACTCTAGCCAAGGGAAAGGCCTTGGTGAACGGCGTGGATTTGTCGGCGATGTTGGGCGGCGGCGGGAAGAGCAGCCCATAGAGGGCAGAGCGTCGGTCGTACGATAACCTTTGGGAAACGTAATCTCTAGATGGGTTTGAAGGCTTGCTCGGCATCTCGCTTTCCCGACCAGACGACTTACGGGATGCAACAATCCAGGGGCAGCTCTGGCTCTAACTCCCCGTACAGACCAAGGCTATCCCTAACGGCATCCTCAGCAAAGCAAGCGAACTGTCGATCAAGATCAGGGATATCGAAGGAAAGGTCCATCAATGAACGCGAAGAAACTGGCGTTCGACGCCGTCGCTCACGATCGGCTTCTGGAACTGTTGGCCGAGTCCGATTACATCGAGCGATATCTCAGCTTATGCACTCGATATCGGACTACCGGCAACGTGACCGGACCTCGTTTGGACATGGGCAAAACCGCCGAGATCTTTCAGTCGAACGGCGTAACGATGCAGTGGGACAAACGGTTCAAGGTTTTCACCTTCGACCGCGAGACGGTCTCCGGCTGGTGCTGGGAAGCCAAGCTGGTCGTGCAGCGCCATGACATGCTCGAGCCCATGCTCGATGCGTCTTCGGGCTCGCGGGCGATCGGCTCGACTTGGCTCAACCTTGCGTTTGACGCGGGCAAACTGCGGCATCCGCCAATGCCGCACACAGTCTTCCTGCCGCCTGCGATCCCAGTGAACAGACCGCAGTTCGACGGCGACATGCGG
>CAZZVB010000258.1:0-5415 GCA_964657445.1 uncultured Burkholderiaceae bacterium | reverse complement strand
AATGAGGCGATGGCGCAGGCGACGGCGCGCGCGGACGCCCTGGCGCGGGCGTTCGACCGGCTTTCGCGATCGGTGCGGCGCAGCCTGGCGATGATCGAGCGGATGGCGGCCGGGTGGCCGCGGGTTGGCTCGGCGGACGACCGTGCGGCGATGCTGCGGCGGCAGGTGGCGCAGGATGTGGCCGGCGTGATCCGGCAGAACAGCGACGGAGAGGCGGCGGAACGGCTGTTCGATGAGCTGGCCGAGCGGCTGGAGGACCCGGCGTTGGAGCGGGAGCTGGCGGATTTGCCGGTGGACCAGGTGGTGCGGCGGATCTGCCGCGACCTAGGGCTGGCTGGCCAGGTGCTTGAGCGGGTTTGTGCGGGTGAGCCGGCTGGCGGGGTGGCGCGTGACACGTGTTAGGCGCGGCGAGCCCTTCTTCTCTCCTGGAGGGAGAGCGCTGCCGGCGGCCCTGTTTGTCAGATCGAGGCCTCGGCAAACAGCCGGGTCACATCGTGGTCCCACGCCGTCTCGTAGCGAGTCAGCCAGTGTTCGGCTTGGGTCGGGCCGCCGGCCGCGATGGCGTGCAGCGGGTCGAGATAGCGGCTCTCGTCGTAACCGCCTTCGATCTGGCTGCGGGCCTTCAGGCCATCCTTTGCAATGGCGATGACGTCGCGGGCGAGGTCGCGCAAGGTGCCCGACTGCCAGGGCGTGCCCATTGCGAGGCGAGGAACTTGGCCACGCAGGGTTATGAAGGTCTCAGCCGCATGGTGGCGCACCAGCGCGACCGCGGCCGACAGCGCCGCATCGTCATACAGCAGCCCCACCCACAAGGCGGACTGCGCCAGCATCATCGCCGGGCTGCCCGCGTCGGAGCCCCGCATCTCCAGGAAGCGCTTCAGCCGCACGTCGGTGAAGGCCGTCGTGACATGATCGGCAAAGTCACCGACCGTCGCGACCTGCCCTGCGGCCTGGGGCAGCCGCCCGGCCATGAAATCCCGGAACGAACAGCCGGCCAGGTCGATGTACCGGCTGTCGCGGAGGATGAAGTACATGGGCATGTCCAGCAGCCAGTCCGTGAATTCTTCAAAGCCGAAATGCTCGCCGAACATCATCGCCGGCATGCCGGTGCGGGCGGCGTCCACGTCGGTCCAGACATGCGCGCGGTTCGACAGCAGGCCGTTCGGCTTGCCTTCCTTGAACGGGGAGTTGGCGAACAGCGCCGTGGCAAGCGGCTGCAACGCCAGCGACACCCACAGTTTGCGCCGCATGTCCGCCTCGTCCGCGAAGTCGAGGTTCACCTGCACCGTGCAGGTGCGCAGCATCATGTCGAGGCCCATCGAACCGACCTTCGGCATGTAGCGCCGCATGATCGCGTAACGGCTTTTCGGCATCCACTGTGCCTGGTCCCGGGTGATGACCGGATGGAAGCCGAGTGGTGCAAACCCGGCGCCCAGATCCGCGGCCAAGGCTGAAACGGTGGCGCAATGCTGCTCCAGCTCGGCCCTGGTTTCATGCAGCGTCCGCAGCGGCGCACCCGACAGCTCCAACTGACCGCCCGGCTCCAGCGAGACCGATGCGCCTTTGTGCGAACCGCGCCCTTTCAGGCCGATCGGCAGGCCGCTATCCGGGATCTCCTCCCATTCGGGGCTGGACAGGCCGTCGAGGAGGGAGCGGATGCCGCCAGGCTCATAGGGCGGCGGCAGGAAATCCGCACGGCGGAAGCCGAACTTCTCGTGTTCGGTGCCGATGCGCCATTCGCTCTTTGGCTTGCCCCCTTCCGCCAGGTAGCCGACGAGTTGCTGCACGGACTCGATGGGAGTGTCATCGGCCTCGGACGGGTTGGACATGCGTGGCGAAGCTTTCCGAGCTGGATGTCACCAGGGATGGTACAATCCCACATGCGTCGTCAAGCAGGCGGGCTCGTTGGGCAAGTGGGCTCGGCAGGCGGACGGCGCCAGTGCGTTGCAGGTTGACGGTGGCGGTGGCGCGCAGGATAGGCGGGGCATGATGAGCGCCCATACCGACATTGCATCCGGCGGCTGGGTTGCACGGCTGCCGCCGGGCTGGCGCCCCTACGTGCTGCTGCTGCGGCTGGACCGCCCGATCGGCGTGTGGCTGCTGTTCCTGCCCGGGCTTTGGGGGCTGCTGATCTCCGGCGCGCCGGCACGGCGCACGGCCTGGCTGGTGGCGCTGTTTGCCGTGGGCAGCGTGGCGATGCGGGGCGCCGGCTGCGTGGTCAACGACATGTGGGACCGTGACCTCGACCGGTTGGTGGCGCGCACTGCCGGTCGTCCGCTTGCGTCGGGCGCGCTCGGCATGCGGCAGGCCGCGGTGGCGCTAATATTGCTGCTCATGACGGGGTTGCTGGTGCTGCTGCAACTGCCGTTGCTGTGCTGGGCGCTCGGCGCCGGGTCTCTGCTGCTGGTGGGGCTCTATCCCCTGGCCAAGCGGGTGACCTGGTGGCCGCAGCTCGTCATGGGGTTCACCTTCGGCTTCGGCGCCCCGATGGGGTATGCCGCCGGTGCGCAGCGGCTGGACTGGACCTGGGTTGCGATCTACGCGGCCGCGATCCTGTGGGATCTCGGCTTCGACACGATCTACGCCCATCAGGACCGGGAGGACGACGCTGCAGCCGGCGTCCGCTCCACCGCCCGGCTCTGGGGCAAGTGGTCGCGCCCGCTGCTGGCGGCAACCTACGCGGCCACCATCGCGGTCCTGGCGCTCGCGGGCCATCTCGCTGGCCTGTCGCCGGGCTTTTACCCGGCGCTGCTGCTGCCAGCCGCCCTCCTGGCGTGGCAGGTCGCGCGTCTCGACATCCATGACCCGGCGAGTTGCCTCGGTCTGTTCCGGCTGAACCGGGAGACGGGGCTTGCCGCCGCGCTGGCCATCCTGATCGGCCGGTTGTGAGTTCTGGTCCGGCCGGCTTCATCGCGACCCATACGCAGCTGAGCCGGGCGCCCCTGGTGCCGGAGATCGCACTCTACCTCGCGACGGACATCACGCCGATCTGGCAGGCGTCGGAAGACTTCCTCGAACAGCACGGGATCGAACCTCCGTTCTGGGCGTTCGCCTGGCCGGGCAGCCAGGCGCTCGCGCGCCACGTGCTGGACAACCCTGGTTTGGTGGCAGGCCGGCGGGTGCTGGATTTTGCAGCCGGGGGCGGGCTGGCGGCCATCGCCTGCGTGCTGGCCGGCGCAGCCCGCGTCGATGCCGCGGAGATCGACGCGATGGCGTCGGCGGCCACCGCTTTGAACGCCGCCGCGAACGGCGCTGATATTGGCGTGATCACGGCCGATATCGTTGGCACGCCCTGCAAATGGGACCTCATCCTATGCGGTGACGTGTGCTACGAGGCGCCCATGACTGGTCATATCATGCCGTGGCTACGCCATATGGCGGCTTCGGCGGAGGTTTGGGTTGCCGATCCAGGGCGAGCCTATCTGCCGTCCGGCATGGCGCCGTTCGCAGTGTACGATGTGCCGACAACCCGCGAACTCGAAGATACGACGATGCGCCGAACGACGCTGCACCGGCTGACATCCTCGTGACACGGCTGGCGGCGATGCGCGCCGGCTTAGGCGCGGCCATGCTTGCGGTGCTTGCAAGTTGCGTCCCGCCTCCGCGCGCCGAGGCGCCGGTCGCGCGGCAGCCGCAGCGATGGGTGGCCGTTGTCGTGGCCGGTGATGGCTCCCTGCCCGTGTTCGACAACGCGACCGGCCGGATGCTCGATCTGCTCCGCCGTTCGGGCAGTGCCGCCGAGACGGTCCGGCTCAGCGCCGCGCCGAAGATGCTGGCCCAACCGCGCGTCATGCTGGCGACGCGCCTGCGGGTGCTGGACGCGATCGCCAACCTGCGCCCCGGGCCGGGTGAGGCCTGCATGGTGTTCCTGACGTCGCACGGCGCGCATGGGCCAGGCGTGTATCTGGCGCCCCGGACGGAATTCATCTCGCCTTCGGACCTGGACAGCGCGCTTCGATCGGGATGCGGCGCCGTGCCGACGGTGGTGATCGTTTCGGCCTGCTACACTGGCGATTTCGCCCGGCCACCCATGGCGCGGCCTAACCGGATCATCCTGACGGCGGCGCGTGCGGACCGGCCGTCGTTTGGCTGCGGCGCCGGAGTGGAATTGACGAATTACGATGGCTGCCTGCTGAACAGCCTTGCCGTGCCGGACGCCGGGTGGCCGGCCGTGATCGCAAGCACGGATGCGTGCGTCACGAAGCTGGAGGCGCGGGACCACGAACCTGCGTCCGATCCGCAGAGCTATATCGGCACCCAGGAGGCAACGCTGCCCTCTATCGGCGGCTAATCCGGGCATATCTGAACGGAGATTGCGTGTGCGCTTTCAATTTGCCCTCGTCTGTTCGCTGGCTCTCGCGTTGCCGTCCTCCGGTTTCGCGGCCGACACCACCGTGGCCGGGGCGGCAGCGCCGGTCGGCAGCGACGTCAAGCCATCCGGAGTCGAGGGGACGTTCAAGAACCGCCTGAATGCCGTGTTCGGCACCGGCCCCGGCACAACCGTTCATAATAAGGCTGAACTCGATCGGATCGCGTACGACCGCTACATCTATGGCGACGCCAAGACGACCGGGAACGGCACCGACGGCCTCTATGACAATTATCGTGCCCGGCATCGCGACTATCCCCAGGGGGACCCGCGCTCACTGCACGTCTTTACGCCGGACGCATTGGTGCTGAAGGCGCATTGCGGGCTGGACACGGGCGTCCGCACGGATTGCGGCGACGGCAACATCGAAAGCGGCATCGTGCGGTTTGCGATGCCGATCCGGCCCGGCAGCTTTATCGAAATCCGCTGCAAGATGCCCGTGGCGCCGTATGCCTGGCCGGCCTTCTGGCTCAATCCCGGGGAGGAGGACCCGCCGGCCACCCCCGGCGGCAAGCCTGAGTTCATTGGGCTGACCTGGCCGCCGGAAATCGACATCTTCGACCAGTTCGGGTTCGACAACACCAAGCCTGGCCACTACCTGATCAGCGCCACGCCGACCAACCATAATGATGCTGCCTACGGCAATCCGCACGACCTGTCCCGTGCGCCCGACTATGGCGACAAGTGGTATTACCAACCCAAACAGGACCTGACTGCCGGCTTCCACACCTATGGCTTCGAGTGGGGCCGCGACCACGTTCTGAAGTATCTGCTCGACGGCCAGGTGTATAAGACGACGTATTTCGAATGGAACAGCAAAGGCGATGCGCCCGCGCACCTGATCGCCAGCCTGCAGGTCGGCGCCAAGTTCAACGATCTGTCCAAGATCACCGACCAAGGCGGCGAGCCGGGCGGTTGGGATTGGCCGATCAGCTACGTGCGGGTTTGGGATATGGCCCGCTGAGCCGCCTCGTCAGCGCAGGCGCTCTACCGGTTCATCATGACCGGCAGATCGGCGTTCTCCAGCACGTGCCGGGTAACTCCGC
>CAZZVB010000257.1:0-5418 GCA_964657445.1 uncultured Burkholderiaceae bacterium | reverse complement strand
GAAGCGGACGAGTTCATGAACATAACAAGAACACACATCCGCATGCGTTTGCAATCTTTTTTGCGAACCCTGCCCGCGCAGCCTCGCGGTCGTTGGGTTTTAAGTGGCCTCCGCCTCTCGGACCTGGGCAGGGCCGGTTTGGGCCAGGTTCATGGCGCTGGCGATCAGGGCCGTGTGGCTAAAGGCTTGGGGGAAGTTGCCGGTCATGCGCTTGGCGGCCGGGTCATACTCCTCGCTCAGCAAACCCAGGTCGTTGCGCAAGGACAGCAGCCGATCGAAGAAGGCGCGCGCCTCTTCGCTGCGGCCCTGCATGTGCCAATTGTCCACCAGCCAGAACGAGCAGGCCAGGAACGCGCCTTCACCCGGCGGCAGGCCGTCCTTGCTGTCCGCGGTGCTGTAGCGCAGCACGAAGCCGTCCTTCAGCAACTCCCGCTCGACCGCGGCCGTGGTGCCCAGCACGTGCGGGTCGTCGTGCGGCAGGAAGCCGACCAGCGGGATCAGCAACAGGCTTGCATCCAGTTCATCGGTGTCGAAGTGCTGGGTGAAGCTGTTCTTGCCGGGGTGGAAGCCCCGCTGCATCACCATGTCGCGGATCTGGTCGCGCACCTCCTTCCAGTGCTCGACCGGTCCGGGCAGCCCGTGTTCCTCCGCGTCCTTCACCATGCGGTCGAAGGCAAGCCAGGTCATCACCTTGGAGTAGGTGAAGTGCTTGCGGCCGCCCCGCGTCTCCCAGATGCCCTCGTCGGGCTGCTGCCAGATCGTCTCGAGGTGCTCGATGATGGCGCATTGCAGATTCCAGCTCGCCAGCGGGGTCGTCAGGCCGCCATTGCGCGCCTGGTGCATCGCCTCCGTCACCTCGCCGAATACATCGAGCTGCAGTTGTTCGGAGGCCGCGTTGCCGATGCGGACCGGGGAGGCGCCCTGGTAGCCCGGCAGCCATGGCACCTCCCATTCCGCGAGCCGCCGTTCGCCGGCGATGCCGTACATGATCTGGATTTGCTGCGGGCTGCCGGCAACGCTGCGGTGCAGCCAGGCGCGCCATTCGCCGGCTTCCTCGTAGTAGCCAGCGTGCATCAGCGAGAACAGCGTGAGGGTCGCATCGCGCAGCCAGCAATAGCGATAGTCCCAGTTGCGCGACCCACCGAGCTGCTCCGGCAGCGACGTCGTCGCAGCGGCGGCGATCCCGCCCGTCGGGTGGAAGGTCAACGCCTTGAGCACCAGCAGGGAGGTCTGCACCGCTTTCTGGTGCTCGCCTTTGTAGCGGCCGCGGCCGGACCAATCCGCCCAATACCGCTCGGTCTGAGCCAGGGCCTGCATCGCATCGAGCGCCGCGGGCGGCGGCAGATGCGACGGGCCGTGCGTCATCACGAACGGCACCCTCTCCCCCGGCTTCACGGTGAAGGTGGCCACCGACTGCATGTGCCGCCCGTGCAGATGCAGCGGCGTGCGCAGCACGGCCATCTCCGGCCCGGCGATCGCGACCAGGGTGCGGCCGTCCTCGATCCGGGTCACCCACGGCACCGACGCGCCGTAGTCGAAGCGAAGGGCGAGATCCAGAGCCATCTCGACCTCGCCGGTGCGCCCCTCCACGATCCGCACCACGCTGCTATTGGCGGCTTCCGGCACCATGAAATCGATCAGCACGGCAGAGCCGCTCGCGGTGGTGAACAGCGTCTCCAGCACCAGTCCGCCATCGCGATAGGCGCGCGTCGTGGTCAATCCTTCCGGCGACGCCGGAGCGATCCGCCACCGTCCGTTCTCGGGCGAGCCCATGAGCGCGGCAAAACACGCGCCGCTGTCGAAACGGGGCAGGCACAGCCAGTCGATCGAGCCATTGCGGCCGACGAGGGCGATCGTGTTGCAGTCGCCGATAACGCCGTAGTCTTCGATCGGCAGCGCCTGTTGCTCGGATGCCATCGGCAAGGTCCTTCGTTTTCGCCGATCTTAAGTGGCACGGCCACCAACCGTTGCAGGCGCGCGGCGCGCTAATTCCTTGACTTTCGGCCCCTGGTTCCAGATATGGCGGCGTGAGGCGCGGGAACGTGCCCCGCGCCGGAATGGCGCCATCGGCCGGCATGATTTGGTGCGCCGGCTTCATCGTAAGCGACCGGAACCACTTGTTGACCGAAATGACCACCGCCCCGGCGGACCAGACTGCACAACCCGGCCCAGACGTTGAGCATGGGGCGGACGAGCATGAGGCCGCCGTGCCTCAGCAGGCACATGCTGCCCATTCCCCTGCGGAGGAGGCGGCGCCCGAATTGATTGCGGCCGACATACCAGGCCCCGATGCTCCGTCGCTGGACAAAGCAGCGGCGGTCGCGCCTGAGCCTGCGGAAACGGTCATCGCCTCCGATATCGACGGCCAGCCGCTCCACGTCAGCGGCGGCGCTGGTGGCCTGGTGCAAATCGTGCCGGAAGCGCCAAAAACCGTATTCGCTGACCTTGGGCTGTCCGAGCCGATCCTGCAGGCCATTGCGGAAATGGGGTATCAGCATCCGACCCCCATCCAGGAACAGGCGATCCCCAGCGTGCTGATGGGCCGCGACGTGCTCGGCGTGGCGCAGACGGGCACCGGCAAGACAGCATCGTTCACGCTGCCGTTGATGGACATCCTGGCCGGCAGCCGCGCCCGTGCCCGTATGCCGCGCTCCTTGATATTGGAGCCGACGCGCGAACTGGCGCTGCAGGTTGCGGAAAACTTTGTCCAGTATGGCAAGCATCTCAAGCTGAACCATGCGCTGCTGATCGGCGGCGAGAGCATGAACGATCAGAAGGACGCCCTGATGAAGGGCGTGGACGTCCTGATCGCCACGCCGGGCCGCCTGATCGACCTGTTCGAGCGTGGCGGCCTGCTGATGACCGACACCAAGATCCTGGTGATCGACGAGGCGGACCGGATGCTCGACATGGGGTTCATCCCCGACGTCGAACGCATCGTCGCCATGCTGCCGCGCACCCGGCAGACGCTGTTCTTCTCCGCCACGATGGCGCCGGAGATCAAGCGGCTGGCCGACGCCTTCCTGCAGAACCCGAAGATGATCACCGTCTCGCGCCCGGCATCGGTCGCCACGACGATCGTGGCCGGCTTGGCGCTGGTTGCGGAGACGGATAAGCGCGAGGCGCTGCGCCGGCTGATCCGGTCGGAGAACGTGCAGAACGCGCTGATCTTCTGCAATCGCAAGATCGAGGTGGACGTCCTCTACAAGTCGCTCAAGCGTCACGGCTTTGACGTCGGCGCGCTGCACGGCGACCTGTCGCAGTCCGAGCGGACGGCGACGATGGCCCGGTTCAAGGCGAGCGAGCTACGCCTGCTGGTGTGCAGCGACGTCGCCGCGCGCGGCGTGGACATCAGCGGGCTGTCGCACGTCTTCAACTTCGACGTGCCGCATCATGCCGAGGACTATGTCCACCGCATCGGCCGCACGGGCCGCGCCGGGTTGACGGGCCACGCCTTCACCCTCGCCTCGCCCGATGACCGGCTGGCCGTCGAAGCAATCGAGAAGCTGGTGGGCGCGCCGATTCCGCGCCTGACAGTGGACGGGCTGGACGAAGTCGAGTGGGCCGAGGGTGACGGCCGCAAACGCCGTGGCCGCGGCCGGGTCGCCGCCAAGCCCGAGGCGAAGCCACGCCGCGCGGAAGCCAAACCGCCCGCCACGGCGAAGGCCGAAAAGACCGCAGCCAAGCCTGAAAAAACCGCCGAGCCGCGCCGCGTCCGCCGCGCCGAGCCTGCCGACGCTGCGCCCGCCGTGCGCGCCCCGCGGGAGCGCCCGGCCAGGGAGGCTATCCCACGGGAGGCGGTGCGGGAGCAGCCTGGCGAGCGTTCGCGCGACTTTGAGCGGGACCGGCGGCCGCGCCGTGAGGGCCGCTATCGCGATGATGATCTCGGCCCGGCGGTTCAGGGCTTTGGCGATGACGTTCCAGCGTTCATGCTGATACGCTCGCCTATCCGCGCGACTGAATCGCGCCAAACGGAGGAAACTACGGCATGAACGTCATGACGCCCGTCGCCGTCCCGGAAGCCGCCGAAGGGCGCCCGCTGCAGGACAACCCGCCCGGCCCGGCGCCGCAGAACCGCCCGATGGGCCCGTTCTCGTGGGATGACGCGCTGCTGCTCGACGACCAACTGACCGAGGATGAGCGCGCGATCCGCGACGCCGCGCGGGCCTACTGCCAAGACAAGCTGATGCCCCGCGTTCTGATGGCCAACCGCCATGAGCGGTTTGACCGTGAGATCATGAACGAGATGGGCGAGATGGGCTTCCTGGGCGCGACCCTGGAAGGCTATGGCTGCGCCGGCGTCGGCTACGTCGCCTATGGTCTGATCGCCCGTGAGGTGGAGCGCGTCGATAGCGGATACCGCTCCGCGTTCTCCGTGCAGTCCTCGCTGGTGATGTATCCGATCTGGGCTTTCGGCTCGGAAGAGCAGCGCCAGAAGTTCCTGCCCAAGCTGCAGACCGGCGAGTTCGTCGGCTGCTTCGGGCTGACGGAGCCGGACGCCGGGTCCGACCCGGGCTCCATGCGCACCCGGGGCAAGAAGGTCGATGGCGGCTACTTGGTGAGCGGGTCGAAGACCTGGATCACCAACTCGCCGCTGGCCGACGTGTTCGTGGTCTGGGCCAAGGACGACAGCGGCACGATCCGCGGCTTCATCCTGGAAAAGGGCATGAAGGGCCTGACCGCCCCCGCGATCGAGGGCAAGTTCAGCCTGCGCGCGTCCAAGACCGGCATGATCATGATGGACGAGGTGTTCGTCCCGGACGAAAACCTGCTGCCCGGCGTGAAGGGCCTGCGCGGCCCGTTCTCATGCCTCAACAACGCGCGGTATGGCATCTCCTGGGGCGCGCTCGGCGCGGCCGAGTTCTGCTGGCATGCGGCCCGTGAATACACGCTGCAGCGCATGATGTTCGGACGCCCGCTTGCCGCGACGCAGCTGATCCAGAAGAAGCTGGCGGACATGCAGACCGAGATCACCATCGGCCTGCAGTCGGTGCTGCGCCTCGGCCGCCTGATGGACGAGCATCGCGCCGCGCCGGAGATGATCAGCCTGTGCAAGCGCAATTCCTGCGGCAAGGCGCTGACGATCGCCCGCGAGGCCCGCGACATGCACGGCGGCAACGGCATCGCCGACGAGTATCACGTGATCCGTCACGTCATGAACCTCGAGGCGGTGAACACCTACGAGGGCACGCATGACGTTCACGCCCTGATCCTGGGGCGGGCGCAGACAGGATTGTCCGCGTTCGGCGGCTGAACGCCCAAAAACCCTCTCCCTCCGGGAGAGGGCAGGGTGAGGGGCACGATGCCCTCGAGATCACCCGCATAGCCTCCGACGGCGACGGTGTAGCAATTCTTCCGGACGGCCAGACCGCCTACCTGCCTTGTACGCTGCCCGGTGAAACCGTCCGCGTCACCCAC
>CAZZVB010000256.1:0-5418 GCA_964657445.1 uncultured Burkholderiaceae bacterium | reverse complement strand
GGCGGCGCAGCATGGTCTTGAGGATGGGAAACAGCTCGAACATCTCGTCCGGAACCCGGCGCGCCCGGCGCGGCAGCACGGCGAAGCCGGTCTCCAGGTTCTCGCGCACGGTCAGTAGCGGGAAGATGTCGCGGCCCTGCGGCACCCAGGCAATGCCGCGGCGAGCGCGCTCGAAGGTGGGCAGGCGAGTGATATCCTGCCCCTCCCACATCACGCGGCCGGATTTAACCGGGTGCGCGCCGGTGATCGCCCGCAACAGGCTGGTCTTGCCCACGCCATTCCGGCCGAGCACGCAGGTGACTGCGCCGGGCGTCGCAGTGATGGAGACGCGGCGCAAGGCAATGGCCGCGCCATAGTAGAGGTCCACGTTCTCGACGCTTAGCATCGGCGGCCTGCTTTAACGCCCAAGATACACCTCGATCACCTTGGGATCCTCACTCACGTGGTCGATGCTGCCTTCACTGAGGACGCTGCCTTCGTGCAACACGGTGACCTTGACGCCGAGTGCGCGGACGAAGGCCATGTCGTGCTCCACGACGACGACGCTGCGGGTGCGGTTGATCTCGCGCAGCAAGATCGCGGTCTGTTCGGTTTCGGCGTCCGTCATGCCGGCCACCGGCTCGTCCACCAGCAGCAGTTTCGGTTCCTGCGCCAGCAACATGCCGATCTCCAGCCACTGCTTCTGGCCGTGGCTAAGGTCCCCTGCCCGGCGGTTGCGCTGTTCAGTCAGCCTTGTCGTGACCAGGATCTGCTCGATGCGCTCCCTTTCCGTGGCGGTTTCGCGGGCGAACAGACTGAACCGCGGGCGGCGGTCGCCCGCCAGCGACAGCAGCAGATTATCCCAGACGGTGTGCGGCTCGAACACCGTCGGCTTCTGGAACTTGCGGCCGATGCCAAGCTCGGCGATGTCCGGCTCGGTCAGCCGGGTCAGGTCGGTGCTGCCGCCGAACAGCACGTCGCCAGTGTCAGGCCGGGTCTTGCCGGTGATGACGTCCATCATCGTGGTCTTGCCCGCGCCGTTAGGGCCGATCACCGCGCGCATCTCGCCAGGGTCCAGCACCAGCGAAAGGGCGTTCAGGGCGCGGAAGCCATCGAAGCTCACCGACACGTTGTCGAGGTAGAGCAGCGTGCCCGCCGTGCTCACGACGTGGCTTCCTTGGCAGCCGACTCCATCGGCGTCAGCGGTTCGGCCGGGAGCGGCGGGTCGCCCCGCTCGCGCAACTTGAACAGCCCTAGAATGCCGCTCGGCAGGAACAGGGTGACCAGGATGAAGAGTGCGCCGAGCGCGAACAGCCAGACCTCCGGCAGCGCGCCGGTCAGGATCGTCTTGCCTAGATTGACCAGCACCGCGCCGAGGATCGCGCCGGACAGCGTGCCGCGGCCGCCGACCGCCACCCAGATCACTGCCTCGATCGAGTTGGCGGGTGCGAACTCGCCAGGGTTGATGATGCCGACCTGCGGCACGTAGAGCGCGCCGCCGATCGCCGCCATGACGGCCGACAGAACCCAGACCACCAGCTTGTAGCGTTCGGGCCGGTAGCCGAGGAAGCGGGTGCGGCTTTCGGCGTCACGCACGGCGACCAGCACCTTGCCGAAGCGGGACCGGGTGACCGCGCGGGCGAGCAGATAGAGCAAGGACAGCATGATCGCGGTCACCACCAGCAAGCCGGCGCGCGTCCTATCGGCGGTGAGCGGGAAGCCCAGCAGCTCCTTGAAGTCGGTCATGCCGTTATTGCCGCCGAAGCCCATGTCGTTGCGGAAGAAGGCCAGCAGCAGCGCGTATGTCAGCGCCTGGGTGATGATGGAGAGATACACGCCGGTGACCCGGCTGCGGAACGCCAGGTAGCCGAAGACCCCCGCCAGCACCGCCGGCACCAGCACGGCCATCAGCATCGCGTAGGGAAACCAGTCGAACCCGAGCCAGAACCACGGCAGTTCGTGATAGTTCAGGAACACCATGAAGTCCGGCAGGATCGGGTTGGCATACACGCCCCGCGCGCCGATCTGGCGCATCAGGTACATGCCCATGGCGTAGCCGCCGAGCGCGAAGAACGCGGCATGACCCAACGTCAGGATGCCGACGAAGCCCCAGACCAGGTCCACCGCCAGGGCCAGGATCGCGTAGCACAGGTATTTGCCTACCAGCGAGACGGCATAGGTCGGCACGTGAGCGGCCGAACCGGGATCGGTGCCGAGATTGAGCCCCGCCAGCAGCAAAGCACCGCCGAGAACGAGGAAGACGGTGAGAGCCGAGGCTTTCATGCCTCGACCGCCCGGCCCTTGAGCGGGAACATGCCCCGCGGGCGGCGCTGGATGAAGATGATCAGCAGCACGAGCACCACGATCTTTCCCAGCACGGCGCCTGCCACGGGTTCGAGGAATTTGTTGACGATGCCGAGCACCATTGCGGCCAGCACCGTGCCCCACAGATTGCCGACGCCGCCGAACACCACGACCATGAAGCTGTCGATGATGTAGCCCTGGCCGAGGTTGGGGCTGACGTTGTCGATCTGGCTCAGCGCGACGCCGGCGATGCCCGCCACACCCGAACCGAGCCCGAAGGTCAGCGCGTCCACCCAGGGCGTGCGGATGCCCATGGCGGCCGCCATGCGGCGGTTCTGGGTGACGGCCCGCATCCGCAAGCCGAGCGAGGTGTAGCGCAGCGTGGCCATCAGCGCGCCGAGCACCAGGACGGCGAAGATGATGATGGTCAGACGGTTGGTGGTGATCACCAGGCCGCCGACCTGGTAGGCGCCGCTCATCCAGGCCGGCGTTCCCACATTGCGGTTGTCGGCGCCGAAGATCGACCGGACGGCCTGCTGCAGCACGAGCGAAAGGCCCCAGGTGGCGAGCAGCGTCTCGAGCGGGCGGCCATACAGGAAGCGGATGAGCAATCGTTCGATGGCGACCCCGACCGCGCCGGACACCAGAAAGGCGGCCGGGATGGCGATGAACAGGCTAGCCCCGAAGAGGCCCGGCACCGCACCGCGGATCGCCTCCTGCACCACGAACGTCGTGTAGGCGCCGAGCATGACCATCTCGCCATGCGCCATGTTGATGACGCCCATCACGCCGAAGGTGATCGCCAGCCCGGCGGCGGCGAGCAACAGCACGGAGCCGAGCGAAAGGCCGTAGAATACGCTTTGGCCAACGCCCCAGATGGTTTGCCACCATTCGATCGACTCGACGGCCTTGGCGGCGGCCGCTGCGACCGGCGGGGAAGGATTGGGAATGTCCGTCATGAGCGAACGCGCTTCCGCGTCGCCGCGATCGGACAGGGTTTTGATCGCCGACAGCCGATCGGCATCGCTGCTGTCGGTGGCAGCCAGGATCGCCGCCGCCCGCGCCTCGGCCATGGTGTGCTTGATGGCCGGCACCGTCTCCTTGGCGATTGCCCGGTCGAGTGCCGGGAGGGAGGCGGCATCGCGGGAGTGGAACACCGCTTCTGCCGCGGCGGCACGTTGGGCCGGATCGGGGGACAGCAAGCGCACGGTGCCGAGTGCGGCATCGACCGCCACGCGGACGTTGTTGTTGACGCGGACCGGGCGGGCGCCGGGTGCTTCGGCCGGCTGGCCGGTGGCGGCCAATGTCGTGCCGGCGCCTTTGCGGATGTAGATCTGGCGGTCGGCGCCAACGAGCAGGTCGCCCGATTGCAGGGCGGCCAGGATGTCGCCCGCACGCGGATCGCCTGACGCTGCAAGTGCGGCTACGCCGTCGGTGATCTGGGAAAAGCTACCCGAGGCGAATGCGCTAAGATCGGGGTCGGCCTTGGCGGGGACAATCATCAGCCAGGCGATCAGGAGGGCGCTGAGCCAAATGCTAAGCTGCCTGCTGGCCGGGCGCTTCAATGATACGCCCATGTCCATCACTCCGTTCGTCAGCCCTCCCCCGCAAACGGGGGAGGGCTCCGTAAGTCCAGTCTTCCGGCGTGGCAATATCAGCTCTTGCCGGCGCCGCCGCACTTGCCGACTTTGACGTTGTAGTTGCCGCAGGACATCGGCGGCAGCCAGTCGCTGATCAGGTCCTTCGACCCTTCGAGGTACGGCGACCAGGCTTCGGCCACGACCAGGCCCGGCGTCTGGCTAACAATGTTGAACTGGCCGTCGGCCTGTATCTCGCCGATCAGCACCGGTTTGGTGATGTGGTGGTTCGGCATCATCGTCGAGTAGCCGCCCGTGAGGTTCGGCACGGAGACGCCAATCATCGCCGGGATGACCTTCGCCGGGTCATAGCTGCCGGCCTTCTCGACGCCCTTGATCCACATGTTGAAGCCGATGAAGGCCGCTTCCATCGGGTCATTGGTGACGCGCTTCGGGTTCTTAGTGTACGCGTGCCACTGGTCGATGAACGCCTTGTTGATGGGCGTATCCACGCTCTCGAAGTAGTTCCAGGCGGCCAGGTGGCCCAGCAGCGGCTTGGTGTCGATGCCGGCCAGTTCTTCCTCACCGACCGAGAAGGCGACGACCGGAATGTCCGTCGCCTTGACGCCCTGGCTCGACAGTTCCTTGTAGAACGGCACGTTGGCGTCGCCGTTGATGGTGGACACCACGGCGGTCTTCTTGCCAGCCGAGCCGAACTTCTTGATATCGGCCACGATCGTCTGCCAGTCGGAATGACCGAACGGCGTGTAGTTGATCATGATATCGGCGGGCGCGACGCCCTTGGACTTCAGGTATGCCTCGAGGATCTTGTTGGTTGTGCGGGGATAAACGTAGTCGGTCCCGGCGAGCACCCAGCGGGTGATCTTGTTCTCGGCCATTAGGTAATCGACGGCGGGAATGGCCTGCTGGTTCGGCGCCGCGCCCGTGTAGAATACGTTCTTGCTGCTCTCCTCGCCCTCGTATTGAACGGGGTAGAACAGCATGTTGCCGGTCTCTTCGAAGACGGGCAGCACGGACTTGCGCGAAACGCTGGTCCAGCAGCCGAAGACGGCGCTGACCTTGTCCACCGTGATGAGTTGGCGGGCCTTCTCGGCGAACAGCGGCCAGTTGGACGCCGGGTCAACGACCACGGCCTCAAGCTTGTGGCCCAGCACGCCACCCTTGGCGTTTTGCGCGTCGATCAGCATGAGCATGACGTCTTTCAGCGTCGTCTCGCTGATCGCCATCGTGCCCGATAGCGAGTGCAGGATGCCGACCTTGATCGGAGCCCCGGCGCTCTGGGCTTGCGCACCGCGTGTGGCCGCCGCCATCGTTGCTGCGGCGGCCATAGCCATTGCGCCGAAGCCGCGTCTGCCAAGTGTTGGCTGCATCGTAATCTCCTAGGAGGGACCGTCGTGACCGGGCGAATGAGCAATACCCGTGCCATCGCAGGAACGTGATCAAACCCGTCCTGTCAATACGAAGGAGTTACGACCTCATCCGTGGACCCAGTTATGCCTGTTTGGCAGGCAAGTCGGACGCTGGCATCAGCCCATTG
>CAZZVB010000255.1:0-5454 GCA_964657445.1 uncultured Burkholderiaceae bacterium | reverse complement strand
GGCGGCGCCGGCCGCCGCAGCTGCCCCGACATCGACGAAGCTGACCAGGGCGGGGGCATAGACCGGAACCGGATCATCGGCGACGGCGCCCGGCGTCACAGGTATCCAGCCCCAACGGTTATCGATCTGCGCCCAGCGGCCATAGTGGAACGGCGCAAACCCCCACGACGCGTTATCCACCCACGTCCAGCCCCATGGGGCGACGTAGGCCCAATGGCCGTCGCGATATGGCACCCAGCCTGCCTCGACCGGGGGATACCAGACGGTGCCGTATTGCGGGGTGTCCTGCCACTGGCCACTGGCTTGGACGTCTTCGCAGCCCGTCATCTGCTCGACGACCGGCGGCAAGGCCACGACGGCCCGCGGGAGTGGCTTCTCCTCCGCCAAGACCGTGGTCAGGAACGTATCCTGCGCCATCGGGCCGACGCTGCCCTGGAAGGTGTCGGTCCCTGCGATCGATGCGGTTTGCTTCGGGCCCACCTGCAGCGACAGGTTATTGCCGGTGATCTGTGCCGCGCCATCGACGACGGTGACCAGTGTCGGATGGGTGGCGTCACCCGCCACGACGTCGTAACGGCCAACGGCAGCGATCTGGATCAGCCCGCGCGGTGTCTGGATAGCGTAGGTGTTGCCAGCGCGAACGTTCCGCAGGTTGAGATAAACCTCGCCCTGAGGCTCCGACGTGCCAAGCGCCTGGTTGTCCAGCGTCACCACGTCCAATTCGGTGGACGAAGCCATCGCGATGCGGTTGCTGTCGAGCTGCAGGTCGGCGCGTGCGCCGGGTTCGGTCCAGAACGCGTTGCCGGATGTTACGGGATAGTTGAGCGTCGCCGGGCTCCATTGGTCGGCATCGGCGGTGTGGAAGGACACCGTCCCCGTGATGCGGGCGAGCCGCGCGACGCGGCTCGGCGGATCGCCCGCCGGCGCGATCGGTGGCGGCGCAGCCCAGGCCGGCGCTGCCGTCACAAGGGCGAATGCGGACGCCGTGGCAAAGGCCGTCAGGCGCCACGCATTGGATCGGGCGATCGTCATGGGAGTACTCCGTTTCCTCTGACGTGAATGATCCGGCATGAGAAAAATGGCTGCATCGCGGTGAAGCGGTAACGCAGTGTGACGACGCATGTTCTGGCCGCCGCGGTGTATTAGCTCATCGTGGGAAGGGTTTGATGGGCCGCAAAACCGTTAAACCACCGCTTCGAAACGAGGAGGGCAGCGGCTTGTGCTGCCCCTTATTCTGCGGCGATACGATGACGGTTCCTTAGGACCCGGTCCGGCGACTTCTGCGCGTCGGGCCCACCTATCGCCGGCTCGCTTCGGCGTGAGCGGCCCGCCTAACCGAGCGGGGCGATCTCGAACGGGCTCGCCTGCTCGATCGACCATGCTCCCCGCAAGACGAGATCATCGCGGAACATCGGCCCGGCGAGTTGGACGGAACGCGGCAGGCCGCCTTCGCCGCGTGGCATCGGCACGGTGATCGCCGGCTGACGGGATAGGTTATAGAGGAAGGTCCAGGGCGCCCACTGCGTCCACAGCGCCTGCACCGGGTCCAGGGTTGGCGCGTCCGCCAGCAACGGCCCGCCCGGCACGGTCGGCGACAGCACGAGGTCGAAGCGCGCGTGCAACTGCGACATGGCATGCGCCGCCTGCAGCCGCAGCGCCTCGGCCCCCAGGAAGTCCGTCGCCAGCATGCCGCCCTCGGCCGCGGCGACTTCCAGCAAACCGGGGTCGAGCTTGTGGCGGTCGGGCTCTGCCACCGTCGCGACGACCCTGGACAAGGCAACGCCCCAGACGCGAGCGAACACCGCCCGGATGTCGGGCAGATCGGGCGTATGATCCTCGATCTCCGCCCCGGCATCCGCGAGCAGCCGGGCTGCGTCTTCGACGGCGCCGATTCCCTCGGCGTCGATCGGGGCGGGGAAGCCGGGGTGGCGAAGCACGCAGATGCGCAAGCCTTCCACACCCTGCGCAAGAGTCTCGCGCCAGTCGCGGCCATCGTCGGGCAGGCAGTATGGATCGCGGCGATCTAAGCGGGCCAAGGCGGAGAGCATCAGCGCGCAGTCGCCGACCGTGCGGGTCATCGGACCGGCGGCGGCGACGTTGGCGAAGGCGCCGAGCGGCCATTGCGGGATGCGGCCGAAGCTCGGTTTCAGCCCCACCAGCCCGCACCATGCCGCCGGGATGCGGACAGACCCCCCGGCGTCCGTCCCGATATGCAGCGGGCCGAAGCAGGCCGCCCCCGCCGCACCGGCGCCCGCAGACGATCCACCCGTCGTCCGGCTGGTATCCCAGGGATTGCGGGTGATGCCGTGCAGCGGGCAGTCGCCCGGCGTCTTCCATCCGTATTCGGTGGTGGTCGTCTTGCCGATGATCACCGCGCCGGCGTTCTTCAGCGCGAGCACCGCAGGCGCATCGTCCACGGCCGGGTCGCTGCTGGTCAGCCGGCTGCCGCGCCGGGTCGGGAAGCCCGCCAGGTCCAGCAGGTCCTTCACCGTGCACGGGACGCCATCCAGCAAGCCGAGCGGACGGCCAGCCCGCCATCGCGCCGCACTCTGCCCGGCGGCTTCCAGTGCGCGAGGGTTCAGCACGGCGAAGGCATTGAGGCGTGGATTGAAGCGCGCGATGCGCTCGGTGACGGCTTGCAGCACCTCGACCGGGCTGAGCGTGCCGCGGCGATAGTGCTCCAGCAGCAGCTCGGCGGGCAGCAGAGCAGGATCGGTCAATTCGTGCAGGCCGTTGGGATGCTGTCCGCAAAACCGGTGGAGTTCGTGCCCGGAACCGGGCGGAAGCCGTGCGCCTGGCAGGCCGACAGGCAGGCCCGCGACACCAGGAAGGCGCCCGAGTTCGCGTTCGGGTCAGGCTCTGGACAGCCGACGGTCGCCCCGGTCAGCGGGTTCAGCATCACGAGTTGAGGCTGCGTCGCACATCCGGCCAGGACGATCAGGCCGGCGAGCAGCAGAGGCCTCATGCTTGCGCCACGGCCGCGGACCAGGGCGACATGACGTCGCTGATGCCGGTGCGCTCGCCGCCGCGCTGCTGGATGAGGTTCGGGCAAGCGAAGTTCACCGGCAGCACGCCGTGCTGAACGACCTCCACAACACCGTCCTCCTGCAAAGCCGCGATCACCTCGGCGGGCAGGTTCGCGTCGGCGTTCACGGACGCAGGGTCCGAGACGTCGATGCGCGGGTGGTGGGCCGCGGCGGACGGATCCATGCCGAAGTCCAACGTGAAGGCGAGCATCTGGGCGACGGCGGCCATGATCCTGCGCCCGCCCGAAGCGCCGGTTGCCAGCGTCGGCGCGCCTGCCTCGTCGCTGACGATCACCGGGCACATATTGGTCAGCGGACGCTTACCCGGTGCGGCGGAATTTGGCTGGCCGGGACGTGGATCGAACCACATCACCCCGTTGTTCATCAGCACGCCGGACTGGGGCAGAACGACCCGGCTGCCCATCGAGGATAGCAGCGTGGTGGTCATGGCGACCATGGTGCCGGCTTCATCGCACACCGTCAGATGCGTGGTGCAGCTCTCGGCAGCCTTCGGCTCCGACTCGCCCAGCCCAGCCAGGCGCTCCGCGTAGGCCGCCTTCATCGCCCTTGCCAGCGCGGCATACCAGGCAGCATCCGGCGTGGCCGCGGGCCGAACGTGGCGCATCATCTCGAGCACGCGGGCGAAAGTCGGCCCGGCGGTCAGCCCGGTGGCAAGCTGGATGGTGTGGCCGTGCCAAGCAACGGAAGTCGCCGGTACGATCCGCGCCTCACAACCGCGCAGGTCTTCGGCCGTGAGCAGGCTGCCGACGTCAGCGAAATCGGCCGCCAATGTCGCTCCGACCTCGCCTTCATAGAAGTCGCGGAGACCGGCATGGGCCAACTGCTCCAGCGTGTCGGGCAAACGGCCCTGGCGGAAGAAACCGGGCGTGCCTTGGTACGGCGCTACCGGCGGCAGCCCGCCGGGTAGGTAGATCGCAGCGCTTTCCGGATAGCGCTGCAGCACCGAAGCGGAGTTCGCGATCTTCAGCGTGGTGAACCAGTCCTGGGACAAGCCGCGCTTGGCCAGGGCGATCGCGGGAGCGATGACCTCGCGCAGCGGCAGCACGCCCCAACGCCCATGCATGTGCGCGTAGCCCGCGACCGCCGACGGGATCGCGAAGGAGAGCGGACCGTGGATGTTGGCGTCGCCCTCGACTTCGGGCCAAGCGAACAGGTCCTGCTTCATCCGGCCAGTGAGGCGGAAAGCGTCGGGCTGCAACCCGGCCGGCGCCACAGGGCCGAAATCCACCGTCTCGGCCGCGGGCTGCCCAGCGCGATGCACCATCGCGAAGCCGATGCCGCCGAGGCCGGAATTCCACGGTTCCACCGTCGCCAACGCCAACGCCGTGCCGACCGCTGCGTCCACCGCGTTGCCGCCCGCGTCCAGAATGGCGACGCCTGCCAGTGCCGCATCTTGAGATTGCGAAACAACCATGCCCCGCCGTCCGGATGCGGCAGGCTTGGTGACGGACCAGTTCTGGGTGATGTGCGGCGGTGGGGTGTAAACCATCGCCGGATGCTATGCCGCGTTGCGCCTGGTTTCTAGCGGCGATCCAGCAACAAGGCAGCGAGCGCGGTCGAAAGCGTGCGGCAGATCGCCACCACCGCGATCAGCCAGATGCCATCGGTGATCAGGCTGCTGGCGGAATAATAGCTGCCGTCTAGGTAGATGTCATGCGGCACACGCGCACGCACCATCTGCAGCACGTCATTGGCCGGGCCATCGAGCGTGATGGCGGCAAGTGCGCGCGGGATCGCCCACCAGATCGCGCCCCCTATCAGCAGGAACGGCGCCAGCAATTCTGCCAGAGTTTCGGCAAACAGCAGGCCGACATTGAGCACAGACCAGATCCCGACGCAGGCAAACCGGCCAAGCATCGGCAAAACCAGCGGGCGCCGGCGCGTATCGTGCAACTCGTAGTCCGTGAAGCTCATTCTCGCCCCCAGCGCGTGCGCCCCAGGGCTTAACGGCCCTTTGACTCAAACGCCACCCCGGCTCTGTACGTGCTGGCGTGGTTCTTGCTGCCGGCCCAGGTGAAGGCTGGGAGAAATCATGTCCACACGCTCTAAAACGGCCGCGCTCGCGCTGGCCGCGTTCCTGATCCATGGCGCGGCCCATGCTGCCGACGACACGCTGCGGATTGCGATGACCGCATCGGACGTGCCGACCACCACAGGGGCGCCGAACAACGGCTTCGAGGGCGTGCGATTCCTAGGCTACCCGGTGTTCGAGGGGCTGGTGCTGTGGGATCTGTCGCCGACCGGAAAACCGGCCGTGCTGCGCCCAGGCCTGGCAACAAGCTGGGAGCAAAGCGCGGATGAGAAGACCTGGATCTTCCATCTACGCCCTGGCGTCACCTTCCATGACGGCACGAAGCTCGATGCGGATGCAGTGAGTTGGAACCTGGACCGCTACTTCAAGAACGAC
>CAZZVB010000254.1:0-5464 GCA_964657445.1 uncultured Burkholderiaceae bacterium | reverse complement strand
CCTGTTCGTCGGCCCGGCGATCATGGCGGCGCTGATCCTGCTGTGGCGCGAATGGGCAGGTGAACAGACGGCCTAGTCTGTGACACAGTGCCGCGATGGGTGTACCGGACCAGCAGCCCTCGGGTGGACACCATAGCGGTCATCCACGGGATCTGACCAAGCCACGCCAGATCATGCTGAACGCGTTCGACATGGCTTGCGTCGGTCACATCCAGCAGGGGATGTGGACGCACCCGCGGGATCGCTCGGCCGAGTTTGGCACCCTCAGCTACTGGACAGATCTAGCCCGGTTGCTCGAACGCGGGCTGTTCGACGGTTTGTTCCTGGCCGACGTGCTGGGCATTTACGACGTGTACGGGGGCTCGCCGGACGCAGCGCTGCGGGAGGCGGTTCAGGTCCCGCTGCTCGATCCGCTGCTGCTGGTGCCGGCAATGGCAGCGGTTACCGGACATCTCGGCTTCGGCGTCACGGTGAACCTCGCCTACGAGCAGCCCTTCACCTTCGCACGGCGCATGTCCACGCTCGATCAGATCACCGGCGGCCGGATCGGCTGGAACATCGTCACCGGCTACCTCGACTCGGCGGCGCGGGCGATGGGGTTCGCGGCGCAGATGAAGCATGACGACCGCTATGATCTCGCAGACGAGTTCATGCAGGCGGTCTATGCGCTCTGGGAACAGAGCTGGGACGACGCTGCCGTGCGGCGTGATCCAGGCTGCTTCACCGACCCCACGCTGGTCCGCCGGGTGCAGCATGCCGGGGCGCAATACCGCTTCGACGCGGTGGCGCTGACCGCCCCGACGCCGCAACGCACGCCGGTGCTCTACCAGGCCGGCAGCAGCGACCGCGGCCGGGTGTTTGCCGGGCGCCACGCCGAATGCGTGTTCGTCAACGGCGGCAGCAAATCCGCTGTGGCGGCCCTCGCCGCGGATTTGCGGGCCCGCGCAGCGCCTCGCCCGATCCGCATCTTCGCCGGGGCCACCCTGATCGTCGGACGCACCCGGCAGGACGCCGAGGCAATGCTCGCCGACTACCGCTCCCATAGCAGCGTGGAAGGGGCGCTCGCGCATGCCAGCGCCTCGCTCGGGATCGACTTCGCGCAGTATGGCTGGGATGAACCGGTCGATGCCCGACCGACCGAGGCGATACGATCCAACGTCGAATCGATGACTCGCCAGCTCGGCCCCGGCTGGACCAAGCGGATGCTGGCCGGCCGGTTCATTTTGGGTAGCCGGCAGCCCCCGATCGTGGGATCGGCGAGCGGCATCGCAGACGAGTTGCAGGCGTGGATGACCGAAGCCGATATCGACGGCTTCAATTTATCCCGCACCGTCGCACCGGAGTGCTGGGAAAGCGTCGTCGATCTGCTCGTCCCGGAACTTCAGTCCCGCGGCTTGTATAAGACCGCTTACACGGCCGGCACGTACCGGGAGAAACTGTTCGGTTCCGGCCCAAGACTAAAGCCGCCGCACCCGGCGGTTCGTTCGGCGGACCGTAGGACGGTCAAGCCAGATCCAGCTTCATCCCCACATGGCTCGCCTTGAAACCTAGCGACGCGTAGAACCGCTGCGCGTCCACCCGCGCGTTGTTTGTGGTGAGTTGCACGGAGCTGCAGCCTTTCTCCCGGCAGCGCTCGATCGCCCAGCCGATCATCTGCCGCCCAACGCCGCCGTTGCGGTAGGCACGCGCGACGCGGACGCCTTCGATCTGCCCGCGCCAGGCGCCCCGATGGGATATGCCCGGCAAGAACGTCAGTTGGAAGCAGCCCGCGATCTCGCCGTCCTTGACCGCGACCAGCAGCCGCTCGTTCGGCGCCGCCTCGATCGCCTCGAACCCCGCGAGATAGCGCGGGTCCAGCGGAAGCGACGCATCTTCGCGCTGCTGCCCGAGCATGTCGTCAGCCAGCATGGCAACGATCGCCGGCAAATCGGACCAGGTGGCGTCGCGAACGGTCACGCGGGCCATTGTGCGATCTCCGTGGGATGACGCGCCCAGCCGGGCCGCGGCACGTCATGCCGCCCGCCGGCCACCAGCCGCGTTCCCGCCCACTTTGCGGCACCCGACCGGAGCATCTCGGCCATCAACGGCGCGACGAGATCGTGCGGTTGCGTGCGGAACGGCGTGGCCGCAACGGCGATGAACCACGGGCTGGTCGTCAAGTACGGCTCGATCTCGTCTTCGTCCAAGCCGCCACCGACCATAAGGTCATAGGCGAAGACGCGCTTGGCGCCGTGCCAGGCCATACGCTCCGGCGCCTGCCGCCACCCGGTGATCCTCCGCGCCGCCTCGGCGATCGCGGCCGCCGGGTCGAGGGTTTCGGGGCCATGACCGGACCAGGCGCGGACGGCGCCTAAGGCAGACAGCCGGCGCGTGGTTGCCTCGGCGGCGTCGAGCGCCTCGGGCAGGCTCGCATCGATCCAGCCGACATCGTCGCTATGCACCGCGTCCCCCGTCACCAGCAGCCCATGCTCCGGCGCGTAAAGGCTGATATGGCCGGACGTGTGACCCGGCGTGTGCAGCACCGTCCAGCGCGCCAGTCCGGTGTCGATGACATCGCCGTCGTCCAGCATCTGGCTGACGCGGTAGGGTTCGACCGGCTGGCGCAAATAGCTGGCGCGGCAGGCGGCCGGGTGCCTGGCGTTGACCATGCCGGCCTCGATCCGGTGTGCTGCGATCGGCGTCCCGAACTGTTCGGCCAGGGCACAGTTGGCGCCCACGTGGTCGCAATCGAAATGCGTATTGACGATGAGGCTCAGCCGCTCCGGCGGAACGTCTTGCCGTCGCAGCCACGCCAGCAGGTCGGGCACGTCGGAGCCGAAGCCGCCATCCACCAGCACGGGACGCGGCCCATGCAACAAGACGGCGTTGGCGCTCGGGAATGGCCGCTGGAAGAAAGCGCCGACCGCGGTCAAGCGGAGAGCGGCTCCGCGATATCTTCCAGCGACTTGCCTTCCGCATCGATGCCCAACCAGACCTCCATCACAGCGCCTGCCAGCATCAGCAGGCCGGCGAAGGAGTATCCACCGGCCACGGCCCAAGCGGAACCCGTCGCGATCAGCTTGCCGAACAAAGCCGGCGCCGCGGCGCCGCCGATCAGCGTGCCCAGCGCGTAGAATACCGCGATGGCCAGCGCCCGGGTCTCCAGCGGAAAGATTTCGCTGGCGGTCAGGTAAGCCGACGACGCGGCAGCCGAAGCGAAGAAGAACACGCCGACCCAGCACATGGTCTGCGTGGTCGCGGTCAGCAGGCCCATGCCATACAACACGGCCACGACGATGAGCAGCACGCCCGAGATGCCATAGGTGCCTGCGATCATCTTCTTGCGGCCGATCGTGTCGAAGAAGTGGCCTAGCACCAGCGGGCCGAACAGATTGCCGGCACAAAGCGGCAGGATGTAGAGGCCGATGTCGGCGTCGGCCACGTGCTCGGTATTCTTCAGCACCAGCCCATAGGTGAAGAACACGGCGTTGAACAGGAACGCCTGGGCCACCATCAGCATCAGCGCCAGACAGGACCGGGACCGGTGCTTGCCCAGCATGGCCTTGAAGATAAGGCCGAAGCCGAAGCTCTTGCGTGGATGGATGGTCAGCTTTTTGTCGCCGGGTTGCGGCAGGTCGCCGCCGCCGCTGGTGCTGACGCGGTGTTCGATCTCCTGCATCGTGCGCTCGGCCCCTTCGTTCTTGCCGTGGGTCACCATCCAGCGCGGGCTTTCGGGCAGAAGGTGGCGCAGGAACAGCACGGAAATGCCCAGTATGCCGCCAATCGCGAAGCCGAGCCGCCATCCCCAGTCCAGCGGCACCAGAGTGCCGGACAGCAATGGGATCGACGCCGCGGCGCCGGCGGCCGCACCCAGCCAGTAGCTGCCGTTCACCATGACGTCGATCCGCCCGCGCAACCGCGCCGGCATCAGTTCGTCGATCGCCGAGTTGATCGCGGCATACTCGCCGCCGATCCCGAGCCCGGTGATGAAGCGAAACGCGGCGAAGCTCCAGAAATCCCAGGCGCACGCCGACAGCAGCACGCCGACGACGTAGGTGCCGAGCGTGAAGTAGAAGATGCGTTTGCGGCCCAGCAGATCGGTGAGCCAACCGAACCCGATCGCTCCGGTCACCGCGCCGACCACGTAGAACGACGCCAGCGCGCCGATGTCGGGGGCGGTCAGACCCAAGGTGCGCTTGTCCTGCAGCACCGGGCCGAGCGATCCGACGATGGTCACCTCCAGCCCATCGAGGATCCAGGTCACGCCGAGCGCTGTGACCACGAGCATGTGGAAGCCGCTCCATGGCAGCCGGTCGAGCCGGGCTGGGATGTCCGTCTGCACCGATCCGCTCACTCGCCGCCCTCCTCAGGCACAATGGAAACTTTGCCGTCCCGTTCGACGACGGCGTACCGCACCTGTTCGAGGCGCATGAGGCCTTTTTGCCGGACGGCGGCCATGATGTCGCTCTCCAGCATTCGAAGGCTGCGCATCCGGTCCTTGTGCCAATCGCCGCGCTCGTAAACGACGATCGGCGTGCCATCGACCAGGCGGCCGAACCAGGGCGACCAGGTCTTGAGCCAGGACACCAGCACGTGCATCAGACCGATCGAGAAAACGACGCTGACGGCACCGACCATGGAATGGTCGTTGTCCAACACCGCCGTCATCAAGGCGCCGCCAAACAGGAACAGCACAACGAGGTCGAACGGCGCCAACATGCTCGCCATGCGGCGGCCGATCAGGCGGACGGCAAACAGCAGGATGAAATAGGCCGCTGCGGCCCTTAGGATCGCGCTCACCTACGGCACAACGAATTGCGTCCAGCGCAGCGGCGGCTGGCCGTCCAGCTTGGCGATGAGTTCGTTCGCGCCCAGCGATACCGGCTGAAGGACGAAGCGGATCTCGGCATCTTTCGTGCCGGGCGGAATCGGCAGCAGCACCTTCATGCCGCCATCGACGGACTTGATGGCGATGGGCGCTGGAATGATGCGTTCCAGGCCCATAGGCTCGACGATGTTGCTGCCGACGAAGACCTCGCGTGCCGGCGCTTCGGTCGGGTTGGCGATATGCAGCGTGACCTGGGTCGATGTCTGTGAGCGTGCGACCGGCTCAAAATCGACGGCGAGGCCGGATTCGGCCGTTTTCTCGGTGCGATGGCTATACGGGCCACGCCCGAACAGGCCCACGAGGCCGGCCGCGACGAAGGCGATCATGACGATGCGGCCGACCTGCTCGGCCCGCCGCCAGCTTTGCTCGAAGGACTGGTCGAAGCCGACTTCGAATTCGTCATTGACTGGATCTGCACCGCGCATCGCGAGCAGAAGCGTCGTGGGGCAAGTGGGTTGCACAAGAATTGGGGCTCCGTCCCAAACCCCGCGAGAGGACAGTCGTCCTCTCTTAAAAAGGGGTGAAGGGGATGACTATCCCCTTCCGGGTCTGGGCGGAGCCCAGGGTCTTGTTCTTCTGTTCTGTATAGTCGGCAGT
>CAZZVB010000253.1:0-5509 GCA_964657445.1 uncultured Burkholderiaceae bacterium | reverse complement strand
GCCCGCGGCCTGGAAGCCTTGCCAAGCCAAGACACGAGCGCCGGGTTATTCGGCTTCTCCGCTTCAATCTCTTGAGCCGCGGTGATCATTCATGCAGTGCGGCACGTGACCCGTGCTTGGTCTGTGGGATAGCACTGGGTGAGGGGCCAACGGCAAGGGCTGCGCTTGCACGCCGCCGGTCCCTCATCCAACCCTCTCCCGACAAGGCAGAGGGCTTTAGTGAGCGAGGCCGGCGCAGGTGAGCGAGTTCGAACGAGGTTGGAAAGCGGCGCTGGAAGCGGCCAAGGCGTGGCACGAGGGAAAGGCCAAGCAGTGCCTGGTGCAGGCCCGGCGGTCGCGCTTCCCTAAGTCGCTGGAGCAGCAGGCGGAGACCCATCAGCTTTCGGCCGAGGTGCTGCCGACGCTGGAGCCGGAGCCCGAGTAGCTGGCGTGCGCGGGCAAGCGCGTCTAGGAAGCGGCTTCTCTCGACGAGGACCATCATCATGCGCCCATCCGGCCGCGCCCCCGACGCGCTGCGCGACGTTTCCTTCACCACCGGGTTCGCCCACCACGCCGAAGGGTCGTGCGTCATTCGGATGGGCGGCACGGAGGTGCTCTGTGCGGCGAGCGTCGAAGGCCGGGTGCCGCCGTTCCTGCGCGGCAAGGGGGAGGGCTGGGTGACGGCGGAATACGGCATGCTGCCGCGCGCGACCCACACCCGTGGCGACCGCGAAGCCGCACGAGGCAAGCAGTCCGGCCGCACGCAGGAGATCCAGCGCCTGATCGGGCGCTCGCTGCGCGCCGTGGTGGACCGTAAGGCGCTGGGCGAGATGACCATCACGCTGGACTGCGACGTGCTGAACGCGGATGGCGGCACGCGCTGCGCCTCGATCACCGGCGCGTGGGTGGCGCTCAGCCTGGCAGTCCGCAAGCTGGTGGACAGCCGAGTGATCGCCACCTCGCCGATCACCGGGCAGGTGGCCGCGGTGTCCTGCGGGCTGTTCGGCGGCGAGCCGGTGCTGGACCTGGATTATGCCGAGGATTCCGAGGCCGACGCCGACGCCAATTTCGTGCTGACGGAGGGCGGCATCGTCGAAATCCAAGGGACGGCCGAGAAGGCGCCATTCAGCGACGCGCAATTTGCTGAGCTGATGCGCCTGGCGCGGCTGGGAACGGGCCGGCTGTACGAGCTGCAGCGCGCCGCTCTCGGATGATCCGGACGCTGCGGCCCGGCGACACGATCGTGCTCGCCAGCCACAACCCGGGCAAGCTGAGGGAGCTGGAGCCGATGATGACGCCGTTCGGGGTGACGGTGGTGTCGGCGGGCGCATTAGGCCTGCCGGAACCGGATGAAACAGAGCCGGATTTCGCTGGGAACGCGCGTTTGAAGGCGCTTGCGGCGGCAACGGCGAGCGGGCTGCCCGCCATGGCCGACGATTCCGGCTTCTGCGTGGCGGCGCTCGGCGGTGCTCCGGGCGTGCTGTCGGCACGCTGGGCCGGGCCGGGCAAGGATTTTACCGCAGCGATGCAGCGTGTGCATGACGAGGCGGGTCAGGACGGACGGGCGTGGTTCATGTGCGCTCTCTCGCTGGCCTGGTCGGACGGCGAGTCGGCCACGTTCCTAGGCCGGGTGGACGGCCATACCGTCTGGCCGCCGCGTGGTGGGCTAGGCTTCGGGTATGATCCAATGTTCGTGCCCGCTGGGTCGGGATTGAGCTACGGTGAGATGGACCCGGCGCTCAAGCACGCGACCAGCCACCGTGCCCGGGCCTTTGCAGCATTCAGGGCAGCCTGTCTGCCACCTGCCCGTGTGGGAGTTTGAAGGATGAAGTCTGGTTTCCTGGTGATTGCCGCCGCGGTGTTTGGCCTCTCGGTCGCCCCGGCAAGCGCCCAGTATTATGCGCCGCCGGGTTACGGCTACGGGCCGCCGCCGCTTGGCGGGCGATGCGACGCTTTCCTGCGCACGCCCTATGGGCCACGCCGAGTGGTGTGTCCGCTCTATCGTCCGCGCCCTCTGGATGCAGGCTGCGAGTGCCCGCCGCCAGACCCATACGCGCCGCCCGCGCATGGGCGCGTCATCCCCTAATCGGCGGCTTGGGCAAGGTCGAGCGATAGCGAGTCCGCGATAGCCTGGCCAAGGATCGCGACGCCGAGGTCCAGATCGGCCTCGGTGATCGTCAGTGGCGGCGCGATGCGCATCACGCCCCCTGATGACCCGGCGCGGACGATGTTGGCCGAAAGCCCCAGCTCCAACGCGCGATCGGTGACGGCGTCGGACAATGCAGCCGCCGGGATGCCGTTGGCGCCGGTGAACTCCAGTCCCACCAGAAGTCCGCGGCCGCGCACATCCCCCACGCAGGCGTAGCGGGCCTGGAGCGATTGCAGGCCGTCCCGGAGGCGTTTGCCCATTGCGTCCGCCCGGGCCGCGAGGCCGTCGCGCTGCACGATCTCCAGCACTTTCAGCCCGACGGACGCCGGCAGCGGATCATTGACGTGCGTTGTGTAGAACAGGAAGTCGCGCGCATCGCATTCGGCTGAGATGGCGTCGGTCGTCATCACGGCCGAGAGCGGCAGGCCGGCGCCGAGCGTCTTGGACAATGTCAGGATGTCGGGCATCACGCCGTCCCGCTCGAAGGCGAACATCAGCCCGGTGCGGCCGATGCCGGTTTGCGCCTCGTCCAAGATCAGCAGCATGCCGCGCTCGCGGCACTTCGCCTGTAACGCCGCCAGATAGCCCAGCGGCAAATCCAGGATACCCCCGCTGGACAGGATCGGCTCGGCGATGAACGCAGCGAGGTTGCCGGTGCTCTGCTTGTCGAGCAGGGCGAAGCTGTCATCGAGTTCTTCTTGCCAGGTGACGTTGGCGAAGCGGGGATGGAAGCTGTTGGGCGCCGGGATCGCGAAGGACCCGGCTGCGACCGGGCCGTAGCCACGCCGCCCCGCCTTGTAGGTCGCTGCCGCCGCGCCGCCCGTCATGCCGTGCCAGGACTGCGCGAAGCCGACGATTTCCCACTTTCCCGTCACCAGCTTGGCCATGCGGATCGCCGCCTCGTTCGCCTCGCCTCCGGTGGAGAGCAGCATCACCCGTGGCAGATCCGGCACCAGCCCGGCCAGTTGCTCCGCCAACGCGATCACCGGCTCGCTCAGCATGGAGGAGAACAGGTGGACCAGCTTGCCCGCACCCTGGCGGATCACCTCGGTGATTTCCGGATGGGAGTGGCCGAGGATGGCGCTCATCTGCCCGGAGGTGAAGTCGAGCACGCGGCGGTCCGCGGCGTCGTACACGAATGACCCCTCGGCGCGGTGCGCGATGAAGGGCACGAAATCCCCGCCATAGCGCATCAGGTGCCGGGTCGCGCGGGCGGGCAGGGCGGTGGCGGTCATGGCAAGGTCTCCATTCCCCTCAATGCTACGCCGGGCACCATGCCAGTTGCCAACAGGATTGGGCGAGACTAAGAATGTCCAAGGTTCACGTAATGGGAAACCAGTGCACGCTTTGGTCAACATGGCTGACCCGAAACAAGCCCACGGCGATTCGCTCATCACCGTGACCGAACTCGCCGCCGAGTTGGGTGTGACCGCGCGCACCCTGCGCTTCTACGAGGACCGTGGGCTGGTCAGTCCGCGGCGGATCGGCACGACGCGGGCCTATTCCGCCCGCGATCGGGCGCGCATGGTGCTGATCCTGCGCGGCAAACGGCTGGGATTTTCCCTGCGGGAGATCGCCGAGTACCTTGACCTGTATGACACCGACAAGACCGGGACGGAGCAGCTGCGCGCGCTGGAAAAGGCCGTGGCCAACCGGATCGGCCTGCTGGAGGAACAGCGCAAGGCGTTGACGCAGACGCTGTCCGAACTTCACGAGATTGCCCGTCAAACCAAACAGATGCTCGCCGAACGAGCAGCCTGAGGAGCCATCGAATGCCCGCCACATCCCCTGTCGTGATCGCCGGCTACGCCCGGTCCCCGTTCACCCTGGCCAAGAAGGGCGGGTTGGCCCGCGTTCGCCCGGATGACCTCGCGGCCCAGGTGATCCGTGAGCTGATCGCCCGCACCAAGGTGAAGCCGGAGGATATCGAGGACGTCATCATGGGCTGCGCCTTTCCGGAGGGCGAGCAGGGCATGAACGTGGCCCGGTTGATCGGCCTGCTGTCGGACCTGCCGATTTCGGTGGCGGGCATGACGGTCAACCGGTTCTGCGGCAGCTCCATGCAGTCGGTGCACATTGCCGCCGGGGCGATCGCGATGGGCGCGGGCGAGGTGTTCATTTGCGCCGGCGTAGAGAGCATGAGCCGCATCCCCCTGGGCGGCTACAACCCGCTGTTCAACCCGGTGCTGCAGCAGAAGCAACCCGGCGCCTACATGGGCATGGGCGACACGGCGGAAAACGTGGCCAGCCAGTGGCAGGTGCCGCGCGCCGACCAGGAAGCATTCGCGGTGAAAAGCCACGCCAAGGCCGCCGCCGCGCAGGCGGGGGGCCGCTTCGACGCCGAGATCGTCGCCATCCGCGACGGCAAGACCGTGGTCGAGAAGGATGGATGCATCCGCCCGGAAACCTCGGCCGAAGTGCTGGCAGGGCTGAAGCCGGCCTTCTCCAAGGACGGCACGGTCACTGCCGGGACGTCCTCGCCGCTGACCGACGGATGCGCTGCGGTGCTGGTGACGACAGAAGCCTATGCCGAGCGCCACGGGCTGACGCCGCTTGCGCGGGTGCGCAGCCAGGCGGTCGCCGGATGTGGGCCAGAGATCATGGGCGTGGGGCCGATCAACGCCACCCGCAAGGCGCTGGCTCGGGCCGGGATCGAGATCGGCGCGGTGGACGTGGTGGAGCTGAACGAGGCGTTCAGCAGCCAGGCCATTGCCAGCGCCCGCGACATCGGCATCCGCGAGGAGACGCTGAACCTCGATGGCGGCGCCTTGGCGATCGGCCATCCGCTCGGCGCCACGGGGGCGCGCATCGTCGGCAAGGCGGCGAGCCTGCTGCAGCGCACTGGCGGCCGCTACGCGCTGGCGACGCAGTGCATCGGCGGCGGGCAGGGGATCGCCACCGTTCTGGAGCGCATCTGATGCAGATCAGGAAGGTCGGCGTCATCGGCGCTGGCGTGATGGGTGCCGGCATCGCCGCCCAGGTCGCCAACGCCGGCGTGCCTGTCGTGCTGCTCGATATCGTTCCGGCGGGCGCCAATGACCGGTCGGTCGTCGCCAGCGGCGCGGTCGAGAAAATGCTCAAGACCGAGCCGGCGCCGTTCATGAGCACGCGCGCCGCCAAACTGGTGGAGACCGGCAATATCGAGGACGACCTCGGCCGCCTCGCCGAATGCGACTGGATCATCGAGGTGATCGTCGAACGGCTCGACGTGAAGCAGAGCCTGTACGAGAAGCTGGAAGCAGTGCGCCGGCCGGGCACGGCGATTTCTTCGAACACCTCGACCATCCCGCTCAGCATGCTGACGGCGGGCATGGGCGAGCAGTTCAAGCGCGACTTCATGATCACGCATTTCTTCAACCCGCCGCGCTACATGCGCCTGCT
>CAZZVB010000252.1:0-5606 GCA_964657445.1 uncultured Burkholderiaceae bacterium | reverse complement strand
GCGGGTGGCAGAGGGCCGGGTTGAGGGTGCGAAGCCGCACTCTCAATCGGCACGCGCCAAGGGTCCTCACCCCAGCCCTCTCCCGTAAGGGACGGGAGAAGGAGAAGTCGGACCCTTGAACGGCTTCCTCAACATCCTCGTCGCCGGGATCCTGCTCGGCGGGATCTACGCGCTGGTCAGCGTCGGATTGAACCTGATCTTCGGCGTGATCCGCGTGGTGAACTTCGCGCAAGGCGAGTTCGTGATGCTCGGCATGTACGGCACCTATGCCTTCTACGCGGTGACCAAGCTCGACCCGTATTCCGCCGTCATCGTGGTTGTCCCGGCGATGTTCGTGCTCGGCGCGCTGGTGCAGCGCTTCATCCTGTCGCGGCTGCGGGCCGAGCCGTCAATGCAGATCTTCGCCACCTTCGGATTGCTGCTGCTGATGCAGAACGTGGTGCTGGCGCTGACCGGCGGCACCGCATACAGCGTGTCCTCCCCGGTGGCGCAGCTCAGCATCAGCGCGGGGCCGGTGGATATCGGGCTGGTGCGGCTGATCGTGCTGGCAGCCGCGACGGCGGTGGCGGCCGGCCTGGGGATGTTCCTGCAGCGGACCATGCTGGGCCGTGCGATCCGCGCGGTGGCGCAGGACCATCGCGCGGCGACGCTGATGGGCATCGATGTCGAGTTCATCTACATGATCAGCTTTGGCATCGGCGCCGCCCTCGCTGGCCTGGCGGGCTGCCTGCTGACGCCGATCTACACGCTATCGCCGCAGATCGGCACCAACTTCATCCTGCCTGCCTTCGCCGTCGTCGTGCTCGGCGGGCTCGGCTCGGTGTTCGGCGCCTATATCGGCGGTTTCATCGTGGGGCTCACGGAAGCCTTCGCGGGTTACTACCTGGACCCGTCGTTGAAGCACGCCGTGCTGTTCGCGGTGTTCATCCTGGTGCTGGTGGTCAAGCCATCCGGACTGTTCGGGCAAGTGGGCGCCGAGGAAGTCGGCTTGCGCGGACAGGCCTGACATGGCGGATGGCGCGATCCTGGTGCGCGAGCCGCTGCAAGCGCCGCGGGTGAAGACGCTGCTTGGCGAGCTGCCGCTGATGGTGCTGGTGCTGGCCTCGCTGGGCGGTCTGATCGCGTTGGAATCAGGCGACCCGTTCACGCTCAATATCCTGTCCACCGCATTCCTGTTCGCCGGGCTGGCGAGTGCGTGGAACCTGATCGGCGGGTTCGGCGGCCAATTCTCGCTGGGGCATAGCGTATTCTTCGCGGTCGGCGCCTACACGACGGCGGATTTGTATCTGTTCGCCGGCGTGTCCCCCTGGTTAGCGCTGATCCCCGCCGCGGCGCTGGCGGCCTTGGTGGCGACCCTGGTCTCCTGGCCGGTGTTCCGGCTGCGTGGACCGTTCTTCGCCATCGCGACCATGGCGTCCACCGAAGTGGCTTTGGCGCTCGGCAACTACTTCGAAAGCGTGACCGGCGGGACGCGCGGCATGTCGATCCCTTTCCGGCTCGGCCTCGCCAACATGATTTTCCGCAGCCGGCTGTCCTACACGCTGCTGATGTTCGGCTTTGCGGCGGTGTGCCTGTTCATTGTGCTGTGCGTCACGCGGTCCCGCCTCGGCTACTACCTGCAGGCGGTTCGCGACAATGAGGCCGCAGCCAAGGCGAGCGGGATCGACGTTCTGCGCACCAAGCTGAAGGGCATGGCGATCAGTGCCGCGCTGACCGGCGTGGGCGGCGGGCTGTTCTACATGTCGGTTCGCGTCGCAGACCCGGCCACCCTGCTGTCGCTATTCGATTTCGGCGTGAAGTTCGCGCTGATCGCGCTGATCGGCGGCTTGGGCACGGTGTATGGCCCGATCCTCGGCGCGCTGCTGATCATCCCGCTGGAGAACTGGCTCCGCGCAGAGTTCGGCGGCATGGCGCCGGGCATGAACGTCATCGTGCTGAGCGTGATCCTGATCCTCGCGGCGCTATTCCTGAAACGAGGCGTCGTCGGCGGGCTGGTGGCCGGCGCTGAACGCCTGCGCCGGATGCGGGCATGAGCGGCGCTCTGTCCGTACGCAGCGTGTCCAAGCGCTTCGGCGGCTTGCTGGCGGTGAACGACGTCAGCTTTGACGTGGCGCCGGGCGAGTTGGTCAGCATCATCGGGCCGAACGGCGCTGGCAAGACGACGCTGTTCAACCTGTTGACGGGGCAACTCGCGCCCAGCGATGGCAGTGTGCATCTGGACGGCCTCGATGTCAGCCGCCTCTCCCCGAACCGCCGGGCTGATATCGGCTTCGGTCGCACCTTTCAGATATCCCAAACGCTGACGTCGCTCACGACGCTGGAGAACGCGATGGTGGGGGCGTTCCTGCGCCATCCCCGCGTGCGCGATTGTGCCGCGCGTGCCGGCCAGATGCTCGACCTGGTCGGCCTCGGCGCCCGCGCCAACGTCCGAGCCGGTGTCCTGACGCTGAGCGAGCGGCGGCGGCTGGAAGTGGCGCGCGCACTGGCGCCGGACCCGAAAATCGTGCTGCTGGACGAGGTCATGGCCGGACTGAACCCGACCGAAATTCAGGAGATCGCCAGCCTCGTACAGGTGCTGAACCGCGAAGGCCACACCTTCCTGGTGATCGAACACAACCTCAAGGTCGTGCGCCAGTTCTCGCACCGCGTGATCGTGCTGGACCGCGGCGCCAAACTCGCCGAAGGCACCGCAGAGGACGTGTTGAGCAACCCGCTGGTGGTAGAATCCTACGTCGGCAAGGGGCGGCGGGCGGCATGATGCTGCAAGTGGACAGCATTACCGCGGGCTATGGCGACGCCACCGTGCTGTGGGACGTATCGATGGCGGTGCACGCCGGGGAGATCGTGGCAGTAGTCGGCGCGAATGGCGCTGGGAAATCCACGCTGCTATCCACCATCACCGGGCTGGTGCAGCCGCAGTCCGGCACAATCTGCTTCCAGGACCGCGATATCACGCGCCTGCCCTCCCACAAGAGACCGGGCTTAGGGCTAGCCTTGGTTCCGGAAGGCGGCCGGCTGTTCCCGTTCATGTCGGTCGAGGAGAACCTGCAGCTCGGCGCCTACAGCCCCGGCGCACGCTCCGAACGCATCCGGCGGCTGGAGGAGGTGATGGAGATGTTCCCCATCCTGCTCGAACGTCGCGGCCAGATGGCAGGCAAACTCTCCGGCGGCGAGCGGCAGATGTGCGCCATCGCCCGCTCTCTGATGAGCCGGCCGGGCCTGCTGATGCTGGACGAGCCTTCCGTCGGGCTTTCGCCGCTGATGGTGGAGCGGGTCTTCGACATCGTGGAGCGCCTCGCCCGGCGCGAAGGGCTGACCATCGTGCTGGTGGAGCAGAACGTGACCGAAGCGCTGGACGTCGCGGACCGCGCCTACGTGCTGGATCACGGCCGCATCGGCCGCAGCGGGCCTGCCGCCGACCTCCGGCAGGACAACGACATCCGTGAAACCTATATGGGCCTTTAGGAGTAGCCTTATGGACCAGCAAGCACCATCCCAGGCGTATGATGCCGTGATCGTCGGCGCCGGGTTCGCCGGGCTCTACATGCTGCATCTGCTGCGCACGCGCGGTTTCACGGCCAAGGTGTACGAGGCCGGGTCCGGCGTCGGCGGCACCTGGTATTGGAACCGCTACCCCGGCGCCCGCTGCGACGTGACCAGCCTGGAATATTCCTACTCCTTCTCCGACGAATTGCAGCAGGAATGGCGGTGGAGCGAGCGTTTCGCCGCACAGCCGGAAATCTTGTCCTACATCAACCACGTCGCCGACCGCTTCGACCTGCGCCGCGACATCCAGTTCGACACGCGCGTCACCGAGATGGAGTTTGATGAGGCCGCCGCGTTGTGGACCGTCGGCACCAGCCGCGCCGAGACGGTGCGCGCGCGTTTCTGCGTCATGGCGTCCGGCTGCTTATCGGCCGCCCGCGCTCCCGACATTCCTGGGATTGCGAGCTTCGACGGCCCCATCTACCACACCGGACAGTGGCCGCATGAGCCCGTCGATTTCACTGGCCTTCGCGTCGGCCTGATCGGCACCGGGTCATCCGGCATCCAGACCACGCCTGTGGTGGCGCAGCAAGCGGCGCAGCTCACCGTATTCCAGCGCACGCCGAACTTCAGCATCCCCGCCCGCAACGGGCCGATGGACCCGGCGCACGAGCAGGCCTGGAAAGCGCGCTACGCCGAGTACCGGGCTGCCGCCAGGGAAACCACCTCCGGCATTCTCTATGACTACAACGAGCAGAAAGCCGCTGAGACCGCGGAGGAGCATCGCCGGCGCGTCTATGAAGGGCGTTGGGAAAAGGGCGGCGTGAACTTCATGCGCTCCTTCATCGACCTGATGGTGGATCAGCAGGCGAACGACACGGCGGCGAACTTCGTGCGCAGCAAGATCGCGGCGACGGTGCGCGATGCGGACGTCGCGGCGAAGCTCAGCCCGCACGACCACCCGATCGGCACCAAGCGCATCTGCATCGACAGTGGTTATTACGACGCGTTCAATCGCGACAATGTGCGGCTGGTCGATATCCGCGAGACGCCGATCGAGGCGATCACGCCGGCGGGTTTGCGCACCACGAACGAAGAATTCACATTCGATGCGCTGATCCTCGCGACCGGGTTCGACGCGATGACGGGCGCGCTGTCGCGCATCGCGATCAAGGGCCGGGGCGGAATGCTGCTCACCGAGAAATGGGCGGATGGACCGCGCACTTACCTGGGCCTGATGATTGCCGGTTTTCCGAACATGTTCACCGTAACTGGCCCCGGCAGCCCATCCACCCTGTCCAACATGGTCGTCACCATCGAGCAGCATGTCGAATGGATTGCCGACTGCGTGCAGGATCTGCGAAGCCGCGGCATCGGGCTGATCGAGGCGGATGCGGCGGCTGAGGACGAATGGGTGCAGCACGTGAACGAGGTCGCCGACCGCACGCTCTACCCACGTGCCAACTCTTGGTACATGGGCGCCAATATCCCTGGTAAGCCGCGCGTGTTCATGCCCTATGTCGGCGGCTTCGCCACCTATCGGCAGAAATGCATGGAGGTGGTGGAGCGCGGCTACGAAGGCTTTCACCTGCAGCCGGCCGCGTGATGGCACGGCTCGACGGCAAGGTCGCCCTGATTACGGGTGCGGCCAACGGCATTGGCGCCGCCGCAGCGTCCCGCTTCGTGGCCGAGGGCGCACGCGTGCTGCTGGTGGACCGGGATGAAGCCGCCTTGGCGCAGATAGCCGGCGCGATCGGGCCTGCGGCGGCGAGTTTTGCCGGCGACGTCTCGCAGCCGGAGACTGCGGCCGGTTACGTGGCGGCGGCGCTGCAGCATTTCGGCCGCATCGACGTGGCACTGCTGAACGCGGGGATCGAGGGGACGGTCGCGACCATCCCCGACTTGCCGCTCGCAACCTTCGACCGCGTCATCGCGACCAACGTGCGCGGCGTCTGGCTCGGGCTGGCGGCGCTGATGCCGGCGATGAAGCAGGCTGGCGGCAGCATCGTCATCACCTCGTCCACCGCCGGGCTACGCGGCTCCGCGCGGATGGCGGCCTACGTCACCAGCAAGCACGCCGTGGTCGGGATGATGCGGTGCGCCGCGCTGGAAGGCGCAAG
>CAZZVB010000251.1:0-5637 GCA_964657445.1 uncultured Burkholderiaceae bacterium | reverse complement strand
GGCAGCACGAGCACCGGCATCTCGTCCGCCACCAGCCGGGCCGCGCGGATGGAGGCCGCGCTGGCGCTCGCCGTGTCGGTGATGACGGGCAAGTGGGGCCCATGTTGTTCCAGCGATCCGATCGGCACGACCGCGATGGCATCCGGCCGCGCCGCCACGGCCCGAATCTCCGGCGCCGTCAGCCGCGCCCATTCGACTTCCACCGTCATGCTTCCGCCTCCGCTCAGTGCCTCATCTTGGAGCGGGATGTCAGGCCGGGGAAGTCAGAGCAGCGAAGGCGGCCGGTCCGCTGGCGTGCCGCGTGGAAAGCGCGTCTCCCACCCGCCGCCGAGCGCCTTGTAGAGCTGCACCAGGTTGTTCGAAATCTGCGTCGTGCTGTCGGCATATTGCTGCTGCGCCTGGAACAGCGTGCGCTGGGCGTTCAACACGTCGAGGAAGCTCGACAACCCCTGCACATATTGCTGCCGCGCCAGATCGAGCGCGTGCTGCGCCTGGTCCACCGCAATGGCAAACTGCTTCCGGCGAAGCTGCTCGGCCGAGTAATTGGTCAGTGCGTTGTCCACGTCGTGGAAGGCCTGCAGCACCACCTGCTGGTAGGTGACCGCAGCCTCCTGCTGCTGCGCCTTGCGCAGTTCCAAGGTGAATTTCAGCCGGCCGCCCTCGAAGATCGGGACGGTGATGGATGGGCCGCCGGAGTATTGCAGCGCGCCGTAAGCGCCGAAATTTCCGAGATTCTTGAACTGCAGCGCCTGCACGCCGACGCTGCCGGACAGCGTTACTTTGGGGAAGAAATCCGCCTCCGCCTGCCCGATGTCAGCGGTTGCAGCATGAAGTTGCGCCTCGGCACGGCGGATGTCCGGGCGGCGCTGCGCCAGCTCCGACGGCAACCCGACCGGCACGGCCGGCGGCACGGGCGGAACTGGCTGCGGCGGCGACAATTTGGCCGACAGCGAACCCGGGGTTTGCCCGAGCAGGAGGCTGATCGCGTTGATGGTGGTCGCGGCCTGCGCCTCCAATTGCGGGATTTGTCCCGCCGTGGTCGCCACCTGTCCGGCGGCGTTTGCGACGTCGAGCCCTGTCGTCAGGCCGCCGCGCTGACGTTCCTGAGTGATGCGCAGGCTGGCCTGTTCACTGGCCAGCGTGTCCCGCGCGATCTGCAGATCCCGCTGCTGGCCGCGCAGGGTGACATAGTCGCGCGCCAACTCCGCCAGCACCGTGATCATCTGGTCGCGCCGGGCCTCGGCCGACGCGTCGATCTGGGCGTGGGCGGCTTCGACCTCCCGGCGCACACGGCCCCAGAAATCGATCTCCCACGACGAATCAAAGCCGTATTGAAACAGGTTGAACGACGGGAGGTGCGTGCCGGGGCCACTGCTGCTGCCGGACACCGCCGTTGTCGGGACGCCGCCGGACGTTCCACTCAGCCCGTTGGCGCTGGTGGCGGTGCTGGACGAGCTGCTGCCGCCGCCCCCTAGCAAGCCGATCACGCCGCGATCGGCGATCTTCTCCCGAACGTAGGACGCATTGCCGTTGGCATTGGGATATTGGTCCGCCGCGGTCACGCCATACTGCAACCGGCTCTCCTGCAGGCGGAATGTCGCCAGCCGGACGTCGAGGTTGGAGGACGCGACCTGCTCCTCCAGTTCGGTCAGGATCGGGTCGCCGAACACCTCCCACCATTTCGCGTCCACCGGTTCAGGCACGACCTGGCTCGGCGCCGGCAGCTGTGGCGGCCTGCTGGCGAACCAGGTCGATGGTGCAAAAAGACTCGGTTCCTGGAAATTGGGACCCAGTGTGCAGCCGGCGAGCAAGGTCGCGACGGCCGCTGGTAGCCAAGCTGTCTTCACTGGCGAACAACCTCCAAGAAACCGGCTGGAGGCCAGTCTAAGACTGACCGTACGGTTCGGTTCGGCCTTTGACAAAAAGACTGCTTTGGGCGGAAGGTCAACCCATCCTCGGTGAACGCGGTGTTCCGCCGCAGGCGCAGTTGGGAGACCTCCGCTTCAATGTCGGACACGGATGTTTTCTCCCCGGAAAAGCAGCAGCAGATCCTCCGTGGCGCAGCAGAGATTTTCGCGCAGGACGGATACGAAGGCGCCAGCATGTCGCGCATTGCAGCTTGCGCCGGCGTCTCCAAGGGGACGCTGTATAACTACTTCGATGGAAAGGCAGAATTGTTCGCGGCCTGGGTCGCCGGCGAATGCGAACGAAATCTCGCACACGTGTTCGACATCGCCGACCCGGACGGTGATCCCTACACCGGCCTGCATGAGATCGGCGAGCGCATGCTGCGCATGATGATTTCGTCCGCAGGCCTGACGATCTATCGGATGGCGATCGCAGAAGTCTCGAAATTTCCAGAGCTTGCCCGGTTTTTCTATGAGTCCGGTCCCGCCCGCGCGACGACCTATATGGCGTCCTGGCTGCGTGATCAGGTTGCCGCCGGGCAACTCGACATCGCCGACCCGGTGTTCGCCGCCGAGCAGTTCTTTGCGCTGTGCCAAAGCCGCCTCGGCATGCTGATCAAGCTCGGCCTGCTGACACATCCCGACGACGCCCTGATCGAGAAGACGGTCCGCGGCGCGGTGACGATCTTCCTCAACACTTACGGAGCGAAGGCATGACTGCTCTGGCAGCCGTCCTGGACCACCTCGAAGCCGGGCTGGATGCCACCCGCGGCCGCTGGTTCGAATTGCTGCGGATCCCGAGCGTCAGCGCGCAACCGAAGCACGCCGCCGACTGCAATGACGCCGCCGAGTGGCTGCGCGCCGAACTCGCCAGCATCGGTTTCGACGCCCAGGTGCTGCCGACTGCCGGCCATCCCGTCGTGCTGGCGCATCACACCGGCACCGGCCCTGGGCCGCGCCTGCTTTACTATGGGCATTACGACGTGCAGCCGGCGGAACCGCTGGAACTGTGGACCAGCCCGCCGTTTGACCCGGCCGTCAGCCAAGGACCGCATGGCGAGCGCGTCACCGCCCGCGGCGCCGTGGACGACAAGGGCCAGGTGATGATGTGGCTGTCCGCCTTGCGCGGCTGGCATGAAGCGGCCGGCGGGCCGCCTTGCCCGGTCACGGTACTCATCGAAGGCGAGGAGGAGGTCGGCAGCGTCAACCTCGAACCCTTCCTGTCCGAGCACAAGGCCAAGCTCGGCGCCGACATCGCCATCATCAGCGACACCGGCATGTGGGACATCGACACGCCTGCCGTCACTACCCGCCTGCGCGGCCTGGTGTATGTCGAACTCACCCTGCATGCAGCGGAGCGCGATCTGCATTCCGGGCTGTTCGGCGGCTCCGCGCTCAACCCGATCAACGCGCTGACGCGTATTCTTGGCGATCTGCACGATGCCGAAGGGCGCATCCGGCTTCCGGGTTTCTACGACGGCGTGTCAGAGACCGCGCCGGAACAGATGGCGGAATGGCAGTCGCTTGGCTTCAGCGAGGCGGACTTCCTCGGCGGCATCGGCCTGTCCGTGCCCGTCGGCGAACACGGGCGCGCACCGCTGGAGCGCATGTGGGCGCGCCCGACCGCCGACATCAACGGCATCTGGGGCGGGTATAGCGGCCCGGGCGCCAAGACGGTCATCGCCGCCCAGGCCTCGGCCAAGGTGTCGTTCCGCCTCGTCCCCGGCCAGGACCCGGCGGCCGTGCTGGCGGCGTTCAAGCGCTTCGTCGCCGAACGCACGCCGAACGACGCCCGCGTCACCTTCGAGACGTTCGGCATGGCGCCGGGCATCGAGATCCCGACCGACAGCCGATGGGTGCAGGCCGCCCGCACCGCGCTGGCCGACGAATACGGCCGCCCGGCCGTGCTGATGGGCAGCGGCGGCTCCATTCCCGTCGTGGAGAGCATGCGCCGCCTGCTCGGCGTCGACTCGCTGCTGATGGGCTTCGGCCTGGCCGACGACCAGGTGCACAGCCCGAACGAGAAGTTCGAGTGGCGCTGCTTCCACCACGGCCTGCGCAGCCACGCCCGGCTGCTGGCGCAACTCGCCGGGTGACGCCGGTCCGGCTGCGCGCGGCCGGATTGCGCAGCGCGTTCGCCGGTCCGTTCGACCTTGACCTTCCAGCCGGACACTGCCTCGCCATCACCGGCCCGTCCGGCGCGGGCAAGAGCCTGTTCCTCCGCATGCTCGCGGACCTCGACGAGCATGAGGGCGAAGCCTGGCTCGACGGCGTGCCCCGGTCGGGGATGACGGCCCCTGACTGGCGCCGCCGGGTCGGTTACGTGGCGGCCGAACCCGGCTGGTGGCACGACGGCGTTGGCGAGCATTTTTCCGCCGATCCGAGCAATCTGCTCACCCGCCTCGGGTTGCCGGCGGACATCCTGCGCCGCCCGGTCGCGCGGTGTTCGACCGGCGAGCGGCAGCGGCTTGCCTTGGCGCGCGCGCTGGCCGGCCGGCCGCCGGTGCTGCTGCTCGACGAGCCGACCGGCGCGCTCGATGCGGAAAGCACCGATCTGGCGGAGGCGGTGCTGCGCGGCGCAATGGCAGACGGCGCCGCGATGGTGCTGGTGACCCACAACCCGGCACAGGCGCTCCGTCTCGGCACGCGGCAGGCCCGGATCGAGGGCGGGCGAATGCTGGCGGCATGAACGCCATCCTGCTGACGCCGCAAGACCTCGTGTTATCGGCCGCCCTCGTCGTGTTCGACGGCATCCTGTCGTTCGGGCTGCGTTTGGGGCTGCACCGGCAACTGGCGATCGCCGCCACGCGGATGGTCGTGCAACTGTTGCTGGTGGGCGAGGTGCTGCGGACGGTGTTCGCACTGCGCAGCCCGGCAGTCACCTTGCTGCTGATCGTCCTGATGGTGCTGGCGGCAGCGCGGGAGGTCGCCACCCGTCCGCAGCGGCGGCTGCCCGGCCTGGCAAACCTGGCGATCGGCGGCCTTGCCGTTGGCACCGCCACGGCGCTCACGTCCCTGTTGGCGCTCGCGACCGCGATCCGGCCCGAGCCCTGGTATGACCCGCGCTACGCCGTGCCGCTGGCGGGGATCGTGCTCGGCAACGCGATGACCACGGCCAGCCTCGTGCTGGATATGGTGCTGGACGGGATGGCTGCGGACGCGCGGGCCATCGAAGCCAGGCTCGCTTTGGGCGAAACCTTTGCCGCCGCCAGCGGGCCGCTGGTGCGCACCGCGATCCGCCGCGGTTTGCTGCCGATCGTCAACACGATGTCCGCCGCCGGCATCGTCACCTTGCCGGGGATCATGACCGGGCAGATCCTGGCGGGAATGGATCCGCTGGAAGCCGTCAAGTATCAGATCCTGCTCATGTTCCTGCTCGCTGGCGGTTCCGGCATGGCGGCGGTGATCACGGCGTTCGCCGCCCGCGCCGCGCTGACCGACAAGCGCCAGCGATTGCGTGTGGACCGCCTGCGGCCGAGGGGTCGTGGCCTAGCCGCCTGGCTCGGATGAACTTCATTGCCTTTGGCGCTTTGTCGTCCAACCAATGGGAGTTCTTCAGATGCGTTACAATGCGCGCGCCGTCATCTGGCCGGCAGCCTTGGCGACCCTGTTAGGCCTAGCTGGCTGTGTCGGCGCCCCCGCGCCGGGTCCGGTCTCCTACGACCCGAGCCTGCAACAGCCAGGTTATGCCCCGCAGGCCTACCAGCAGCCGGGCTACGCGCCTCAGGCC
>CAZZVB010000250.1:0-5664 GCA_964657445.1 uncultured Burkholderiaceae bacterium | reverse complement strand
GGCCGAATGCGATCAGGTCGGCCCGCAGTTGCTGGCGGACTTCCTCGGCCAGCTTCAGGTCATAGCCGTTATTGGCCATGTAGAGACCGCTGAACATCGCTTTCAGCTTGACGTAGTCGAAGGGTGAGCTGTCACGTGGCCCCTGCGTCGCGCCCTCGATGACGTGCATGTAGCACAGCTTCAGGCGCTCGATCCCGGCCACCACCAGGCCGTAAACCTCCTGCGCGTCCTCAAACCCGGCCATGTCGTTGGCGGGGCTGACGGGCGAAAGGCGGATGCCGACGCGGCTGCTGCTGCCCCAGGCGTCCACCACGGCTTCGGCCACTTCCAGCGTCAGCCGCACGCGGTTTTCGGCGCTGCCGCCATACTGGTCGGTGCGGTGATTGGTGTGCGTGCGCAGGAATTGCTCCAGCAAATAGCCATTGGCGGCATGGATCTCGACGCCATCGAACCCGGCGCGCTTGGCGCACTCGGTCGCGTGCCGGTAATCCTGGATGAGGCCAAGGATTTCCGACGTTTCGAGCGCCCGGGGCAGGACGAAGGGCTGGAAGCCCGACTCGGTGAACGCCTGCCCGGACGCCTGCACGGCGGAGGCCGAAACGGGCAAGCCGCCGCCCGGCTGCAAGGATGGATGGCTGATGCGGCCGACATGCCAGAGCTGGCAGAAGATCCGGCCGCCTGCCTTGTGCACGGCATCCGTCACGATGCGCCAGCCCGCCACCTGCTCCTCGGTGTAGATGCCCGGCGTGTAAGCGTAGCCTTTGCCCTGCTGCGAGATGTTGGTCGCCTCGCAGACGATCAGGCCCGCGCTGGCCCGTTGCGCGTAGTATTCCGCGTTCATCGTGCCCTGCACGTCGCCCTTGCCGGCCCGGCTGCGGGTCAGCGGCGCCATGACGATGCGATTGGGCAAGCTCAGCTCACCGCCCAGGGTGACAGGTTCGAAAAGATCGGTGTGTTGCATCGAATACCTTCAGTCGTTTGTCGGATAGGAGGCCATCAGCCGCTGTTGCAGCCGCCACTGCCGATACATAGTTCGCAACCCGCTCGGCCGATGGCCCAAACGCCGGTTGATCCGGCCTATCTCCCATGCCGCACGGTAATGAAAGAACTGCGCCGCGTAGGCCTGCGACAGCGTGCAGTTCGCGTCCCAGATGTGGGTCGCCTCGGACCCGGCGCCGTTGATCTCGATCACGGTGAAACCCTGGCCCAGCCGCAACTGGGCTTCGCTGGCGTAGCGGACGTCGATGCGGCCGAAATGGAAGCCGGGAATGGCCTGTGCGATCGCATCGACCTGCCGTGTGAGCGCCGGGGTGATCGTGTCGGCCCCGTTATGGAACACCGCGCCTTTGCAGTGGTTGCCGGTGAACACCAGCGGCACGGTTTCGCCCGCCGTCGGCACGGTGTTCAGCCTGGCCGCCAACCGGTGCAGATAGAGATGCGGAACGAGTCCGGCCCGGCGATCGGCCCGGATGAGCGCCTCTAGGGTCGATCGGCCGTCGCCGGTGACAAACGGCTGCTCCTTGATGGTCAGCGACGTCAGGCGGCCCGCGGGTTCTCCCGGGTAGCGAATGTAGAACAGCCCTGCCTCGCCGGGTTCCGGGACGTAGCGCTGCAGCAGCAACAGGACGCCTTTCGGAAACTCGGCGACGGCCGCTTCCAGGGCGGCGGGGTTGGCGGGAAGGCGGACGCCCGTGCCGTTGCAGCCGATGTCGGGTTTGACGACGATCGGCCAGCCGAAGCCGCACCGCTCCGCCAGCGCTGCCGGATCGTCCACCCCGGCGGTGAACGTCGCGTATGGGGCTATCCACGCCTGGGCTTCGGGCCCGCCCAGGCCGAGGATGGCGGATTTGCTCTCGCCGCAAAGGCCGCCCGTCTCGATGGTGGGGTTGGCGGCGGTCGGCAAGCTGAAGTCGCCGTAGCGCAGGCCATACCAGATCCATTGCAACACGACGGGGGCGTAGAACAGCCAGCCCGGCCAGAACTCGAACGGGGAGACGATGCGCTCGCCGCCGGACGTTCTGCTGGACCGCGCGCGGCTGAGCGCAGTCGAATTCATGTCTGCACGGACTGTTTGAGCCGCGCCGCGATCCGCCCGGCGAGGATCACCGTGAGGGCGAAGCCAGCCATGCCGGCCCAGCGCCAGGCGCCCAGATGCTCCGCCATGAACCGGCCCAGGTGCAGCGACACGCCGAACAGCAGCGTGGTCCAGATCAGCGTCGCGACGATGGCGGCCATGGCAAAGCGAGTGAGGTTCGCGCCGAAATAGCCGCAGGCCGTGTAGGTCGGCAGCCGTGCGCCGGGCAGGAAGCGGCTGACGAACACCACGGTGAAGACGTGGTTGTGCAGCCAGTCGCGGCTGTGGCCGAAGCGGTCCGGAGGCGCCCAGCGCCGTGCGACCGGCGTCATGACCGCGAGTTTGCCCAGGCCATAGAGCCCGAGGTCACCGAGGACGATCCCGAGATAGAGTGAGACGAGCGCGATGGTCAGCGACACTTGGCCCACCTGCACGTCCATTGCGGCCAGGATGGTCGCTGCATCTTCCAGCACGAAGGTGCCCAGCAGGATCAGGACGCCCTGGATCGCCGGGTTGTGCCCGTCCAAGCTGAGCCATTCGGGCAGAAGGTGTGTCACGCAGTCTCCTGTGCCCGGCCACCGGCGATGGATGGTGCAGGTTCAACGCCGCTCCCTCCGAAAGGGTTTGCGCCGGTCGCTTGCAGAACCACGTTGTTCATGGCCGTATCGCGCAAAGACGGTCGCGTGATGTCGCGCGCAACACACAACGGCGACAGGACGGCCGACGGGGAGACGCAAAGATGGAATTCGAGTTCTCAGACAAGGTGCAGGACCTGCGCACTCGCCTGACCGCCTTCATGGAGGAGCACGTCTATCCCAACGAAGCCACCTACAGCGACCAGCTCGGCGGTGCGCCCGACCGGTGGCAACCGGTGCCGATCGTCGAGGAGCTGAAGGAGAAGGCGAAGGCCGAGGGCTTGTGGAACCTCTTCCTCGCGCACAGCAAGCGCGGCTACGGCCTGACCAACCTGGAATACGCGCCGCTGTCCGAGATCATGGGCCGCGTGCAGTGGGCGAGCGAGGTGTTCAACTGCTCCGCCCCCGACACCGGCAACATGGAAACGCTGGAGCTGTATGGCACGGAGGAGCAGAAGCGCGAGTGGCTGACGCCGCTGCTGGAGGGGCGCATCCGGTCCGCCTTCTCGATGACGGAGCCGGCGGTCGCGTCGTCCGACGCCACCAACATCGAGACGCGGATCGAGCGGGATGGCGACGAATACGTCATCAACGGCCGGAAGTGGTGGTCGTCCGGCGCCGGCGACCCGCGCTGCGCGATCTTCATCGTCATGGGCAAGTCCGACCCGGCGAACATGGACAAGCATCGCCAGCAATCGATGATCCTGGTGCCGCGTGGCACGCCGGGCATGCAAATCCAGCGCATGCTGCCGGTGTTCGGCTTCGACGACGCCCCGCATGGCCATGCCGAGATCGTGTTCGACAACGTCCGCGTGCCCGCCACCAACATCCTGCTGGGCGAGGGCCGCGGCTTCGAGATCGCGCAAGGGCGGCTTGGGCCGGGACGGATCCATCACTGCATGCGCACCATCGGCCTGGCGGAACGCGCGCTGGAGATGATGTGCAAACGCTCCCTGGAGCGGCACCCGTTCGGCAAGCCGCTGGCGGACCAGGGCGTCACCATGGAGCGGATCGCCAACAGCCGCATCATGATCGACCAGTGCCGCCTGCTGGTGTTCCACGCGGCGTGGAAGATGGACACGGTCGGCAACAAGGCGGCCCGGCGGGAGATCGCGGAGATCAAGGTCTCGATCCCCAACATGGCCTGCCAGGTGCTGGACTGGGCGGTCCAGATGTTCGGCGCGGCCGGCGTGTCGAGCGATTTCGGCCTGGGCAAGATGTATGCGGGCGCGCGGACGATGCGGCTGGTGGACGGGCCCGACGAGGTGCACCGCTACCAGCTCGGCCGCATGGAACTGGCGAAGTACAAGCCGGCCCGCCCGAACATGGCGGCCGAATAGATGAGCAGCCTGTTCGACCTGACGGGGAAGGTCGCGCTCATCACCGGCAGCTCCAAGGGGATCGGCCGCGCCATCGCCGAGCGGATGGCCGAGCACGGCGCCAAGGTGGTGATCTCCAGCCGGAAGGCGGATGCCTGCGAGGAGGTTGCAGCGGGCATTCGCGAGAAGGGCGGCGAGGCGCTCGTTTTGCCGGCCAATATCGGGCACAAGGACCAGCTGCAGAAGCTGGCGGACGACACGATCGCGCATTGGGGCGGGATCGACATCCTGGTCTGCAATGCGGCGGTGAACCCGTATTTCGGGCCGTCGATCAACTGCCCGGATGAGGCGTTCGACCGGATCATGGGGTCCAACGTCCGGTCCAACTTCTGGCTGTGCAACATGGTGCTGCCGCAGATGGCCGAGCGTGGCGGCGGCGCGATCATCGTGATCAGCTCGATCGCGGGCATCCGCGGCACGCCGACCTTGGGCGCCTACGGGATCAGCAAGGCCGCCGACACCGCAATCGTGCGGAATCTCGCCGTCGAGTGGGGCGCGAAGAACATCCGCGCCAACTGCATCGCGCCCGGCCTGGTGAAAACCGACTTCGCGCGGGCGCTGTGGGAAGACCCGGCGGTGCTGAAGAAGCGGGTGAAGGACAGCCCGCTGCCGCGGATCGGCGAACCCGACGAGATTGCGGGGGCGGCGATCTTCCTCGCCAGCCCGGCCGGCAGCTTCACGACCGGGCAGGTGTTCGTGATCGACGGCGGCGTGACGATCGGCGGGGCGGCGCTGGAGTGATCGGTCCCGGGGCTGCCATCCTTGTCGAGCCGCTGGCCAATCACCGCTTCGATGAAGGCAGGCTGACGGACTATCTTAAGGAGCATCTGCCGGGTTTCGCCGGACCGCTCACGGTGCGGCAGTTCCAGGGCGGCCAATCCAACCCGACGTTCCACCTGCATACGCCGGGTGCTGAATACGTGTTGCGGAAGAAGCCGCCGGGCACGCTGTTGCCGTCGGCGCATGCGGTGGACCGGGAATACACCGTGCAGTCGGCCCTGGCCGGGTCGGCCGTGCCGGTGGCGCCGATGCGGCTGCTATGCCGGGATGACAGCGTGATCGGCACGATGTTCTACGTGATGGACAACGTGCCTGGCCGGGTCTTCCCGGACCGGACGCTGCAAGGTGTGCCGGCCGCGGACCGGGCGGCGATGTATGACGACATGAACCGCGTCATGGCCGCGCTGCATGGGGTGGATTGGCAAGCCGCCGGGCTGACCGGGTTCGGCCGGCCGCAAGCCTACGTCGCCCGGCAGATCGACCGCTGGAGCAAGCAGTACGTCGCCGCCGATACCGGAGAGCTTCCGGAGATGGACCGGCTGATGGCATGGCTGCCGGCCCACACGCCGGCCGAGGACGAGACAGCCATCGCGCATGGCGATTTCCGGCTGGGCAACCTGATCTTCCACCCCACGGAACCGCGGGTCGTCGCGGTGCTGGATTGGGAGCTGTCCACGATCGGGCATCCGCTGGCCGACCTTGCCTATAATTGCATCCCATGGCGGCTGCCGGTGACGATGGAGGGGCTGGTTGGTGCTGACGCCCCGGGCATTCCGTCCGAGGCGGACTACGTCGC
>CAZZVB010000249.1:0-5716 GCA_964657445.1 uncultured Burkholderiaceae bacterium | reverse complement strand
GATGCTGGCTTGTCTGTGCGTGTGAAGGTGCGACCTTAGCCTTCGGCGTGAACGGATTGGCGGCGCTCGTCTCGTCACGGCCAACTCGAACCCCGAGGACTCTCATTATGCGTATGAACATGCGTGCCGCTGCGCTTGCGGTTGGTTTCGCCGCCGCCTCGCTTCCGGCTTTCGCACTGACCGACCCGATGGTCGGCGGCGCCGCGATGTATCCGTCGAAGGACATCGTGGACAATGCCGTCAACTCCAAGGACCACACCACGCTGGTCGCCGCCGTGAAGGCCGCGGGCCTGGTGGACACGCTGAAGGGCCCGGGCCCGTTCACCGTATTCGCCCCCACCAACGAGGCGTTTGCGGCTCTTCCGGCCGGCACCGTGGACACGCTGCTGAAGCCCGAGAACAAGCCCACTCTGACCAAGATCCTGACCTATCACGTCGTGCCGGGCCGGATCAGCACCGCCGAGCTGATGAAGATGATCAAGATGGGCCATGGCCAGGCCACGCTGAAGACCGTTGCAGGCGAGTCGCTCATCGCCAAGATGGCCGGCCACGGCATCACGCTGACCGACGAGAAGGGCAACGTCGCCCACATCACCATCGCCAACGTCTATCAGTCCAACGGCGTGATCCAGGTCATCGACACGGTGATGCTGCCGAGCTGAATGGTAACGCCCGCATACGCTGCGCGTGTGCGGAGGGACTAATCAGCCACCAGTAAGCACTCTGCCATGCGCCCCTGGCGATCCTTCGCCAGGGGCGTTTCATTGTCGCACCGTCCGGGTAAGGCCACCGGGCAACGCGGATGGAACCGGCAGCCCGGCGGGATCGCCGAGGGGTCCGGGATCGCATCGCCCAGCCCGACATCGGGCAGGCCCAGCCCCGGTTCGGCCGTCAGCACCGACGCCAGCAGGGCGCGCGTGTAGGGGTGCTCCGCCTCCGCGAACAGCCGGTCCGCCGGCGCACGCTCGACCACCCGGCCGAGATACATCACCGCCACCGTGTCTGCGATGTGCTGCACCACCGCCAGGTTGTGGCTGATGAACACGAGGGTCAGCGCCAGGTCCCGCCGCAGCTCCGCCAGCAGGTTCAGGATTTGCGCCTGCACCGACACGTCGAGCGCGCTGGTCGGCTCGTCGCAAATCATGATGCGTGGCCGCAGCACCAGCGCTCGGGCAATCGCGACGCGTTGCCGCTGGCCACCCGACAACTCCGCCGGAAACCGCTCGGCGATCTCGGGCGCCAGCCCGACCCGGGCCAGCATGTCCATCACCTTGGTCCGCTGGCCGGCTTCACCCTGCACCTGCAGCGGCAGGGCGACGATGTCGCGCACCCGGCGCCGCGGATTGAGCGAGGACATCGGGTCCTGGAACACTGGCTGCACCAGGCGCGCACGCTCCCGCCGGTCAAGCCGGCCGATCGGCGTGCCGAACAGGCGCACTTCGCCGGCGTCGGGCGCCACCAAGCCCATCATCAGCCGCGCCAGGCTGGACTTGCCGCAGCCGGACTCGCCGACGATGCCCAGCACCTCGCCTTCCGGTACCGTCAGCGACACGCCGTCCACCGCGACCAGGCGGCGGCCGCGGGTGCGATAGGCGAGAGACAGGTCGCGCGCTTCGATGGCGATCATGGCGGGTCCAGCAGGCAGGCGTAGCTGTGGCCGGGCCCAGCGAGCCGCACCGGCACGTCGTTCGCGCACGCCGGCATCGCATGCTCGCAGCGGTCGCGGAACGCGCAGCCGCGGTAGCCGTGCGCCAGCCGGGGCACCAGGCCCGGGATGCTGCCGAGCGGCGCGCCGGGCCGGGTGCGCGCCGGGTCAGGCACGCTGGCCAGAAGGCCGCGGGTGTAGGGATGCGCCGGCCGGGCGAACAAGGCGGCGACCGGCGCAGTTTCCACGATCGACCCGGCGTACATCACCGACACCTGGTCCGCCACGCGCGCCACGATGCCGAGGTCATGCGTGATCAGCAGCACCGCCAGCCCCAACTCGCGTTGCAGCCCCGCGAGCAGCCGCAGGATCTGCGCCTGCACCGTGACGTCCAGCGCCGTGGTCGGCTCGTCCGCGATCAGCAGTTCGGGGCCGCACATCAAGGCCATGGCGATCATCACGCGCTGCCGCAGCCCGCCCGAAAGCTGGTGCGGAAACTGCCCCATCCGGTCGCCGGGTGCGGCGATCCCGACGCGCCCGAGCAACTCCGCGGCGCGATCCACCGCCGCGCTTTGGCCGCCGGGCCGGTGGCGGCGCCAGGCCTCGGTGAGCTGGCTGCCGATGGTGTAGGCCGGGTTCAGGCTGGTCATCGGCTCCTGAAAGATCATCGCCATGCGGTCGCCGCGCAGCCGGGCCAGTCCGCGGCCGGACGGCATCGGCTGGCCGGCGAACCGCAAGTTGCCCGACATGCGCGCGCCCCGCGGCAGCAGACCCATCACCGCCAGCGCGGTCATCGACTTGCCGCTGCCGGACTCGCCGACCACGCAATGCGTCTGGCCGCGCTCCACCGCCAGCGACACGCCGCGCACCGGCTCGGCCGCTGCGAAGGCGACGCGCAGCCCCTCAACCTGGAGCACGCTCACCGCCGGCGCAGCCCGTCGCCCAGCAGGTTGATGCCGAGCACCAGGGTGAACAGCGCCAGCCCGGGTATGGTGATCACCCAGGGCGAAAAGAACATGTAGTCTCGCCCTTCCGCGATCATCAGGCCCCAGGACGGCAGCGGCGGCGGCACGCCGAGCCCCAGGAATGACAGCACAGCCTCAAGCAGGATCGCGAGCGCCGCCTCGAGCGTAGCGACGATGATCAGCGCGGGCGCAATATTGGGCAGCACCTCGCGCAGCAGGATGTGCGGCAGGGAGGCGCCTGCGGCGCGTGCGGCCATGACGTAGTCCAGCGTGCGGATCTGCATCGTGGTGGTGCGGGCGACGACGGCGAAGCGGTCCCACAGCAGCAGCCCCAGGGTCAGCACGACGATGGTGAGGGAGCTTCCGACCAATGCCACCGCAGTCAGCGCCACCAGGATGATGGGGATGGCCAGCCGGGTCGTGATGGCGAACATGACGATCTCGTCGGTGATCCCACCGAAATAGCCGCCGGCCATGCCCAGCGAGATGCCGATCGCGCCGGACACGATCACGGTGACGGCGCCGATCAGCAGCGAGATGCGCGCGCCTGTCACCAGCCGCGCCAGATAGTCCCGCCCCAATTGGTCGGTGCCGAGCAGATGCGCGGCTGATCCGCCGTCCATCCACGCGGGCGGAATCAGGCGCTGGGCGAGATCCTGCGTGTAGGCGTCATGCGGCACGAGGCCGGGACCGAAGGCGGCGGCGAGGATGGTGAACATGAGGATGCAGGCGCCAATGGGCGCGGTCAGGCGCAAACTCAGCTTGCCCTCAGCCGCGGGTCCAACACCGCGTTCAGCATGTCGGCGGCCAGCGTCAGCGCGACGTAGATCACAGCCAGGATCAGCACCACGGCCTGCACGACGGGGAAGTCGTTCTTGCTGATGCTCTCCCACGCCAGGTAGCCCATGCCGGGCAGGTTGAACACCGCTTCCACCACGATCGAGCCGCCCAGCATGAAACCGAGCTGCACCGCGGCGATGGCGACCAGCGGCATGGCGGCGTTCCGCAGCGCGTGCTTGCCGACGATGCTGATCCGGCTCAGCCCCTTGGCCCGCGCAGTGCGGATGTAGTCGGCCCGCAATGCGTCGACCATGCCGCTGCGAGTCAGCCGGATCATCGCGGGGATGGCGGAAAAGGCGAGCGTCACAGCCGGCAGGATGTAGCCGGTCCAGTCGTCCAGCCCGTTGATCGGCAGCCAGCCCAGGTCGAGCCCGAACCAGATGATCAGCAGCAGCCCGAGCCAAAAGGACGGGACCGCCTGGCCCAGCAGCGCCACCGTCGTCAGCGCGCGGTCCAGCAGTGTGCCCTCGACCATTGCTGCCGCGATGCCGAGCGGCAGCGACACGGCCAGGGCGATCGCCAGCCCGGCGAAGCCCAGGGTCAGCGTCACCGGCATGCGCTGCCGGATCAGCGAGCCGACCGGCGCGCGATACAGGAAGGAGCGTCCAAAGTCGCCGGTTGCGGCCGCGCCGGCCCAGCGCAGGAACTGCTCGGGCAGCGGACGGTCCAGCCCATTGGCGTGGCGGATCGCCTCCACGTCCTGCCGGGTGGCCTGCGGGCCGGCGATGGCGACCGCCACGTCGCCCGACAGCCGGGTGAGCGCGAACGCCACCACCAGCACCGTCAGGCAGACCAGGACTGCCAGCACCAGCCGGCGAAGCAGGAAACGCAGCATGGCGGGAACGCTAGGCTATCTGGCCGCCGGCCGGAACTGCTAGAGCGGGGGCGATGCGCGCCCTGATGATCCTTGTGCTTGCGCCATGCATTGCTGCCGCCCAGCCAGTGCTGCAGCCACCCGTCATGCCCGCCTGCGTGTCGTCCCCGTTCGGGATGCGCCACGCCGTCGGGCCGCATGCCCCGGCCGGCTTCCATAACGGGATCGATCTGCCGGCCCCCGCGGGCGCGCTGGTGCATGCCGCCGCAGCCGGCACGGTCATCGCGATCAAGCGCCAGGGCCTCGGCGGCGTCACCGTGCATCTGCAGCACGCCGGGGGCCTGCGCACGATGTATGCCCATCTCGGCAACCTCGTTCCCGCGATCGCCGAGGGTAAGCGCAGCGTCGCGGCGGGCGAACCGCTGGGCCACGTGGCGCGCACCGGCGTCACCTACGGCACGCACGTGTTCTTTGGCGTGCTGGTGGACAGTCGGGCGGTGGACCCGCTGGGTTTCATGACGCTGCCGCCTTGTTAGTTCGGCCTGGACAGGGGCGGCCTATCGCCCCACGCTGGCAACGAGGGAGCAGATCATGGACGGACTTGTCGGCCGGATGGATGGGGTGCAAGCGGCGCTGGACGAGGCGCGTGCCGCCTATGTCGCCCGCAATCCCGCCAGCGCCGCGGTGTATAGCCAGGCCGAAGCGGTCATGCCCGGCGGCAACACACGATCCGTGCTGTTCTACGACCCGTTTCCGCTGGCGATGGCGCGGGGTGAGGGCAGTTCGCTTTGGGATGCGGACGGACATCGCTACCTCGATCTACTGGGCGAATACACCGCCGGGTTGTACGGCCATTCCGATCCGCTGATCCGCGCCGCCATCACGGAGGCGCTGGGCAAGGGGCTGAACCTCGGCGCGCACAACCTCTATGAGCCGCAACTGGCGAAGCTGATCTGCGACCGGTTTCCGTCGATCGATCGGCTACGGTTCACCAACTCCGGCACAGAGGCCAATCTTCTGGCGATTTCAGCCGCCAAGGCGTTCACCGGCCGCAAGCGCGTGCTGGTGTTCGACGGCGGGTATCACGGCGGTGGACTGACCTTCGTACACGGCGCCTCGCCGGCGAACGTTCCGCACGACTTCATCCTGTGCGACTACAACGATACCGACGCTGCGGTCGCCGCGATCGAGGCCCACAGCGCCGAACTGGCCGCCGTCCTGGTAGAGCCGATGCAGGGCTCCGGCGGCTGCATCCCTGGCGATCCGGAGTTCCTCTCGGCGCTTCGCCGGGCCACCGAAGCCGCCGGCGTTCTGCTGATTTTCGACGAGGTGATGACGTCCCGCACCTCCGTGTCGGGGCAGCAGGGCATGCTCGGGCTGACGCCGGACATGACCACGCTTGGCAAATACCTCGGCGGCGGCATGTCGTTCGGCGCGTTCGGCGGGCGGATG
>CAZZVB010000248.1:2889-5736 GCA_964657445.1 uncultured Burkholderiaceae bacterium | reverse complement strand
CCTGCGATCCGCTTTCCGCAGACGCCACGAGGAGCGGGCTTTCCCTCGCGACTAGAGCATCATCCGATCATCTTGCTATCTGATCGGGTAAAGATGCTCGCCTCAACAAAAAGCTCTAGCTGCCGACGTTGACGATCTGGACGCGGCGGTTCCGGGGCTCCGCGACGCCGACGGCGGTGGGTACCAGCATCTGGCTGTAGCCCATGCCGGCAGTGGTGATGCGCGCCTGGTCGATGCCGTAACGGCTCTCGATGTAGCTGGCGACGGCCGCGGCCCGCCGCGCCGACAGCGCTTCGTTCGTCTCGGGGGTGCCGACCGCGTCGGTATGGCCCTCGATGCGGAAGCGGTAGCTGGCGAGCGCCGGGTTGGACAACGCCTTGCCCAACTCATCCAGCGTCTTCATCGCACCCGGCGTCAGCTTGTCGGACCCGCTCGGGAATTCGACGTGCAGCGGAACGGACGCCAGATCGGCCGCTGGTTCCGCCGCGGCCTGTGGGCGCGCGGCATGGTCCCGCACGGCCGGGGCAGGCGCCGCGTGGGCCGCCACGGGCGTGGCAGCTGGCTCTGCCGGCAGGGCGCCGAGCGCGCGGATGCCACGGGTCGGCCCACTGGCCTTCGGCTTCAGCATGTTCACGAGATCGTCCGAGCTGGGACTCCAGCCGGACTGTGCGCTCGCGGCGAATGGCAATACGATCAACGCTGCGGCGATGACGAAGTATGGCTTCACGTCATTGCTCCTATTTCTTTAAGCGAACGTTTACTGCATCGAGTGTGGCGCGGCAACAACATCAGTCTAAAACCTGTCCTGGGAATCGGGATTTCAGACGTCTCAGCCTAGAGCGGCCGTCCCCGTACCGGCGTGACCCGCGCCACACACACGCCCAAGCGTCCAGCAACCGCGGCTTTCGCCGTCCGGACGATCCAGATAGACAACGGTTGGATCGGGAGGCGCCTATGCTGAACTGCACTCAATACCGCTTCACGGCGGGCTGCCACGCTTTGCTGCTGGCCGCCGCCGTGTTGATAGCCGCCGCCACCGACCCGCCGGCGGCGCCACAGGCGGGTGTGATTGCACAGCGCGGCCCGGTTAGCCTGACGGCGGCTGACGTGCGGGACGCCGTGTCCCGGGCCGACCCGGCGCTGCGGGCCCAGCTGATGTCCAACCCGGCCGCGCTCGCCAACTTCGTGCGGGACCGGCTGTTGCAGGCCGGGCTGGCCGCCGACGCGCGGGCCAAGGGCTTCGACCAGCGGCCGGACGTCGTGCAACGCATGAACGACGCGCGCGACGCGGTTCTGGTTCAGAGCTTCCTGGCCGCACAGGCGCCGGTGGAACCCGGCTTCCCGACCGAGGGCGACGTCATGGCGACATACGACGCCAACAAGCAACGCTTCCTGCTGCCGAAGCAATACAACCTGGCGCAGCTATTCGTGCCGGTGGCGCAAGGTGCGTCACGCGACGCCGATGAGGAAGCGCACCGGCGCGCGATCGACCTGCGCGCCCAGGCGGTGAAGCCGAAGGCGGACTTCAACGAATTGGCGAAGAAATCCCCGCAGGGCTTGGTCGGCTGGGTGCGGGAAGACCAACTGGTGCCGGGCGTCAAGGAAACCGTGATGGCGCTGCCCGACGGCGCGGTGTCCGACCCGGTTCGCAGCCCCGCAGGCTGGCACGTGATCAAGCTGTCAGGCGCCCGGCCGCCCGCCCCCGCCCCGGTTGCCGATGTCCACGACCAGATCGTCGTCGCACTGCGCCAGGCCCGTCAGCAGGCCGCCATCAAGGCGTATGTCGAGGGTCTGTTGAAGCAGCAGCCGATCCAGTTGAACGAAATCGACCTCGCAAAGGCGGTCGCGGCACAGTAGCCATGCCTGTTCGTCCTGGCAAGCTACACGGCGACGCGGCTTAGGCGAACCCTACTTGAGGCGCTAGGACGCGTAGTGCGGGTAAGGCGAAACCTTGCTCTCTGCCTCCAGCAGGCGGATCATGGCGGGCCACTCCAGCACGCCGAACGGGCGGCGGACGCCGGGTTCGTACAGCTTGGCGGTTGCTTCGAGGATGTCGTCCGGCGGGATCTCAAGCTCGGTGCGGGCCGCCATCGCGTCCACCTGGGCGCGGCATGACAGCTCGAGCTGATACATCGTGTTGAACGCTTGCTGAAGCGTGGCGCCGCAGGTCAGCAAGCCATGGGACTTCATGATCATCGCGTCATGCGGCCCCAGGTCCTGCACCAGGCGCTCCCGCTCCGCCAGGTCGATCGCCGGGCCTTCGTAGCCATGATAGCCGATGCGGTTGAAGAAGCGGATCGCAGTCTGGTTCAGCGGCAGCAGGCCGCACCGCATCGCCGACACGGCCATGCCGGCCCGGGTGTGGGTGTGGATCACGGCGGCCACGTCCGCCCGCGCCGTGTGGATCGCGCCGTGGATTACGTAGCCGGCCTGGTTGATCCCGTAATCGGTGTCCGGCGAGGCGATGATGCGCCCCTCCACATCGATCTTCACCAGGCTGGACGCCGTGATCTCCCGATACAGCAGGCCATACAGATTGATCAGCAGGTGGTCGGTGCCGGGGATCCGCAGGGTGATGTGGTTATAGATCAGGTCGGTCATGCCGTAATGATCGACCAGGCGATAGCACGCCGCGAGGTCCACCCGCGCCTGCCACTCCGCCTCGCTGACACTGTCGCGCACCGATGGGAAGCGTGTGTCGTAGCGCGGGCTGCTCATGTAATTCATGGCTGATCCTTCTCGTGGGCCGCTTGCCCAGCCATGCTTCGGCGGCCCGGCCGCCGGGTCAACCGAAAACTGCGCCCCGCGCAGGACCTGAGGTCATCCCCGTCGCCAGTCAAACCGGCC
>CAZZVB010000248.1:0-2879 GCA_964657445.1 uncultured Burkholderiaceae bacterium | reverse complement strand
GGCAACCCGAGGGCTGCCGGGCCCGGGCCTCGGCGTGGCGTCAGTAGTTGCGCCAGCAGGCGTGCCCGTAGGGTCCCAGGTGAAACCCGGGCGGGCAAACGCGATACACCGGGCGGTAGTAGTTCCCCACGCAATTGCCGTATGGCGTGCGATGGCCGTACGGGCCGCAGCCGCCGGAAACGAGCGTGATGTTGCCGTCCGCCGGGGCGGCCTGGGGGACCGGCATGGCACGGGCGGACGTCATCCCCGCGGCGGCGACGGTGAGGGCAGCAGCGAAAAGCGCAACGTGTTTCACGAACCAACTCCCTGGTTGAAGCATGAGTAACTAAGTCACCACAACGAGGCGGTTAAAGGGCAGTTTTGTTGCTGAAGCCAGCTTTAAGTAACGAAGTCGTTGCATTGGATTGTCTTAGGCTAAGCCGAACACCGGCCTAGGCCAGCGGCAGCGTCTCGCCCGGGGGCAAGGGCGTGCGGTCCACGTTCAGCATCATGGACACCAGGCTGTAATACCCGATCGTCCCCACCAGATCGATCACGCCGCGTTCGCCGAAATGCTGCTTCACCCCCTCGAACAGCGCGTCCTCCACCGAGCCGGTGCTGAGCATGGCGTGGGCGAAATCGTGCACCGCCGCCTCCTCCGCCGGCATGTCGGCCGGCCGCTGGCCGATCCGGATGGCCGCGATGATCGGCTCCGCCAGCCCCGCCTCGCGCGCAAGCTGGGAATGTGCATACCACTCGAACTGCGCCGTCCAGTGGCGCGCCGTCAGCAGGATCGCCATCTCGTTCAAACGGGGCGGGAGGCTGCTGCCGAACCGCACATAGGCGCCCAGCGGGTGCGCGTGGCGCATCAACCCGGGGCTGCGCAGCATCGCCTTGAACGGCCCGCGGGCGCCTTTGCGCGGCCCTGACAGGATGTCGGCCCAGACCTCCCGCTGTTCGCTCGTCATCGCCGCCTCGGCGATGGCCGGAAAGCGCTCGGGCAAGATTTCGGTCATGGCAGCCTCTCCCTTCGGCGTTGCACTTTGCTACACTGCTGCCAAAGACCGGAGGAGACCACCATGCGAGCGATCCTGGCGCTTGGCGTGCTTGCCGCCATTCCCGCCCATGCCGCGACCTGCACGCCCGGGGCGCTGTCGGCGCTCGCCATCCCCGGCGTCACGATCGCCAGCGCCGCCCCGGTCGCCGCCACGGCCGGCACGCCGGCCTACTGCCGGGTCGAAGGCGCCATCGTGACCTCGGGCGAGGGCGCGCCGGACGGGTCGGCGCAGTTCGACCTCGATCTGCCGCAGGCCTGGGGGCAGCGCTTCCTGGTCATGGGCAACGGCGGCAATGCCGGCAACCTCATTCCATCGGCCAACCCGGTGGACCGAGCGTCGGCGCTGGCCAAGGGCTACGCCACCATCGTGAGCGACACCGGCCATAGCGGCGGCACCTACAACGCGAAGTTCGTGATGGACGCGCAAGGCCAGCGGGACCCGGCGAAGGTGGCGGATTTCTTCTTCCGCGCCACGCATGACGTCACGGGCACGGCCAAGCAGCTCGTCTCCGCCTATTACGGCGCCGGCATCGCCCACGCCTATTTCGACGGCTGCTCCACCGGGGGCCGCATGGCGATGATGGAGGCGGAGCGTTTCCCGCAGGATTTCGACGGCGTCATCGCGGGTGACCCGGCGATGGATTACCGCTCCAACATCACGCGGCTTTCGGTGCAGAAATACCTGCTCGCCACGCCGGGCGCGTGGATCTCGCCCCCGCTGCTCGCCGTCGTGGACAAGGCCGTGACGGCATCCTGCGACGCGGCCGACGGGGTGAAGGACGGTCTGATCCAGGACCCGCGCATGTGCGGCTTCAAGCCCGAAACCCTGCTGTGCACCGGCGGCAACACGGCCGAATGCCTCTCCCCGGCGCAGGTGCAGACGCTGGCGACCTATCTACAGCCGGTGCGCAATACCCGCGGCGCCGTGATCTATCCCGGCCTGCCGGTGTCCAACCTGTCCGGCGCTACGGGCATGTCGCTCTGGGGCATCGGCCAGACCGCGCCGGACCTGGCGCACATCGCCGCACCCTGGGCGGCCGACCCGGACGCAGCACCCTCGTCCTGGCGCTACGGCAGCCAGGTGCTCGCCTACTGGATGGGCCAGGGCGAGGACGCATCGTTCGCCGGGTTCGACGTGGACCCGAAGACCGGGGTGGTCGGTGACGCAGCACTGGCCGCGTTCGACCGCGCCTATGACGGCGTCAACACGCGCGATCCGGACGCGCTGCTGCCGTTCCTGCACGCCGGCCGCAAGATCATCCTCTACCATGGCTTCAGCGACCCCGGCATTTCGCCCTATCGCACGATCGAGTTCATGGATGCGCTGCGGTCGCGTTCGGCGGCCGACGCGGCCAACGCGGCGCTGTTCCTGGTGCCCGGCATGCACCATTGCCGCGGCGGCGACGGCCCCAACCAGTTCGATACCCTCACCGCGCTGGAGCATTGGGTGGAGTCCGGCGCGGCCCCCGATGCGCTGCCCGCCCGCTCCTCCCCCGACCAGCGCGTACAGCGCACCATGCCGCTCTGCCGCTACCCGGAGGCGGCGCAGTACGGCGGCGCCGGCGATGTGCTGGCCGCGTCGAGCTGGTCTTGCTCGGCGGCGCACGTATTGCAGCCATGAACGCCCGCTTCCGCTACGGAAGTGGGTTGGGTGCAACGGTTCAAAGGCGCGGGCTGTTTTGGCGGTCGAATGGCAGTTGAGAAGATTGGTCCGGCGAACCAGACGTAGCCCGCATACGCAAAGCGAAGTGCGGGAACACCGGCCGCGCCATCAGGACGTATTCCACGCCCCTGGCGGCACGGTCCACGCCGCAGCCGGCATGCCGGCTGCAGGGCTGGCGTT
>CAZZVB010000247.1:0-5743 GCA_964657445.1 uncultured Burkholderiaceae bacterium | reverse complement strand
GGCAGCCGAAGACAGACACATGCTTCGCTCTCCGCCCGACACGGCAGCCTCTCTGAGGGCATAGCGTTGGTTGTCATGTAGACAACGCTAAGGGTGAACGGGGCCAGAACATCGATCATGCGGCCATCTTGCCCCGGCTCAGGTTGAGCGGCCGGCGCCGATCGGCGGTCGCGGCGGCGCGATCCCAGAGGAAGTCGCCGGAGAAGCCGATATGCTCCCATGTGAGCGGCGACGTATGGGCGAGCAGTGCGTCCGGCACGGATTTTCCTTGGTCGCGCAGGTGCTGGACAGCATCGGCCATGTATGTCGAATTCCAATACACGATCGCGGCGATTACCAGGTTCAGCCCCGACGCCCGGAACTGCTGCGCCTCGTGGCCGCGATCGGCGATGCGGCCCTGCTTGAACGTGCAGATGACCTGGGCCAGCGCGTGTCGCTGCTCGCTCTTGTTCAGGCCCGCTTGGCAGCGCTGGCGTAGGTCGGGCGACTCAAGCCAGTCCAGCATGAACAGGGTGCGCTCGACGCGCCCAAGCTCCTGCAACGCCAAGTCGAGCTGGTTCTGGCGCTGGTAGGCGGCCAGGCGCTTCAGCATGGCCGATGGCAGCACGGTTCCGGCCTGCAAGGAGGCGACCAAGCGCAGGATTTCGCCCCAGTGTTCGCGGATGACGTCGGCCTTGACCCGGCGCCCAATCAACGGGGCCAGGTCCTTGTAGGCCGTCGCCGGCTCGATGGTGGCGAGCTTGCGGTCGGGCAGATCGCGCAGCCGCGGGCAGAACCGGAAGGCCAACATGGCGCAGAGAATGAACACATGGTCCGAGGCGCCGCCTGTGTCTGTGTAGTGCATCCCGATCCGCAAAGCGGTCCCGTGGTGCATCAGGCCGTCCAGCACATAGGGTGCCTCGTGGCTGGTCGCCGACATGACGCGCACGCTGTACGGCCCGTGCTGGTCGGACACGTGGGTGTAGAAGCCCAGGCCGGGATCGTGGCCGTAGCGGGCGTTCACCTCGCCGGCGGCGTCGCCGCGCTTGGCCGAGCGGAAGAACTGCCGGTCGGAAGACGATGTGGTGCCGTCACCCCAGGCCGACGCGATGGGCAGCGCGTGGTGGGCGCCGATGATCCGGGCCAGCGCCGCCTTGTAGGTATCCGGGCGTATGTAGGCGTCCGCCGTCCAGATCAGCTTGTCGCGGGTGACGCCGTGGCTGGCCGCGGCCATGCGGCCGAGGCCGAGGTTGGTGCCGTCGGCCAGGATGGCGGCGAGAAGGGCGTTCACGTCGTCGCAGCGCTCGCCGGTGCGCAGGTTGATGAAGGCGGACGCGAAGCCCGTCACCCGGTTCACCTCGTGCAGCAGCTCGGTGATGCGCGCCGGGGGCATCATCGCCTCGATCCCGTCGGCAAAGGCCCGGGCCTCCGGGGTGGCCGTCGCCTTGATCGGTGTGACGTGCAGGCGACCGTTGCGCAACTCGACGCCTTCCAGCTCGCCCCGCAAGAGCCGGCGGGAGAAGCGTTTCAGCCGCCGGTCAAGTTCGCTGGCCCGGCCTGCCAGCCACTCGTCGGCGGTGGAGGGCAGCTTCAGCCCTGCCGCAACCTCCGGGACGGCCTCCTGCGGCAGCAGGTAGCTGTCGAACCGGCGATAGCTGGCTGAGTGTTCGACCCAGACGTCGCCCGAGCGCAGCTTGTCGCGCAAGGTCGCCAGGACGGCGGTCTCGTACAAGCGCCGGTTCGGCCCGCCCTCCTCCATCACCAGGCGGCGCCACTCCTTGCGGAACGGCATGGGCGCGTCCGCCGGCACGTCGCGCTTGCCGGACCCGTTGAGGTCCGTCAGCAGCTTGAGTGCGGCCAGCATTGGATCGCCGGCGCGGGCGGACCGGAACTGCAGTGCTTCGATCAGGGCGGGTGCGAACTTGCGAAGCGTCTTCCAGCGGTCGGCGGCGCGCACCAGCGGGTCCTCGCCGGCAAGGTTGGCCAGCTCCTGCACCTCGTCGCGCACCCTCAGCAGCTTGGGCCAGCCCACGGCGTCGTCCACGGCCTCGAAGGCATCCATGTCGCCCTCCTGCGCAGCGGCGAGCGCCTCGATGGTGCCGTGGAACAGCCGCATCAAGCGCCCCACGTCGCCGGCGCTGGCGGCGTACCGGCGCCGGGCCGCGTTGCGCGCCTTGGCGAACAGGCCACCGATCAGCTTGTCGGCCATGTCCAGCACCGCATCCGTCAGCCGGGTTTCGAGATCGAGCACGGTGGCCGCCAGGATCGCGCGCCGCCGGTGCTCGGAGTAGCGCCCGAGCTGGTGGGCGTCGGAGGCATGGCCCTCGCGCACGAACTGCTGCAGCCGGTCCTCGTGGACGCGGCTGGCGTTTCCGGCCGGCACGCCGATGCCTCGGACCAGGTGCAGGCGGTCCAGCAGCTCGCGGATGTGGTCCGCCTTGGGCGCGATGGGCATGGCCTTGAGCCAGGCAAAGGGCGTCACTCCCACCGACGGGTCAACAACGAGCAGGCCGTCCAGCTTGGTCACCTGTTCAGCGGACAATCCGACTACCAGGGCGTCGGCTGCCCGCTTGCGGGCACGTGCCCGGCCGGCAATGGCGATGCGCTCGATCACGGCTGCGCCGGGCAGGATGATGTGGGCGTTACGCAGGGCGGCGGCGACCGCCGCAGCGATGGGCTGGCCGCGGTCGGTGCCGCGGGCCGCCTCTGCCGCGGCCTCGATCATCAGCGGCAAGTCGGCCATGGTTGGCGTGCGTAGGCCCAGAGCGGCAGCAAGCTGGCGTGCGTGGTCGGTCATGGTTTGCGGCCGGCGGGCGTACTCGGCGAAGGCGGCTACCGGGATATCGAGCTGGCCCGCCATCCAAGTCACGAGGGCGTCGGGCGGCTGATCCAGATAGGCGAGCGCCGTGCCAGGATGCCGCAGCAGGGCAAGCTGCACCGCGCAGCCTAGGCAGTTGGCGTCACCGCGGCGCTCGGCCACGAGGTCCTGGTCGGCCCGGGACAAGGTGAACAGCCGCGCGAGGGAGTCGGCATCGGAGGGAATGCCGAGAAGCGCCAGGCGCTCCTCGTCAGTTAGCAGTTGTCGGCGTGCCAAGGCGTTTCTCCCGTCCCATAAACGTCCATGTTCATCATGGACGACGAGGCTTTGGGAGACGTAGTCTGTGGACGGGTTTGGGCTGCCTGGCGTCGCTACTCGACGCCCGTCCAGAGAACGACCGTTTGGGAGACACCCATGCCAGGCATCCTCGGCTACGCCCGCGTCTCGACAAGCGACCAGGATGTCGCCGGCCAGTCTATGCGGCTGATGCAGGCCGGGGCGCTCCGCGTGTTCACCGACGTGCGCTCCGGCCGCTCGATGGACCGTCCCGGGCTGACCGAGCTGCTCGCCTACGCCCGCGCGGGCGACACGCTCGCCGTCGTGCGTCTCGACCGGCTGGGCCGCTCGCTCGCCGAGCTGCTCGCGACGGTGACCTTGCTGAAGGAGCGCGGCATCGCGCTGCTCAGCCTCGAGGAGAAGATCGACACGTCGTCGGCCGCCGGCGAGCTGGTGTTCCACGTGTTCGGGTCGATCGCGCATTTCGAGCGGCGGCTGATCGCCGAACGCACCAAGGACGGCATCGCCGCCGCGCGCGCCCGCGGCAAGCGGCCCGGCCGCCGGCCGCTCGACGCCGACCGGATATCCGCCGCCCTCAAGCTCGTCGCCGCCGGCCTCTCGCCCACGGAGGCCGCGCGCCAAGTCGGGTTGGGACGCTCGACCGTGTACCGCGAGGTCAGCCGGAACGGGGCCGAGCGGGTTGTGGCGATGTCGCGCGCCTATTCCATCGACGCCATCGCTTCTCTCGCTCCGGCCTGAGCCGGAACGTCGTGGCGAGTCCCCCCACGCCCGGCGACGACACCTATGTCGGCCTGTTCATGGTCGAGCAGCCACCGGATTGGTGGTTGCCCGACGGTTACACGCTTGCCGCCAATGGCAGCGTGCCGATCGACGTGACGGCGCCCGACGGCACGTCCCGCTATGCCTACATCGACCCGTCCTACCGGCCGCCGCCGGCGCGCGTCGAGGCGATCACGGACGTGATCCGGCGCGAGCTGGGTCCCGTGCCCAGCCAGGGCATCGGCCCCGAGACCCGCCAGGCGCTCGGCATGGACCGCGACGACGTGCTCGGCGCGGTCAACCGGACCATCATGGCCCCGGTCGATCTCGGCGTATGGCTGATCGACCTGGCCAACTACGGCATCGACGCCTCCGTGGTGGCCGGGACCGAGGGGGCCGCGCGCGCCGGATGGCTCGACCCGAACACCGCCACCGATGCGCGCCGGGAGATCCTGGGCCTCCTCGAGATCGCAGGGGCCGAGAGCGGCGCCAGGATCGGCAGCCTCGGTACCGAGACCCGCGCCGCCCGGACGCGGATTGCCGCCACCGCCCGCGCGGCCAGCGTCGCCGCCGCTCCCGTCGTCATGCGGCTCGAGCGAGCGACCGGCCTGCCGTTCGGCCGCGCGTTCCGGGTCCTGGGGCTTCTGGAGGCCGACCCTCGATACGCGGGCGGTGCTCAAGCGCGCACCCTCAATACCTGGCGGGCAAAGATGCTCGAAGGAAAGCACTGGGAGCGGACTCAGGGGCCCCGGTATGAATTCCGACAGCTCTACATCGTGAAGGAGACGGGCCAAGGTTACCGCATCCTCGACGCGCTCGGTCCCTATGATTCGAGCTTTGGATCGGGACCGGTCTCGCAGAAGTTCACCCAGCTCGCCGATATCGAGACCGACTCGGCGGTCTCCGCGCTCCGCGAAGCCTACAACTACTACCGTCCGGGGCTGACCATCGCGAACGTGCCGTCGACGCCGCGAGCCTTGCGCGGCACGCGGCTGACCGGGCAACTCTGGCTCGAGGTGCCGGTGCAAACGAAGCCCGTCCCGGACGCCGTCCTGGCCGCCGCCCGGAAATGGCAGATCAAGATCAGGGACGTCGAGGGGAGGATCTACTAATGGCAGGCACGTTCGACCCGGCGGCGCACGAGCGCCTGGTCGCCATACTGGCGCAGTCCTCGTACATGCGGGACTGCATCGAGTTCGCGGCTCGATATCCCACACAACGCGACGTCGAGGGCCCGCGCATGGATCTTACCCAGGTTCAGGAGATCTTCAAAGCCAACGGGGTCGCGTGCAAGTTCGACAAGCGTTTCAAGGTCTTCTTGTTCGACGAGGAGGAGGTGTGCGGCTGGCGGTGGCTGGGCTCGCTCGTCGTCCAGAGATACGACGGGCTGGAGCCGATGATGGAGGGGGAGAGCAAAACGACCAGCCAAAGCGTCGGATCGACATTGCTTTCGATCGCGGCCGATGTGGCCAGATTGACCGGTTGCTATGAGCAAGTCTGGCGGTCGTTCAGGAGGCCAGAGTTCGATGGTGATATGCGGACCATGGAACGCATGGTGCCCGACCTCGTGCGGTTGTTCCGCTCGATGAAGGACGTCATCCGCCAGCGATGGGATGCCCCGTCCCAGCGCTGACCGAGCCCGTGTAGCCCACCCGATCACCAGATGTGAGCGTTCGGCCTTCGTTCACGTCTGGCGTTGTTTATCGAACAACCGACGCTCTGCCCTCATAAAGCTCGCCTCCCTCAGCGGGAGAGGAAAAAGCTACCCGGACTAAGCGCGCGGCCATCGTGCTCGCCTGCGCGTTCAGCACCAACCGGCCGTGGTTGTAGGCAAATTGGCTCAGCGGGACGGTTTAGACATGATTGCCTGGTAACCGTTGCCGGTGCCAT
>CAZZVB010000246.1:0-5762 GCA_964657445.1 uncultured Burkholderiaceae bacterium | reverse complement strand
CGGAGGTGGGCCAGCCCGGGGCCGCCGCCTCACCGTTGCCGCGCAGCGAGATGTGGCCGGCCGGATTGAGCCAATCGAGCCCGACCCAGTTCGTCACGTAGGCGCTCCAGCCGCCATCTGCGACTGGATCCTTGCGGACCCGGCGCGACAGCATCGCGTTGAACTCGACCGAGTAGACCTCCACGGTCATGCCGCAGCGCTTGAACATATCGGCCGCGACTTCTCCGATCGCGGCGAGCGCCGGCGAGGTGGACGGCACCATCAGCAGCACCGTCTCGCCGCGATAACCGGCATCCTTCAGCGCCTGCTTGGCGCGGTCCGGGTCGCGCTTGGACGTCAGCGCATCCAGCCCGGCGCCGGAGGCCATGGGGGTGCCGGGGCCGAAGAAGCCAAGCGGGTTGCGGATCAGCGACGTGTCCTCGGTGCCGACGACCGCCTGCATGAAGGAGTCCTGATCGATGGCGGACCATAGGGCACGCCTAATCGCTGGGTTGTTGAAGGGCGGCTGCAGTTCGTTCAGACGGATCATGTTGACGAAGCCAGTCTTGTCATTCACTGCGACCGTGACGGCCTTGCCCCGGCGCAGGATCGGCAACTGGTCGGCATAGGCGTATTCCTGCCAGGCCGCCTCGCCGTTGAGCGTTGCGTTGGTCGTCGTCGCCGGGTCAGGGATATAGGCCCACTCGACCCGGTCGAAGTGCACGACCTTCGGCCCCGCCGTCCAGCCGGTGGGGGTATTGCCGGGCCGGGGCACGTAACCCTCGAACTTGCGATAGACGTTCAGCGAACCCGGCACACGCTCCTCGGCGGCGTAGCGGAACGGGCCGCTGCCGGTCATTTCGGTGACGGCCTTGAACGGGTCGGTGTTGGCCAGCCGCTCCGGCATCATGGCGCAAACCGGGACCCCGGCCTTGCCGAGCGCCATCGGAAGCAGCGGGAACGGCTGTTTCAGGCGGAAGCGGATGGTGCGGTCATCGGCCGCCGACAGCTCGTCGGTCGCGTCCATCAGGCTGGCGCCGAACGGGTCGCGCTTGGCCCACCTGCGAATACTGGCGACGCAGTCACGGGCCAGCACCCGGCTGCCGTCATGAAAGCTCAGGCCGTCCCGCAGCGTGAGCGTCCAGAGCTTGCCGTCCGCCTCGACCGTATGGCCCTCGACCATTTGCGGCTGCGGCTGGAATTGAGCATCCATGCCGTAGAGCGTGTCGAACACCATATAGCCGTGGTTGCGGCTCATGTAGGCGGTGGTCGCGACAGGGTCGAGCACCACCAGATCCTGTTGCGGCGAGAACCGCAGGGTGGTCTGCGCGGCGGCCCGGGTGATAGCGGGGGCGACGGCAGCGGCCGCACCTCCCGCAAGCACGGCACGGCGGGTGACGGTCGGCATAGGCCCAACTCCGGTCAGAGCATCAGGAAGCGCAGGCATTGAGCAAGATTGGCCCTGCTGCGTCCATCCATGGTCTTTCCGTCACGTTCGTCCATGAGCAGCGCTTAGCCGTGCGCCCACAGGCAGCGCGCCATCAAGGCACGGGAAGCATTGGCATCGCCCAGCAGCGCCACCAGCCGGTCCAGATCGTCTTCCATGCGGTCGAGCAGATCCTCGTGCGCGACATCGGCCCCGGTCAACGTCCTGCCCTGTAACGTGAACCGGTGCAGGTCCCAGCCGATCTCGAGCATTTCCCGGATCAGCAAGACCGGATCGTCATCCTGTATCATCTGCCATGCTATGCAGGCGAACGAGCGGCGGGGGACCCTCGGAAACTACCTAGGTATCGAACGAAGCCGCGACAGAGTTGGCTTGCCCCTTGCTTAGCCAGCGAACGCAGCTTCGAGGACAACGGCCATGGATGGATTATTCGCCCCCTTCCAACTCGAAGAGGCAACGATTGACGGCCTGCACCAAGCAATCCGGGACGGCCGCACAACCTGCGTCGCCGTGGTGGAGCATTATCTGGCACGGGTGCGGGCCTATAACGGCGTCGCTAGCATGCTGGTCACCGAGGACGGCGCTGACGTGCCGCAAGCGCCCGGCGTCATCCGGGGCGGCACTCCGCTGACATTCCCGACGCGAACCCTGCCCGCGTCCGACATCCTGCCCAACCTGGACCAATACGCCGGCCCGCCGCTGGAATTCGGCCGCATGGAGCCGACCTGTTCCGACCCGGCGGTGCAGCAGCAATTCGGCATGATTGCGGGGATGCCCGACGCCGGCCAGGTGAACGCGCTGGGCACGCTGAACATCCGCGGCGAACGGTCGGTCACCTGCCGCGGCGAGTTCGACCGGCATCCCTCCGCCGGGCCGCTGCCCCCCGGTGCGCCACCGGCCTGCGAGGTGTTCCGCCACTACCCCGACGCGCTGGAACGCGCGGCGGAGCTGGACGAGCAATACGGCCGCGATCCCGACCTGAAGGCGATGCCGATGTACGGCGTCGTGTTCTCGTTCAAGGACCCGTTCGACACCAAGGACATGCGCTCCACCGGCGGCGGGGACGCGGCATACGACATGGACGCCCCGGCGCGCGACCACATCCTGGTGGACCAGTTGCGGCGCAAAGGCGCGATCATCTTCGCCAAGGCGGTGAACACCGAATATAACGGCCGCGCCGGCGACCCAGGCGGGCGGCACGCGCCGGACAAGGTGTTGCCCTCCACGCTTGGCTACCAGCGCAGCACCTGGGCGGGCAATCCGTCCAACCCGTACGACACCACCCGCTCCGCCTCGCTCGGTTCCAGTTCGGGTTCGGCGCTATCGGTCAGCACCAACCTGGTCATGGCCAGCCTGGGCGAGGAGACGCGCGCATCCTGCCGCGGCCCGTCCAACCACAACGCGGTGGCGCTGATCCTGCCGCACAAGGCGATGCTCGGGTTCGACGGGGGCGCGATCGGGGCCGACATCTACTGCGACCGCAGCGGCATTCATGCGCGCAGGATCGGTGACGCGGCCAAGATCCTGGATGCGTTGAAGGACGCGGAGAACGGCTATTACGACCCGCGCGATCCCTACACCACCGTGCCCCGCGCCACGGTGCTGCCGACGCCCTACGCGTCGCACGTGCGGTCCGGCGAGCCGGGATCGCTGAAGGGCCTGCGCATCGGTGTGATCCGGGAGTCGATGCTGAACCCCGGCCTCAAGCTGGTCGAACCGATCACGACGGCCGCGGCGGCGGAGATCAAGGCCGTGCTCGGCGGCAAGCTGGGCGCGACACTGGTGGAGTCCAGCGATGCGGCCTGGACCCCGGACCCGGAGCTGGAGCAGATGACCACCAGCTTCCGCCGCGCCTTGGCCAAGCTGGTGCCGGTCTTCATGCCCGACATCCTGTTTCGCCTAGCGCCCGACGGCACGCCGCTGTTCAAGGACTTCGCGGCGGCGATCACTCCCACTGAGTTCGTGCCCGGCCGCGTATTCGGCACGGGAAACCTGGCGCCGATGGACTATCTGGTCGGCATCGCCGAAGGCACGATCCCGCCGCCCGCCAACCTCGATATCGCAACCATCCAGCAGCAGGAATTGGCGCCTACGTTCCGCTTCCACCTGTCGCAATACCTCATGCGCAGGGCCGCGGACTGGAAGGCGCTCGGCGTCACCGAAACCTTGGCCGATTGGGCGTCGCTTAACGCACGGTCCAAGTTCTGGGGCGACGACCAGCGCGCCGCGTTCCAAAACTGGGAGGAGGTCACCGATCCCCGCAATCCACTCGACGGCCGCCAGGGCGTGAACGAGCGCATTATGCTGCGCGAGTTGCTGCGGCGGGTGGACATGATGGTGATCCTGGAAAACAAGCTCGACGCGCTGGTGCGTCTGCACACGCCGCTGCCCCCCGGCAAGATCGGCGGCGCGCAGGAACCAGGCACGCCGGGCAATCTGCGGCCGGAGTCCATGTATGGGCCAAATGCCGGGCTGACGGAGATGCTGGTGCCGGCCGGCTACGTGACCACGGTGTATGACCCGGTGTTCACGCTCAGCGCCGACCGCACGCGCTACGTGCCCACGCTATCGGACACGCCAACGGCGATACCGGCGCCCGGCCTTCCCTTCTCGCTGGTTTTCCGTGCCGAACCCGGGAAGGAGGACGTCTTGCTGCAAATAGCCTCCTCCTACGAAGGCGCCTCCATGCGGCGCGTGCCGCCGCCGACCTTTGGGCCATTGGCATGATCGTACGTCGGCGGGAGCTTCTGGCCGGGCTTGCCCTGGCCGGCGTCGTTCCGGCGCGGGCGGAAGGCCTGAAGGTACTGCGGATCGGTATGACGACCACCGACGTGCCAACTACGGGCGGCATTCCGGACAATGGCAGCGAGGGCGGGCGCTTCGCCGGCTACACCATCTACGACGCGCTGGTGAACTGGGACTTCACCAAAACCGACGCGTTCGCCGATCTTACGCCAGGTCTGGCAACGGAATGGCACATCGATCCGGACGAGCACCGGCGCTGGATCTTCACCCTGCGCCAGGGTGTGAAGTTCCACGACGGCAGCACGCTCAAGGTCGAAGACATCCTGTGGAACTTCGACCGGCACCTGAATGAGAAGGCACCGCATTTCGACCATGCGCAGGCGCTGAGCTACCGTACCTACACGTCCCAGGTCATGCGTTACGAGAAGCTGGACGAGAGTCATTTCGTGCTGTGGACGGCTGAGCCTTTCAGCATGCTGCCGTATCTGCTGTCGCGCGTGTTCATGGTCAGCCCGACGCAATTTGCCAAGATGGGCAATTGGCTGGCGTTCCAGGACGCGCCCTCCGGCACCGGGCCGTTCAAGCAGATCAGCCGCACGCCGCGCGTCTCGTTCGAGCTGGCGCGCAACGACGAATACTGGGACCGCAGCCGCGTGCCGAAGATCGATCGGATGATCCTACGCCCGATCCCCGACCCGAGCACGCGCGTCGCCGCACTCCGCTCCGGCCAGGTGGACTGGGTGGAGTATCCGCCCCCCGACTCGCTGAACTCGCTGAGCGGCGCCGGTTTCCAGATCGTGAAGAAGCCCTACCCGCATGTCTGGGCCTGGCACGCCAACGACACGGTCAAGTCGCCGTTGCAGGACAAGCGGGTTCGGCTAGCCCTGAACTACGGCGTGGACCGTGACGGCATGGTCGAGTTGCTGGCGAACACCGCTATCCCGGCACGTGGGCCATGGCCGGACAGCTATAAGTATTTCGGCGATCCGAAGGAGCATTACAGCTACGATCCGGTAAAGGCGAAAGCGCTCCTGGCGGAGGCCGGCTACGGCCCTGGCAAGCCGCTGCACCTGAAGATCATGTTACCCACCGCGGGCAGCGGCAACATGGTCCCGCGGCCGATGGCGGAGTTCGTGCAGCAGGGGTTTGCCGAGTTGGGCGTGCAAGTCGAGTACGAAGTCGCAGACTGGAATAGCGTGCTCACCGCTATGCGCAGCGCCGCCGATGCGCCGAAAGGCCCGGTGCGCGACGCCATCAACCACGGTCTGCCGATCTCCGACCCGACGCAGTTGTTCCTCAACTTCCACGGCTCTGCCGTGCCGCCCAACGGATCGAACTGGAGCAGCTATCGTAACCCGGAGGTGGACCGCCTACTGTCGGAAGCGTTCCACACCTTCGACCCCGGCCCGCGCGACGCACTGATCACCCAGGCGCACGCGCTGATCGTCGATGACGCGCCTTGGCTGTTCGTGGTGCACGATCTGAACCCACGCGCGCTCAGTCCGCACGTGCAGGGGTTCGTGCAGGCGCAAAGCTGGTATCAGGATTTCACGCAGTTGACGATTGCCTCTGCCTGACCTTCATCATCGTC
>CAZZVB010000245.1:0-5862 GCA_964657445.1 uncultured Burkholderiaceae bacterium | reverse complement strand
ACCAATATACGCATGATGCACCAGGGATTGCCCGGGTTCATCTTTCCCGCGCTTCGGCCCTGACCACACCACAACTTCGCTTGATTTCAGATTAAAAAATCAGGCCGGAAGAAACTCGGGTTGCCGCTGGCGACCGTCCTCAGCGCGACGCCACCATCTCCCCGGGCGCGTCGCCCAGCATAAGGCCGTGGACCCACGTGATCCGTTTCGCCGGCACTGGGACCGGCGGATTACCCGCCGTTTTTGCGAAGCCATCCCAAACGATGGCGTCATTGCCCTGCACCGCCCTCAAGCTGCCGATCACTCGCCCATCCGGGCGGCGCACGAAGGAGCCGAGGTCGGTCGATGTGACCGTCTGCGCGGTGGCGACCGTCGTGATCAGGGCTGCGATAGCGACGGTGACGACAATGCGGATCATCGTGAAGCCTCTTGCAGGTCAGCGGTCCGGGATGGAGGGCATGACCGCGTTAGACCTCATGCCTGAAACGGAACGGTGTGACCCGGCTCACGGTGGCAGCGCGCCGGGTCAGTAAAGCACCCCGGCAAGCGCCCCGCTCATCAGCGTCGCGATCGTTCCCGACACCACGGAGCGCAGGCCGAGCACCGTGATCTCCGCCCGGCGTTCGGGAACCATCGCGCTCATGCCGCCGACCATGATCCCGACGCTGCCGAAATTGGCAAAGCCGCACATGGCATACGTCATGATGATGCGCGAATGCTCCGACAGATCTCCCGGCGGGATGCTCGCCAGGCGGAGGTAGCTGACGAACTCGTTGATGACGGTCTTCGTACCCATCAGCGTTCCGGCTGTCGCCGTTTCGGCCCAAGGCACGCCGATCAACCAGAGCACGGGACGGAAGGGCAGGGCGAACAGGCCCTCCAGCGTCGGGGCGCCGGGCAGGTGGGCAAGGGCGATGTTCACCAGGCTGACCAGGGCCACGGCCACCAGCAAAGTGGTGGTGATGCCGACCAGCGGCCCGACCCCATCCGCCGTGCCGCGCATGATCGCATCCAGGCTGCTGAGCGTAGGCGGGCGGTCCACCGTGGCGGGCACGGCGTTGCTGGCCGGCGCGAACGGCACCATCAACCCGGCGATTGCCAGCGCCGCGGGCGTGCTGATCACCGACGCCACGATGATGGTGCCGAGCGCGTTGGGGATGACCGGGCCGAGGATCGTGCCGTAGATCACCATCACAGTGCCGGCGATCCCCGCCATTCCCGCGCTCATCACTGCGAACAGTTCGCCGCGCTGCATGCCGATCAGGTAAGGGCGCACCAGCAACGGCGCCTCGACATTGCCGACGAAGATGTGCACCGCGGCAGCCAGTGCCAGCGGGCCGTCCACGCCGATCGCACGGCGCAACAGGAAGGCGAACGCCCCGGTGATCCGCTGCAGCACGCCCCAGTGGAACAGCAGCGAGCCGATCGCGCTGATCACCAGCACGAGCGGCAGGATCTTGAACGCCAGGATCAGGCTGGAACCGGGGTGGATCTCGGCGAAGGGCAGGGGAGCGCCGCCAAGGTAGCCGAACAGGAAGGACGTGCCATCATCGGTAGCCCGCTGCAGCGCGTCCACCAGCCCGTTTAGCAGCAGGATCGCGCCGCGCGCCGGCGGCACGTCGATCATCAGCACCGCCAGCGCCACTTGGAGCACGATCCCGCCCGCGACCACTCGCCACGGGATTTGCCGCCGGTTCTCGCTCAGCAGCCAGGCAAGCCCGAGCAGCGCCAGCCAACCGATCAACCCGCGCATGTGCCAACCCCGTGCGACTCCGATCCTTCATCGAACCGTCGCGCGGCAGCAAAGGCAACCGGTCAGACCGCGTCGTAGTCGATGACCACCGTGGGTGTCGTAGGATGCGCCTGACAGGTCAGCACGAAACCGGCCTGCGTCTCCCACGGTTCCAGCGAGTAGTTGACGGTCATGGTCACCGCACCCTCGATCACGCGGGCGCGGCAGGTGCTGCACATGCCGCCCTTGCAGGCGAATGGCAGGTCCATGCCCGCCCGCAAGGCAGCGTCCAGCACGCTTTCACTCTCGGCCACGGGAACGTCGCGGCGGTTGCCGTCCACGATGAGGCTGGCCGTGTGACGGGAAGGGGCATTCACCGGGATGGCCCGCAGCCGGGGCACGCCGCCAGCGCCGGACACGAACCGCTCGATATGGATCCGGTGCGGCGCGATCCCGAGTTCGGCGAGGACAGGTTCCACGGCGTCGATCATGCCCGCAGGGCCGCACAGGAAAGCGTGGTCCACGCTGGCAGCCGGAACGATGTGGCGCAGAAGCAGCCGCACGCGATCGGCGTCGATGCGGCCGTGCAGGATGGGGATATCCTGCTCCTCCTGGCTGAGCACGTGGAAGACTGAGAAGCGGCCGAGATAGCGGTCCTTCAATTCCTCCAGCGCCTCACGGAACAGCATGCCGCGGACGGACTGGTTGCCGTAGAACAGGAAGAACCGGCTGCGCGGCTCGCGCGCCAGGATGCCGCGGATGATCGACAGGATCGGCGTAATCCCCGACCCGGCGGCAAACCCCACATGCACCCGCGCCTCATCGGGTGCGTAGGGAACGCCGAACCGCCCGGTCGGCGTCATGACGTCCACGCTGTGGCCGGGCGTGAGCGTCTCGTTGGCCCATGTCGAAAAGGCGCCTCCCTCGACCCGCTTCACCGCGATGCGAAGCTCTCCGTCATCGGGGCCGGAGCAGATCGAGTAGGAGCGGCGGATATCCTCGCCGTTCACGTCCGCCCGCAGTGTGAGGTATTGGCCGGCCGCGAAGCTGTAGTCTGCGGCGAGTTCGGGTGGAACCTTGAAAGCGATGGAGACGGCGTCCGTGGTTTCGCGTCTTACATCCGCTATCGCCAGTGGGTGAAAACGTGCTCGCCCCTCACCCCGGCCCTCTCCCGCAGGGAGAGGGAGAGCAGCCCTCTCCCTCTGGGAGAAGGTTGGGCGAGGGGTGCTGTCTGCCCCACTCAATGGCATTTGAAATAATCAAACGGTTCACGGCAGTTCTGACACTGCCAAAGCGCCTTGCACGAGGTGGACGCGAACTCCGCCAACTGCCGCGTGCCAGATGACCCGCACCGCGGACACGCCACCACCTGCTCGCCGAACAGCGCCCGCCGTCCACTGCCGGATACGGGCGGTGCTATGCCGTATTCAAGCAGCTTGCGCCGGCCGTCCTGCGTAAGCCAATCCGTTGTCCACGCCGGCGACAAGACCGTCTTCACGCGCGAGCCAGGAATGCCGGCGCGGTCCAGCGCCAGTTCGATCTCCACCGCGATCATGTTCATCGCCGGGCAACCGGAATAGGTGGGGGTGATCGTCACCTCGACGCTGTCACCCTCGGCCCGCACGTCGCGCAGCACGCCGAGGTCGGCAATGGTCAGCACCGGTATTTCCGGATCGACCACGGTGGACGCCGCCTCGCGGGCGCGTTCGACCAAGCTCACCAGCGTGCCCCCGGGTGGCTGCGCTGCAGATGCTGCATTTCCGCCAGCATCGGGCCCAAATGCTCGCTATGCCGCCCGGTGCGACCGCCGCGATGCATCCAGGTTCCCACCGGCGCTACCAGAGTCGCCTGCGTCAGGATGTCGCCGACGGTCCGCAGCCAGCCGTCGCGCAACGCGGTCGGGTCAGTGGCAATGCCGTCCAGCGCGGTGTCCTCCGGTTCGAACATCTCACCCGTGTAGGGCCACAATGCATCGACCGCTTCCTGCACCCGGCGGTGGCTTTCCGCAGTCCCGTCGCCGAGGCGGATCATCCACTCGCTGCTGTGGCGCAGGTGATAGGCGCTTTCCTTCTCGCTCTTCGCAGCGATGGCCGCGAGCGTGGGATCGCAGGACGCCATCATCGCCCGCCAGAACGGGTCGGCAAAGGCCGAGTAGAAAAACTGGCGCACGATCGTCTGGCCGAAGTCGCCATTCGGCTGCTCCAGCAGCAGCAAGTTGCGGTACTGCGGCGCGTCGCGCAGGTAAGCGAAGTTGTCCTCGTCGTGCCCGGCGGCTTCCACCTCGCCCGCGTAGCTATAAAGCGACCGCGCCTGCCCCAGCAGATCCAGCCCAATATTGGCCAGCGCCATGTCCTCTTCGAGCGAGGGCGCATGTCCGCACCACTCGGATAGGCGATGGCCGAGCACCAGCGCATCATCCGCACGGCGCAGCAGATACAGCACCAGTGGGGTTTCCTGCACTTGGATCGAGGCGGTCATCTCTACATATGGCCGACGTCGTCTGGCACGTCATAGAAGGTCGGGTGCCGGTAGATTTTGCTCTCCGCCGGTTCGAACATCATGCCCTTATCGGCCGGGTCGCTCGCGGTGATCGCTGAGGACGGCACGACCCAGACTGACAGCCCTTCGCCGCGCCGGGTGTAAACGTCACGGGCCGCTTGCAGCGCCAGTGTGGCGTCGGCCGCGTGCAGGGAGCCGACGTGCTTGTGCGCCAAGCCGTTGCGGCTGCGAATGAAGACCTCCCAAAGCGTTGTATCGGGCGTGGCCATGTCAGGCGGCCTTGCGCTGGGCGCGCTTGGCAGCGTAGGCGGCGGCGGCTTCGCGCACCCACTCGCCTTCGGCATGGCTGCGGCGGCGTGTGGCCAGGCGTTCACGGTTGCACGGGCCGTTGCCGGCCAGCACCTGGCGGAACTCATCCCAATCGATCGGGCCGTGATGCCAGTGGCCGTCCGCGTCCTGCGTCATGGCCGGGTCGGGGATGGTGAGGCCGAGATAGTGCGCCTGCGGCACGGTGGCATCGACGAATTTCTGGCGCAGCTCGTCATTGCTGAAGCGCTTGATCTTCCAGGCGGTGCTCTGGTCGGAATGCTGGCTGTCGGCGTCCGGCGGGCCGAACATCATCAGGCACGGCCACCACCAGCGGTTCAGCGCGTCCTGCGCCATCGCCTTTTGATCCTCCGACCCGGCGCAGAGCGTCAGCATGATCTCGTAGCCCTGGCGCTGGTGGAAGCTCTCTTCCTTGCAAACGCGGATCATCGCCCGCGCGTAAGGCCCGTAGGAGCAGCGGCACAGCGGGATCTGGTTCATGATCGCCGCCCCATCCACCAGCCAGCCGATCGCGCCGATGTCGGCCCAGGTCAGCGTCGGATAGTTGAAGATCGACGAGTATTTCGCCTTGCCTTCCAGCAACGCATCGACCAGCGCCTCCCGGCTGGTGCCCAGCGTCTCGGCCGCGGCATAAAGATACAGCCCGTGGCCGCACTCGTCCTGCACCTTGGCAAGCAACGCGGCCTTGCGGCGCAGGCTCGGCGCACGGGTCAGCCATCTGCCTTCCGGCAACTGCCCAACAATTTCGCTATGCGCGTGCTGGCTGATCTGGCGCGTGAGCGTCCGGCGATACGCCGCCGGCATCCAATCATTCGCCTCTATCCGGTCATCGGCGTCGATGCGGTCCTGGAAACGGGCCAGCAGGGCAGGGTCTTCGACGGTGCGGACCTTATCGGCCGTGTTAAGCGCCTGCGTGTACATACGCGCCTCCCGATCTTGTTGACTGGATAATACGTCACGGTTTTCAGCCCGTCAACGATATTTCCGTAACGCATTCATCGCTCATCCCCGTCATCGCGAGCGAAGCGCGGCGATCCAGGGTCACTCGGCCGATGCTGCGCGCTTGGCCCTGGATTGCTTCGCAGGGGCTGGCATTGACGGCGGAAACGCCGCTTCAACTCCGGTCCTGCTTCAGGCAACTCCTGACTGGTGAGCCAGCGTTCGGACGCGGGCAGCAAGGCGGCATAGGCGGCGGCACACAGCGATCGCGCCTCTGCGCCGGGCCAGCCGTCCGGCAGCACGTCGGCCGGCAAGTTCGGCGCTTGCAGCACGACACGCCGGTATTCGTGGATCAGCAACGTGCG
>CAZZVB010000244.1:0-5904 GCA_964657445.1 uncultured Burkholderiaceae bacterium | reverse complement strand
AGTCATCGGTGATCAGCGCCTCAATACCGTAAAGCTTGGCGGCCTCGCGCACCTCGCGGGCGAACTCGCGGCTGTAGGTGCCGAGGCCGACGACGGTGAAACCCAGTTCGGTCGCGGCGACCTTGGCGGCGGCGATGGCGTGGCTGGCGTCGCCGAAGATGAAAACCCGCTTGCCGGTGAGATAGCTCGAGTCGACGGAATGCGAATACCACGGCAGGCGGGACGGCGTTCCAGCGAGCGCTGTTGCGGCGTCGAGGCCCGCGAAGCCGCACACTTCCTCGATGAAGGCGCGCGTCGCTGCGACACCGATCGGCGTCGTCTTGGTATAGGGCTGGCCGAAGGTCTTCTGCAGCCAGCGCGCCGCCTGGTCGGCGATCTCCGGGTAGAGCACGACGTTGAAGTCGGCATCGCCGAGCCGGGCGATATCGGCAGGGGAGGCGCCCATCGGGGCCGTGACGTTCACGTCCACGCCCAGCTTGGCCAGCAAGGACGTAATCTCGATAAGGTCGTCCCGGTGGCGGAAGCCGAGCGCGGTCGGGCCGAGGATGTTGCAGGACGGGCGGGTCTTCACAACGGTGGCGGCGGGCTTTGCGGCCAGCGCACGAACAATCTGATAGAAAGTCTCCGCCGCCCCCCAGTTTTCCTTCTTCTGGTAGGCAGGCAGCTCCAGCGCGACCACTGGAATGGGCAGACGCAACGCGCGGGCGAGGCCGCCGGGGTCATCCTGGATCAATTCCGCCGTGCAGGATGATCCGACCAGCATCAGCTGCGGTTCGAAGCGATCGAACGCCTCCTGGGCCGCCGTCTTGAACAGCTCGGCGGTGTCGCTGCCGAGGTCGCGCGCCTGGAACGTGGTGTAGGTCACCGGCGGGCGCTTGTCGCGGCGCTCGATCATGGTGAACAGCAGGTCGGCGTAGGTGTCGCCCTGGGGGGCGTGCAGCACGTAATGCGTGCCGGTCATTGCCGTGGCGATGCGCATCGCGCCGATGTGGGGCGGGCCCTCGTAAGTCCAGAGCGTGAGCTGCATCGGTTAGACTGCCAACCGGTTGCGGCGGACCAGGGGGCGGGCGAACAGCTCCGCCAGATCGCCGGCCTGCTCGTAACCCTGGATCGGGGTGAACAGGAGTTCGATGGACCACTTGGTCGTGAAGCCCTCCGCTTCCAGCGGATTGGCCAAGCCTAAGCCGCACACCACCAAATCGGGCGCCGACTCCCGGCAACGGTCGAGCTGACGCTCCACGTGCTGGCCTTCGCTCAGGACGAAATCGTCGCCGAGCATCGCAAGCTCGTGGTCCAGGTGCTGACGGTGCAAATACGGCGTGCCGACTTCGGTCAGGACCATGTCCAGCTCGCGTGACACGAAACGGGCGAGCGGAACTTCCAGCTGCGAATCGGGGAAGAAGAAAATCCGCTTGCCGGCAAGCTGTAGCCGGGATTGCGCCAGGGCACGCTTGGCGCGCTCCCGCGGCACCAGCGTCACGTCATTGAAGTTCTGCGCATCCACGCCGAACGCATCGGCCGCCGCGCGCAGCCAGCCCGTGGTGCCCTCGGCCCCGAGCGGGAAGGGGGCCGCGATTCGCGTCGCACCCTTGGCTTCGAGCGCCTTGGCCGTATCGGCCAGGAACGGCTGCGCGAGCAGGTAGCGCGTGTTCGGGCCGATCGCCGGCAGATCCGTCGCATGGCGCGGCGGGAAGAATTTCACGTCCAGGCCCATGCGGGAGAACAGCCGCTCGAACTGGTCCTCCACCACATCGGCCAGCACACCGACCACCAGCAGCGGCGCTGCCTGGTCGCTGACCGGCAGTTCCGGCACCAGCGCCGCAAGGCAGGCGTCCTCGCCCTGGGTGAACGTCGTCTCGATGCCGCTGCCGGAGTAGTTCAGCACGCGAACCGCAGGCCCAACCTTGCGCGATAGCCGCGCGGCGGCGCGTGACAGGTCCAGCTTGATGACCTCGGACGGGCAGGAGCCAACCAGGAACAGCAGCTTGATGTCGGGCCGGCGCTCCAGAAGCCGGGTCACCACGCGGTCCAGCTCCTCATTGGCGTCGGCAAGGCCGGCAAGGTCCCGCTCGTCGATGATCGCCGTGGCGAACCGGGGTTCGGCGAAGATCATCACGCCGGCGGCCGATTGCAGCAGGTGGGCGCAGGTGCGGGAGCCGACCACAAGGAAGAATGCATCCTGGATCTTGCGGTGCAGCCAGACGATCCCGGTCAGTCCGCAGAACACCTCACGCTGGCCGCGCTCCTGGAAAGCGACGGGCGCCACGACTAGGCCACCGCACCGAAGCTGTTGCGGGAGAAGGGGGATTGTTCCTTGCGGGCAGCGCGCAGCTTCATCACGAATTGCATCGCGTTGACGACGTAGGATGCATAGGCGGACAGGGCGAGCAGCATCAGGTGCTGCGAGTCGAGCCAGCCCGTGTAGAGCGCTGCGAGGTAGGCGGTGTGCAGGGCCAGCACCAGCATGCTGAAGGCGTCTTCCCAAAAGAAAGCGCGGGCAAACAGATACTTGCCGAAAACCTTCTTCTCCCAGATCGAACCGGTGATCATGATCGTGTAGAGCGTCAGCGTCTTGACGATGATCGAGGTGTTGGCCGCTGCCAGTCCGCTGCCGGTGACCAGGTAGTGCACCACCAGCCCGAGGCTGACGAGGAAGACCAGAAATTGGACCGGGGCGAGGATGCCCTGGATCAGCGTCCAGGGGGATGCGTCGCGCCGAAGCCGCTCCTCAGGGGTGTAGAGCGGAAGGTGCGCACTTCGTGCTCCCTCCAGCTTAACAATGCGTCCAGCGGAAGCGCCCCAAGGGCTGCAATCCAGCGTCGCGATCATTCTGCTTAGCATCGTCTGACACCCGCATTGGTTGATCAGACGGTAACGCGCTTATTTTCCGACTGTCAACAGAAGTGGACGTCAATCTAGCTTGACACTTTGCCGCCACCTCTGGCCCTATGGTTGGGCAAGGGGGCCCGATGTCGCAAACGTTGCAACTGCCGTCGAACTTGGACCGGGGCACAAATGGGGTCACGGCCGGGCTCTATCGGTCGGTGCGCGCCGCGTTCCGGACGGGCGAGTCGAAGCCGGCGATCACGCGCCGCAAGGAAGCGCTGCTCTCGGGCACGATTGAGGCAGAGATCGTGCCGCGTCTCGTATTGGCGAACGCTCGCGGCGGCGCGGCGGCGGCGGCGCCAGAGCTGCTGCATGCGGAACAGGTCCGCGAACTCACCGCCCTCGTTCTGGCGGCGGAATTCGAACCGGCGGACGTCACCAACCGTCTCGACCTCGGCATGGAAGACTTCTGCCTCGAACTGCTGGCGCCGGTTGCGCGTGAGCTGGGCGCGATGTGGGCAGACGACACCGCAGACTTCTTGCAGGTGACCGTCGGCATGGGCCGCCTGCAGCGCATGCTCACCGTCATGAGCGCCCCGTTGGAGGCCGCCACTCAGGCCCGGCGCATCCTCATTGTCCCCGGACCCGGCGATCAGCATACCTTTGGGATGTCGATGGTCGCGTCGTTCTTCCAGCGGGCCGGCTGGGGCGGCTGGAGCGGCGTGCCGGAGTCACCGGCGGATCTGCTGGGCCGGGTGCGCGGCGAATGGTTTGCCGTCATCGGCTTTTCGGTGAGCTGCGCGGCCTCGCTGGATGCGTTGGCCGCCGCGATCCGGGCGGTCCGGAAGGCATCCTTGAACCCCGATATCGGGATTATGGTGGGCGGTCCCTCGTTCAGCGCCCATCCCGAGCTCGCAGCGATGGTTGGGGCAGATACGACGGCGGTTGACGGTCGGCAGGCGGTGGCTCAGGCCAATCGTTTGTTAAGTCTGAAACCGAACCGCGGCTGATTGAAACACAAAGCGGCAAAACAGACAGGGAGATTGGCACAATGCAATGGAGGCTGTTCTCTGTCGTGAAACCGTTCCAAACCCCAGCCCAGGCATTCGGCAACCTGGACGCCGAAGCGGCTGGAATGCTCATCGCGGCGGCGGCGGATGTCACCGTGATCATCGATGCGCATGGCATCGTCAAGGACGTGGCTTTCCAGAGTGACGACCTATCGGCAGCGCTCGGCAATGGCGAGGCCTGGCTCGGCCGCCGCTGGTCCGAGACGGTGCGGGAGGACAGCCGCGCCAAGATCGACGCCCTGCTGGCGCAATCGGCGCGCTCCGCGCCCACACGCTGGCGGCAAGTGAACCACCCCTCCATCGATGGCACACCCGCCGACATTCCCGTCATGTACTCGGCCGTGCAAATCGGCCATGACGGACAGATCGTGGGTTTCGGCCGCGACCTGCGCGCCGTCTCGGCCTTGCAGCAGCGGCTGGTGAATGCCCAGCAATCGATGGAGCGCGACTATTCCCGCCTGCAATACGGGGAGATGCGCTACCGGGTGCTGTTCCAGCTCTCGTCCGAAGCGGTCCTGGTGGTGGACGCCGCCAATGGCAAGATCGTCGAAGCGAACCCGGCGGCCGAGCGCCTGTTCGAGAGCCCGGGCAGCCAACTGGCTGGGCACGGACTGGCCGAGTCATTCGACGAAAAGGGCGCGAGTTCCATCCACGCGCTGCTCGCGACCGTGCGGGTGTCCGGCCGTGCCGATGAGGTTCGCGCCAATCTCGGCGGCGGCAAGGGCGAGCTGGTGATCGCCGCCTCGCTGTTCCGCCAGGAAAGCACCTCGTTCTTCCTGGTCCGCGTGACGCGGGTGAGTGACGGCGCGATCGCCGCGATGCTGCCGAAGGCCAAGTCCAAGCTGCTGAAGGTGGTGGAGAATGCGCCGGACGGGTTCGTCGTCACGGGGCAGGACGGCGTCATCGTCACCGCGAACACCGCCTTTTTGGAGATGGCGGAACTCGCGACCGAGGAACTGGCGCTCGGCGAGTCGCTGGACCGGTGGCTCGGCCAGCCGGGCACGCCGCTCGACGTCATCATCACCAACCTGAAACAAACCGGGTCGATGCGGTTGTTCGCCACCAAGATGCGCGGCGAATTCGGCGCGATGTCGGAGGTCGAGGTTTCGGCGGTGTCCGTGATGAATGGCGGCCATCCCTGCTACGGCTTCGCGATCCGCAATGTCGGGCGCCGGCTCTCCCCGGATACGCGGGCCGGGCGGGATCTGCCGCGCTCGGTCGGGCAACTGACGGAGCTGATCGGCCGGGTGGCGCTGAAGGACCTGGTCCGCGAATCGACCGACATGATCGAGCGGCTGTGCATCGAGGCGGCGCTGGAACTGACGCATGACAACCGCGCCTCGGCGGCCGAGATGCTCGGGCTCAGCCGGCAGAGCCTCTACGTCAAGCTGCGCCGCTACGGCCTGGGCGACCTGACGCCTGGGACGGACGCGTAGCACCATGACCGCTGCCGTCGCACGCCGCCCGTTTCCGCCCGTCCTGGAACTGCTGAAGCCGATCACATGGTTCGCACCGATGTGGGCGTTCATGTGCGGGATCGTATCCGCCGGGCCCATGGGTGGGTCGCGCTGGGTGCAGGTGGTCGCGGGAATCCTGCTGGCGGGACCGATGGTGTGCGGCACCAGCCAGGCGGCGAACGACTGGTTCGACCGGCACGTGGACGCCATCAACGAGCCGGGGCGGCCGATCCCGTCCGGCCGGATCCCCGGGCGCTGGGGCCTCTACATCGCGATCGGCTGGACGGGCCTGTCGCTGCTGGTGGCGACGCTGCTCGGGCCGTGGGGCTTCGGCGCTGCCATCGTGGGGCTGGCGCTGGCCTGGGCCTACAGCGCGCCGCCGCTGCGGCTGAAGATGAACGGTTGGTGGGGCAACCTGGCCTGCGCCGCCTGCTATGAGGGTCTGCCCTGGTTCACCGGCGCGGCCGTGATGACCGCGGCGCGGCCCGACTGGCAGGTCATCACCACAGCCGCACTCTATAGCGTGGGCGCGCACGGCATCATGACGCTGA
>CAZZVB010000243.1:0-5922 GCA_964657445.1 uncultured Burkholderiaceae bacterium | reverse complement strand
ACTCCTGGTCGGCTGCGGCCTCCGCCGGGCGGAAGTGATGGATCACCGAAGAATAAGTTGCGGTGCCACGCGCGGCAAACCGGGCTCCGGGGTGGTGAGTTACCCTGGGCCGGTGCCCGCATTCGCGCCGCGTAGCATCACCCCCATCAGCGTGCGGCTGCTAGGCCGCCGGCTGCAGCGCACGCGCTCAGAGCCCGTAATCAGATGGCGAGACAAGCCGCTTTCTGCTGGCGTTGGCCAAGGCCTACGGACGCATGGAGCAACTCTTGACCGATTAGCCCTCGCCGCCACACTCTAGTTCAACAGTCGCGAATTCGGGAGAAAAAGCCATGCCCCAGGTCAGCCTGACGGTGAACGGCAAGCCACACACGGTTGAAGTCGAGGGCCGCACGCTGCTGGTCGAGTTGCTGCGGGAGAAACTGGGGCTGACCGGCACGCATGTCGGCTGCGACACCAGCCAGTGCGGCGCCTGCGTCGTGCACGTGGATGGCGACAGCGTAAAGAGCTGCACGATGCTGGCCTTGCAAGCAGACGGCACGGACGTGACAACCATCGAAGGCCTAGCCGCCGCCGACGGAACGTTGCACCCGATGCAGGAGATGTTTCGTGAGTATCACGCTCTGCAGTGCGGCTTCTGCACGCCCGGAATGGTGATGAGCGCCATCGATCTAGTGAAGATGCATCCGCAAGGCATGACGGAGGATGAAATCCGCCACGGCCTCGAAGGCAATCTGTGCCGGTGCACGGGTTACCACAACATCGTCAAGGCGATCGACGCCGCGCAGAAGATCATGCACCCCATGGCGCAAGCCGCAGAGTAGATGGTTCTCCGGCTCCCGAGGAGGGAGTCGGCTTCTAGAGGATGAATCCGGTGGAAAACCGGGCAAAAGGGAAACGAAACATGGGCTTCGAGGGGATTGGCGCATCTGTTCGCCGGCGTGAAGACCGGCGCTTCCTGGCCGGCCGCGGCCGCTACACCGACGACATCAATCGGCCTGGACAGCTGTACGCGGTGATCCGCCGGTCAGACCGGCCGCATGCGAAAATCGTGAGCATCGACACATCGGCTGCCAAGTCCGCCCCCGGCGTAAAGGCGGTCTACACCGGCACAGACATGCAGGCGGATGGCATCGGCGGCGTACCGTGCGGATGGCAGATCCACAGCAAGGACGGCTCCCCGATGGCGGAGCCGATGCACCCCGTGCTCGCCATCGGCAAGGTGAGACACGTCGGTGACCCGGTCGCCGTCGTGATCGCGGAGACCAAGCAGCAGGCCCGTGACGCAGCCGAAAAGCTCGACATCGAGTATGAGGACTTGCCCGGCATCGCCAGCGTGCTCGACGCGATCAAGCCCGGCGCGGCCACGGTGCACGACGACGCGCCCGGAAACCAATGCTTCGACTGGCATATCGGCGACAAGGCCGCGGTGGATGCCGCCTTCGCTCAAGCCGCCCACGTCGTGAAGCTGGAGCTGACCAACAACCGGCTGATCCCCAACGCGATGGAGACGCGGTGCGCAGTCGGCGAATTCGACCCGACAACGGACGAGTACACGCTCCACACCACCAGCCAAAATCCGCATGTGATCCGGCTGCTGATGGGCGCCTTCGTGCTGCACCTGCCGGAGCATAAGCTGCGTGTCGTGGCGCCCGATGTCGGCGGCGGCTTCGGCAGCAAGATCTTCCACTATGCCGAGGAAGCCATCGTCACCTGGGCCGCCGGCAAGCTGGCCCAGCCGGTGAAGTGGACGTCGGACCGGTCCGAAGCGTTCGTGTCGGACGCGCACGGCCGCGACCATGTCAGCGTCGCCGAGATGGCGGTGGCTGCCGACGGCAAGTTCCTGGGGCTGCGGGTCAAGACGCTCTGCAACATGGGCGCCTATCTTTCGACCTTTGCGCCGTCCGTGCCGACCTACCTGTCCGCGACCCTGCTGGCCGGCGTCTATTCCACGCCGGTGATCTACGGCGAGGTCAAGGCCGTGTTCACCAACACCGTCCCGGTGGACGCCTATCGCGGCGCGGGCCGGCCGGAGACGACCTACCTGCTGGAACGGCTGGTGGACGTGATCGCGCATGACACGGGGATCGACCGGGTTGAGCTGCGCCGTAAGAACTTCATCGCCGCCGACGCCTTCCCATATCAGACGCCGGTGGCGCTGAACTACGACAGCGGTGACTACCTCAAGACGCTCGATGCATGTCTCAAGGCCTCGGATTGGGCCGGCTTTCCGGCCCGCCGGGCCGAAGCGGCGCGTCGCGGCAAGCTGCGCGGCATCGGCATGTCCACCTATGTCGAGGCTTGCGGCATTGCTCCGTCGAAGCTGGTCGGCCAGCTCGGCGCGCGGGCAGGGCTGTATGAGTGTGCGGAAATCCGCGTGCACCCGACCGGCAGCGTCACCGTGTTCACCGGCACGCATAGTCACGGGCAGGGGCACGAAACGACGTTCGCTCAACTCGTGTCCGAACAGCTTGGCGTGCCTTCGGGAATGGTCGATGTGGTGCACGGCGATACGTCCAAGATCCCATTCGGGATGGGCACCTACGGCAGCCGGTCGCTCGCCGTCGGTGGCGCGGCAATGGTCAAGGCGATGGATAAGGTGATCGCCAAAGGCAAGAAGATCGCGGCCTTCCTGATGGAGGCGAGCGTCGAGGATATCGAGTTCAAGGACGGCAGCTTTACCGTCGCCGGCACCGACAAGTCCAAGTCGCTGACCGAAATCTCCATGGCCGCCTACGTGCCGCACAACTACCCGATCGAGGAGCTGGAGCCGGGCCTGGACGAGACGGCGTTTTATGACCCGATGAATTTCACCTTCCCGGGCGGCTGCCATATCTGCGAGGTCGAGGTCGATCCGGATGTCGGCTCGGTCGCCGTGGTGAACTTCACGGCGATCGACGATGTCGGCCGGGTGGTAAACCCGATGATCGTGGAGGGGCAGATCCAGGGCGGCGTCATGCAGGGGATCGGCCAGGCGTTGCTGGAGAACGCGGTGTATGACGAGGAAGGCCAGTTGGTCACCGGCTCCTTCATGGATTACACCATGCCCCGCGCGCACGACTTCCCGCGCATGACGGTGGGGACGGAAGTGACTCTCTGCACGCACAACCCGCTGGGCGTCAAAGGCTGCGGCGAAGTGGGCGCGATCGGCAGCCCGCCGGCCGTGATCAACGCCGTGGTGGACGCGCTGCGTGATTATGGCGTGCGACACCTGGACATGCCGGCCAGTCCGGAGAAGATTTGGGCGATCATCCAGTCCAACGCGCCGCGCATGGCGGCCGAGTAAAGGGACCACCGATGTACGATTTCGAATACCATAAGCCCGGCACCGTCGCCGATGCCGTCAAGATCCTCGGCAGCGAGTTGGAGGCCAAGGCGCTCGCCGGCGGCCAGACGTTCATCCCCGTGCTGAAACAGCGGCTGAACAAGCCGTCGATGATCGTGGACCTGCACAAGCTCGGCCTCGCCGGGATCACCGCATCGCCGGACAAGATCACCATCGGCGCGATGACCACGCATGGTGAGATCATGGCCGACAAGGACATCCAGGCACGCATCCCGGGCCTTGCCAAAATGGCGTCCTGGATCGGCGACACCCAAGTGCGCCACCGCGGCACGATGGGCGGCTCGCTGGCCAATAACGACCCGTCCTCCTGCTACCCGGCCGCTGCCCTGGCATTGGGGGCGACGATCGTCACGGACAAGCGCCGTATTCCGATCGACGAGTATTTCCAGGGCATGTTCACGACCGCCCTGGCGCCGGACGAACTGATCACGTCGATCGAGTTCCCGATCCCGGAGAAGAGCAACTACGAGAAGTTCCGCAACCCGGCGTCCCGCTATGCCATGGTCGGCGTTTTCGTCGCCAAGGGTCCGGTGGGCGTGCGCGTGGCCATCACCGGTGCGGCGCAGGACGGCGTGTTCCGTCACACCGCGATGGAGCAGGCGCTGACCGCCAACTGGTCGGCTGATGCGATCAAGGACATCAAGACCCCAGCCGACGGCCTGAACAGCGACATCCACGCCGGCGCCGAATACCGCGCGCACCTGATCGGCGTGATGGCCCGCCGGGCGGTCGCTGGAGCGTAGCCTTGTCTGACACGCAGCCGCTGTTCGTCGTCGCGCAGTGCAGGGCCAAGCCGGGGCAGGAGGACGCGTTGCGGCGTGTGCTCCACGCCGCGGTCGGCCCGTCGCGGGGCGATGCCGGCGTGATGTCATACGTGCTGAACGAGGACATCAAGCAGCCGGGCCACTTCTTCTTCATCGAGCATTATGCGAGCCGGGACGCGCTGAAGCAGCACATGCAGCAGCCGCACTTCAAGACGCTGGTGGAGCAATCCAAGGACCTGATCGACGGGGATTTCCCCATCGCGATGGTCCGTCCGGTGGAGTGACCAACGCTAGCCGCCTGAATGCCGTCGTCATCGGCGGCGGCATCATCGGCGTCTGTTGCGCGATCGAACTGCTGCGCGACGGCCACGACGTCACGCTTCTCGAGCCCGACGAGCCGGGTGGACAGCACCAGGCGAGTTTCGGCAATGGCGCCTGGTTCAGCCCGGCCTCGGTTGTTCCGACATCGATGCCGGGTTCGTGGCGCAAGGTGCCGGGGTATCTGGTGGATCCGCTTGGGCCGCTCGCCATCCGCTGGCGATATCTGCCGCGCCTGCTGCCGTGGCTGGTCCGCTACGTGCGCTCCGGGTCAACGGTGGCCAAGGTGCAGGAAACCGCCCGCGCGCTCCGGCCGCTCATCGCCGACGCGCCCGACCGGCACCGCGCGCTGGCAGAGGAAGCGGGGCTTTCGCACCTCGTGGCGCGGCAAGGCCTGCTCTACGTCTTTCCGTCGCGCGCGGACTTCGAAGCGGAGGCGTTCGCCTGGCGGTTGCGCCGTGACAATGGCGTCCGCTGGCTGGAATTGGGCGCCGACGAGTTGCGGCAGCAGGAACCTTCGCTCGACCGTCGCTACACGTTCGGCGTGCTGGTGGAGGAGGGCGCCCATTGTCTCGATCCGGGCGCCTACGTCGCCGGGCTGGCAGCCTATGCGCAGTCGCTTGGCTTGAAGCGGGTGCGCGGCAACGCGACGGGCCTGCGGATCGAGGCGGGCCGGCTGGCGGCGGTGCGGACCAGCGGCGGCGAAATTCCGGCGGATCGGGCGGTCATCGCCGCCGGCGCACGGTCGGCGGGGCTGGCGGCGCAGGCCGGCGATAAGGTGCCGCTCGAGACCGAACGCGGCTATCACATCGCCATCGCTGCGCCGGAAGCGACGCCTCGCCACCCCATCATGCCCAGCGACGGCAAGATGGCGAATACGGTGACGGCCGGTGCGCTACGGATCGCCGGGCAGGTCGAGTTAGCCGGTTTGGATGCAGCACCGAACTGGCAGCGAGCCAAGGTCCTGCGCGATTTTGCGCTCAAGACCTACCCGGCGCTGCCGCGGGACCTGCCGGGTGACCGGTTCAGCATGTGGATGGGCCATCGCCCATCGATCGCTGACGGCTTGCCGGTCATCGGTTTCGCCTCAGGCTGCGCCGGAGTGGTGCACGCCTTCGGCCACAGTCACATCGGGCTCGCGGCCGGCCCGCTCACCGGCCGGATGGTGGCCGATCTGGTCAGCGGCAAGCCGCCAGTGATCGACCCGGCGCCGTATCGGCCAAGCCGGTTTTAGCGATGGGCAGTCTTTGCGGCTGCGGTGGTCTGCTGACGGAACAGGGTGTCGGCGGCCTGCTTCTGCTCGGGCGATAGCGCCGCGTAAAGCGTATCGAAGGCGTTCGACAATTTGCCCGTGTCGTCGGCATAGGCGCGCGCGAGCGTTGCGTAGGAGTGCATGTTGTCCACGGCCGTCATCGTCGCGGCGGAGCCTGCGCGCTGCTGAAACAGTTGCTCCGTGCTGGTGGCGTTGTCCCGCATCGCCTGGGCGAACGCGTTCCA
>CAZZVB010000242.1:0-5958 GCA_964657445.1 uncultured Burkholderiaceae bacterium | reverse complement strand
CTCCCGCGCCTTCGATGACGACGGCATGAACGGCTGGATCGTCACGCCATGCGTCGAGTGCCGCAGCGACGGCGCGGATCATGCCGATGTCGAGCGCGTTCAACGCCCGCGGGCGGTTCAATAGCAAACGCCCGGCGCGACCATCGCGCCGGGCGTTCACCGTGGGCTCAGTTTCGGAACTCAAGCGCGCTTGCGGGAGAGGAGCCGGCGACCGAGTGCGCCGACAGTCATGCTCCAGAACTTCTTGCGCCCGATGGTGCGCATCGCAATCCGCCCGGGAGGGCCGAGAAGGGCTGACACCGCCAGGCTCTCCCGCATCTCAGTCAGCGCTTGATCTCGGATCGCACGTGCCTCCGCCTCGATCGCGTCCGGAGCGCCGCGGACCGCGAACACCACGAAGACGATCATCACGAGCAGATCGAACCCCAAAAGGGCCGCCGCGTCCAGCAGCGGCTGCAGGACCATCGCCAACGCCGTGTAGGCGATGACGTGAAGCATGATGAGCACGCCGATCGCGAACACTGCCGCCACCGCGCCCCAGACCACGCGCATGGCCTGCCGCCGGACCATGCGCTGAATCATCAGCAGCTCAGCCTGGGCGGCAGTACGCCCTAAATCGACGGTGCGCATCGCCTAGCGAACGAAACGGCCGAGCACATATCCCACGGCCCCGGCCAGCGCGATGGCAATAAGCGGGCGGCCACGCACCTGCTCTGCGACCACGTCGGCCTGCTGGTGTGTATAGTCGGTCGCCTGACGGGCGTAGTCGCTGGCTTGCCGGGCAGCATACTGCGCCTGGCTCGCCGCATCCGAGAGCACAGGCGACACGCGGTCGCTCATCAACTGGTTGACCTGCTTCCGCAGGGCGGAAATCTGGGCCTGGGCGTCGTCGGCGGTGTAGGCCATCGTTGCGAACTCCTGTTCAATCACTACGAGTGGCGGCAAAACGCTCGCCTCCCGTTGAGGTTGCCCCTGCTCGGGCGTATTTCGCTACCGGAGCGGACGGGGCTGGGTTGCTAGGAGGGCAAGCGCGACGTTAGGCTCGTGCGACACAACCCTGCCCTGGACCAAGCCGCTTTTGTTAACTCCTCGTTGTCTGCTGGCCGCCGGGATGTGTGCCGTTCTCGCCGGGCCGGCGGCGCACGCGCGCGACCTGACCGTGGCGGGGCGGGGCGGCGGGCTCCAGCAGGCCCTGGAGGAGGCGGTCTTCAAGCCTTACACCGCCGCCACAGGAACCCCCTTGGAAGCCGTGACCTGGCCCGGCGGGCTCGGCATCCTCAGAAGCCGTATCGGGGGTGGATCGAATACCTGGGACCTCGTCCTGGTGTCCGCCGACGAGCTGCTGCCCGGGTGCGATGATGGCCTGTTCGAAAAGCTGGACTGGCCCACCATCGGCGGGCGTGACCGCTATCTGCCGAACACGACCGGCGATTGCGGCGCCGGCGCTGCGGTCAGCAGCCTGTTGCTGGCCTGGGATCGGGACAAGTTCCCGCAGGTTCCCACCTGGTCCGACTTTTGGGACGTGGCGAAATACCCCGGCAAACGCGGCTTGCGCCGCTCCGCCCGGACCAATCTCGAGATCGCACTGATGGCGGACGGGGTGGCGCCGGGCGACGTTTACCGCCTCCTGCGCACCGATGACGGCGTGGACCGGGCGTTCCGCCGGTTGGACCAGATCAAGCCCTACCTTGTCTGGTACTCGCCGGACGCGCACGCCGCGCAACTGCTCGGTTCAGGCGAGGTCCTGATGACAAGCGCCGACAATGCCTCCATCACCCAGGCGAACCGGACCGAGAAGCGGCATTTCGGCCTGCAATGGATGGGTAGCCTGACCAGCGTGCTATCATGGGTCATCATGAAGGGCAGTCCGAACGCCGCCGACGCCGCCAAGCTACTCGCCTTCGCCGCCGACCCGGCGCGTCAGGCCAGTGTCGCGACGGCCTACCCTTACGGGCCGACGGTGAAAGGCGCGAACGACTTGCTGCCGGCCGATGCCCAGGCCGCGTCACCGTCCGCGCCGGCGAACAGCGCCAGCGCGCTCGCCATCGATGAGCAGTTCTGGCGGGACAACGGCGACAAACTCAACCAGCGCTTCGACGCCTGGCTGACGCACTGACTGGGGCCGCCGCACCGGGAGGGGCGACGATCGTCTCGGCGCCGGGTGTCGTCACGCTGCACGGCAGGCTCGGCACGGACGCGACGGCGCAGTTGTGGCCACGGCTGCTCAGGGCGGCCAGCGCCGCGCGAGGCCGCCCGCTGGTGCTGGAGGTCGGCGGCCTCACGGGCGTGCAGACCGCGGGCGCTGCGCTGCTTGCCGCCGCAATGGCGAGGCATGGCCAGGCGACGCTGCGCGGCGCCAGCCCCGAGCTGGAGGCGCTGATGGCGCAAGTGACCGCAGCGCCCGATGCACCGGCCCCCCACGCGCAACCATGGACATTCACCGGCCTTGCCCGCACTGCACTGGGCAAGGCCGGTGATGGAGCAGCCTTCCTCGGCGAGAGCATCGTCGCGGCCGCCACCCTGCCAGGCAAGCGGCGCCAGTTCCGTGTCGCCGACCTGTTCCGCTTCATCGATCAGGCAGGCGGCCAAGCGCTTCCGCTCGTCCTCCTGCTCGGCTACCTGATGGGGCTGATCCTTGCTTTCCAATCCTCGATCCCGCTGCGCCGCTTCGGGGCGGATTTGTTCATCGTCAACCTCGTGGCCTTGTCGTTGCTGCGGGAATTGGGGCCGCTGCTCTCGGCGGTGATTCTGGCCGGCCGCACCGGGTCCGCTTTCGCCGCAGAACTCGCGAGCATGAAGGTGAACGAGGAAATCGCCGCGTTGCAGACCATGGGCATCAACCCGATGACGATGCTGGTGCTGCCCCGCCTGGTCGCTGCCGCGCTCGTGATGCCGGTGCTGACATTGTTTCTGGAATTGGCCGGGCTATGCGGCATGGTGACCGTGATGCTCGCATTCGGCTTCTCCCCCGCAGCGATCTCGGCGCAATTGCTGCGGGCCATCCACAACCGCGATCTCTGGGGCGGCTTGTTCAAGGCGCTGTGCTTCGGCGCGGTCGTCGCCGGGCTGGGCTGCCGGTCCGGCCTCGCCGCGGGCGACGGCGCCCGTGCGGTCGGCCAAGCTGCGACGGCGGCCGTCGTGAGTGGTATCGTCGCCACCATCGTGCTGGACGGCCTCTTTTCGATCGTGTTCTACCGGCTTGGCGTATGACGGAAGCGCTGGTGGCGGACGGCCTGGCGCAGCGCTTCGGCGACCGGACGATCTTCCGCAATGTCAGTTTCAGCGTCGCGACGGGAGAGGTCTTTGCCATCCTGGGTGGTTCCGGCAGTGGCAAGTCCACCCTGCTGCGCCAGGCGGTCGGCCTGCTGCAACCGACCGAAGGCACCATCCGTGTCATGGGTCATGACGTCGGCCGTGAGACGGACGCCGTCCGGGGCAAGATCGGCGTGATGTTCCAATCCGGTGCGTTGTTCGGCTCGCTGACCGTGCTGGAGAACGTCATGTTGCCGCTGCAAACGCTGACGCCGCTGCCGCTGGCCGCCTGCACCGCCATCGCGCGGTCCAAGCTCGCGCAGGTGGGCCTGGCCGATGCGGCGTCGCTGCGCCCTTCGGAGCTGTCTGGCGGCATGACGAAGCGCGCCGGCATCGCCCGCGCCTTGGCGCTGGACCCGCCGTTGCTGTTCCTCGATGAACCCTCCGCCGGGCTCGACCCGGTGACCTCGGCCGAACTGGACACGCTGATCCTGCGCCTGCGCGACCTGCTGGGCGCCACGTTCGTCGTCGTGACGCACGAGGTGCCGTCGATCCTGGCGATTGCCGATCGCTGCCTGATGCTGGACCGCGCCGCGGGCGGAGTCGTCGCGCAGGGCGACCCGCGCGATCTCGCCCGCCGCTCGGACGTGCCGGCGGTGCGAGGCTTCTTCCAGCGGGAGCCTGCCTGATGCGCGGCACCTACCTGCGCGTCGGCGGGCTGGTGCTGGCCGGCATCGTACTGGTCGTGGCAGCGCTGCTGTTCCTCAGCGGCAACCAGATTCGCCACGGGCAGAACTACGAGACCTATTTCCGCGACAGCGTGCAGGGCCTCGATCTCGGTGCGCCGGTGAAATACCGCGGCGTCGCGATCGGCGCCGTGACGCAGATCGGCCTGAGTAGCGCCGAGTATGGCCGCGGCCAGCCCGATAGCATACGCCGGGCGACGTTCCGCACCGTCTTCGTGCGGTTCGAGATCGACTCGACAAAGGTCGGCGAAGTGCCCAGCCCTTCCAGCATTTCCAGCCAGGGATTGCGCGCCCGCATCGCGCCGCAGGGGTTGACCGGCCAAAGCTACGTCGAACTGGACTTCGCCAACGCCGACCGCTTTCCGCCGTTGGAGGTGCCATGGACGCCGCGCTACGAGTACATCCCGTCGATGCCGTCCACGCTGACGCAAGTGCAGGATGCCGCCACCGTTCTGCTCAACAAGATCCAGCAGGTGGACATCAATGGCTTGGCCGACGGCGTGCTCGGGCTGGTGACCGATCTGCGCGGACAGTTGAAGGACGGCGATGTGCACCAGTTGCTGGCACAAGTGAACGGGACATTGCGCGACCTGCAGACGGCGGTGAACGCGGCGAATGTGCCCGCCTTGACGACTGATCTGCGCCAGACGCTCGGCGCCGCGCGCAGCCTGGCGCAGGGGCCGCAAACCAAGGAACTGCTGCGCTCCGCCACCGCAGCGACCGAGCGGCTGACCCAGGCAACCGCCCGGCTGCCGCAACTGATCGCGTCGCTGGAGGCGGTCGCGCAGCGCGCCAACAGCGGCTCGGCCGACCTGGAAGCTGGGCTGGTGCCGCTGCTGCGGGATGCCCGCACCACGGTGGCCGCCCTGCGCCAGACCAGCGAGGAACTGCGGCGGGACCCGGCGCAGGTCGTGCTCGGCGGCCCGCCCGCGCGCAGGAACGACCGGTGAGGCGCCGGCTGCTCCTGGCGGCCCCCGCAGCGGCGCTGGCGGGCTGCAGCATCTTGCCGGCGCGGCCCTACCTCGAAAAACGGGAGTGGCCGCTCGACGTACGCCGGCCCGACGCGCTGCCGCCACGACCCGGCGGCAAGGCCCTGCTGGTGCGGACCCTTCGCGCCGCACCCGGGCTGGAGCAGCGCGGCCTGCAAATCGTCGAGTCCGATGCCAGCATACACACGGATTTCTACGAGGAATGGAGCGTGCCGCCGGCCGACGCGGTCGAGGACGTGCTGCGCCGCTGGCTGGCTGCAAGCGGCATGTTCTCCGCCGTGCTGGCGCCGGGCAGCCGGGCCCAGGCCGACCTGGCCCTGGAAGGCGAATTGCTCTCGCTGATCGCCGTCCCTGCCAACGGCAGCAGCCATGCCGGGTTGGCCGTGGTGTTGCTCGATCTGCATCCCTCGCCCGTCCGTGTGTTGTTGCAGGCCGACGAAACCGGGCAGGCGCCGCTTGCAGCAACAACGCCGCCGGCCATCGCGGCGGCCGGGCGCGCCGCGCTGGCCCGGCTTATGACGGAGGTTGAGGCGCGGCTTAGGTCTGTTATCGGAGCGTGACAACCTGCCTGGTTTTTGACACCGTCTGCCTCAACTTGCGCCGCAATTCCGCTTTTAACATGGCGCACCTAAAGGGAGGTTACGATGCGTTCGATGACGGTTCTGGCACTTGCGGCCATGCTTGCCACTCCAGTCGCTGCCGGAGCGCAGCAATACTATGGCAACGGTGGCTACGGCGGCTATGGCAATGGCGGCTATGACAACGGCGATCGTGGCTATGACGGTGGTGGCCGCGGCTACGACAACCGCGGCCGCGGCTTCGGGGACGGCGATCGCGATGATCGCAGGCAACGCGACGTCCAGCGGGAGCAGCAGCAGCAGAACGAGCGGACGCTCGCTCAGCAGCAGCAATACAACCGGGCGCTGCTCGCTCAACAGCAGCAGCACAATGCGACGATCGTGCAGCAGCAG
>CAZZVB010000241.1:0-5983 GCA_964657445.1 uncultured Burkholderiaceae bacterium | reverse complement strand
CCTCGCGCTGCGCAAGACCGAACTGGGACGCCTGCTGCTGGAACTTGCCGACGGGGTGCACGCATGAAATTCGAACGCACGGCCATTCCGGACGTGATCCTGTTCACGCCCGCCAGGCATGGCGATTCGCGCGGCTTCTTTTCCGAGACGTGGAAAGGCCGGGACATGGCCGAGGCGGGCATCGATCTGCCGTTCGTGCAGGACAACCACAGCATGTCACAGGCCCGTGGCGTGCTGCGCGGTCTGCACTGCCAGCTTGATCCGCATGCACAGGGCAAGCTGGTCCGCGTGGTCAAGGGTTCGATCTGGGACGTTGCCGTCGATGCGCGGCGCGGCTCCCCCACCTTCGGCCGCCACGTCGCGGCAGAACTCAGCGCGGCCAATTGGCAGCAGCTCTGGATTCCACCGGGTTTCCTGCACGGCTTCGTAACGCTCGAGCCAGATTGCGAGGTCATCTACAAGACAACCGGCTACTATGATCGCGAGTCCGAGCGCGGCGTGATGTGGAACGACCCAGACCTGGCGCTGCCCTGGCCGGTGGCGGCGGCGGAGGTGCAGCTGTCCGAGAAGGACAAGCTGCTGCCGGCATGGGCCGAGATGCCGGTCTGGTTCAGGGTATGATCCTCGTCACCGGCGGTACTGGGCAAGTCGCCACCGAACTGGCCGCCCGCGCACCTGCCGCGGTCGTTCGGGTGGGCCGGCCGGAGTTCGATTTCGACCAGCCGGACACCATCGCGGCGGTGATCGCCCGCGTAAGGCCGTCGCTGGTGGTGAATGCCGCGGCGTGGACCGCCGTGGACGCGGCCGAAACGCAAGAAGCCGCGGCCTATCGCGCCAACCGCGACGGCCCGGCGGCGTTGGCGCGGCTATGCGCCTCGGCGGGCATCCCGCTGATCCACATTTCGACCGACTACGTGTTCGATGGCGCAAAGGGTGCCCCCTACACCGAAACCGACCCGACTTCGCCCACCGGCGTTTACGGCGCCAGCAAGCTGGCCGGCGAGGAAGCGGTGCTGGCCTGGGAGCAGGCGGTGGTGCTGCGGACATCCTGGGTTTACGCAGCGCTCGGTAAGAACTTCATCCGCACCATGCTGGGTGCGGCGCAGAAGACGAGCACGTTGCGCGTCGTCGCCGACCAGCAAGGCTGCCCGACCAATGCCGGGGATTTGGCCGAGGCGATCTTGGCCGTTGCGCAGCGTGTCCAGGCCGGCTGGCAGCCCGGATTTGCCGGCGTTTACCACGCCGCCGGCACCGGCAGCACGACATGGCACGGGCTTGCCGTCGCAGCGTTCGAAGCCGCGGCGCGCCATGGCCGCCCGATGCCCACCGTCCACGCCATCACCACCGACGACTGGCCGACGCCTGCCAAGCGTCCGGCCGATTCCCGGCTGGATTGCGGCAAGCTGGCCCGTGTGTTCGGGGTGCGCCTGCCCGAATGGCAGCCGAGCCTGGTGCGGACGGTGAACCAGATCGTCGCAGGGTAAAGCACTACTCCCTCTCCCTCTTCGGGAGTGGAGGCCTACCGCTCCGGCTAGGCCGATGTGGCTGCTGTCCCCTCACTCGGCCCTCGTTCGAAGATGGAGAGGGCTTTGAGCATGTGCGGCGGCGGCGGCGCGGTGGCGGCCAACTGCGGCTCCAGCGGCAGGCTGATCGCACGCGCCAGCAGATGCAACGGCGCGCCGCCATCGCCATACACCGGGTCACCCAAAACAGGGCAGCCGAGTAACGCGCAATGGACGCGCACTTGGTGTGTGCGGCCGGTCCGCGGTCGCAGTTCCAGCCAGGCCATACCCTCGGCCCGGCCGAGCACCCGCCAATCCGTCAACGCCGCCTGGCCATCGACGTCCTTTACCATCCGCCAGCCGGACTTGTCGGACCGCTTTGCAAGCGGCGCGTCAACCTGACCTGACTCGCCGGCCGGTCCGCCGCGCACCACTGCCCAATAGGTTTTCTCCGCACGGCCGGCGCTAAAGGCAGCCTGCGCCTCGTGCAGCGCGGCCCGGCGGAGTGCGACGACCAGGCAGCCTGCCGTGTCGGCGTCCAGCCGATGGGCCAACCACGGGCCGTCACGACGCCGGGTCAGCTCCGGAAAATGGTCCTCCACGCTGGCGCCACCGCGCGGCCCGGCGTGCACTGGCAGCCCCGCAGGCTTGTTCAGGATCGCGAAGCGGGAATCTTGGAACAGGATCGGCAGCACGGCGCCACGTTGACAGCCGCGCTACGGGAGCGGAAGGACGGGAATGAACGAGGATCGCATTTGCGGCGCCAACGCGGTCGCCGCCCTGTTCGCCCGGCGGCCCGAGGCGGTGAAGCGGCTGTTCTACACCACGGCCATGAAAGAACAGGCCGGACCGTTCTGCGCCGTATTGGCCAAGCTGCACCGGCCTTACCGCCTGCTGGACGAGCCCGACATGGTAAAAGCCGCCGGCTCGATCCACCACGGCGGCATCGCGGCCATTGCGGAGCCGCGCACGGTGGCGATCATCGACTTTGTCCGTCCGCCGCGGTTCGATCTGCTGGTGGTGCTGGACGGCGTGAGCAATCCGCACAACCTCGGCGCAATCGCGCGCAGCGCTGCGTTCTTCGGCGTGAAGGCGATGCTGCTGCATGAGGTCCCGATGCAGGCGATGCCATCAGATGCGGCGTATCGTACGGCCGAAGGCGGGCTGGAGCACCTCGAACTCCACAAGACCCGCAATCTGCGCAAAGCACTGGCGGCCCTAGAACCGCACTACCGAACCGTCGCCGCCACCCTGACGCGCGATGCAATGCCGCTGCAGACCCTGCCGCGCGACCGCCCAATCGCGCTTGTTCTGGGAAACGAGGAGCGTGGCGTCGGGTTCGACGCCTTGGAAGCCTGCCGTCGCCAAGTACGCATCCTCGGCGCCGGCCCCGTGCAGAGCCTGAACGTGGCCCAGGCCGCGGCCGTACTGCTTGCCGCGCTGACGAACCCGGTGGCGTGACGGGGTCGCGTCGTTGAGCCCCTATGCGAGTGCCGCGACCCTGCGCCTGCGAAGCAACGCGTCCAGGCTGTACGCACCGCCACCAAATCCGGCCGCATAGAGCAGACCGCCGGCCATGGCGACGTTCTTCATGAAGTGGATCTGCATGTTGTGGTCGGCGAAGTTGGAATGGAAGATCGCGGCCGTCACGACGCACCAGAATGCCAGCACAAGGCCGGACAGGCGGGTGAACAGGCCGAACAGCAACGCCAGCCCCACCCCAAGCTCAATGAACACAGCCACGCCCCAGCCGAGTTGCGGCAGCGGCAGACCGCCTTTGGCGATGTAGGCCTGTGTGGCCTCGGCCGACATCAGTTTGCTCCATCCGCCCAGGACGAAGATCAGGCTCAGCAGCAGACGGCCGAAAAGGGCGGCGAGATCAGGCATCGATTTGCTCCGTTTGGCGAGTTCTTAGCGCATCGGCCACGACGGCGCATGTGGCACCAAGCAGCATCAACGCCGCCATCGGCCTTGCCGTGCCGTCTGTCAGCAGGCCCACCACGGATCCGCTTACCGCCGCGAGCAGAAACTGGATCGTGCCCATCAATGCGGAGGCGCTGCCGGCATGTGTGGCATGGCGTGACAAGGCGGCCACCGTCGTGTTCGGCGTGATGAAACCCATGCACGACATACCGAGGAAGATCGGCACGAACACGCTGACGACCCCGAAACCGCCGGCGAAGGCGAACCCGGTCAGCAGGATGTTCGCCGCGAGGTAGAGCCGCACGAAGGCCCGCAGCACGCGGGACGCGCCGAACCTGCGCAGCAAGACAGGATTGATTTGCGCCCCGGCGATGTAGCCCGCAGCGCAAAGCCCGAACAACACGCCGTAAACCGGCGGCGGCAACCGATAAAGCTGCAAATAGACCGGCGGGGAGCCGCCAAGATAGGCGAAAAGGGCAAACAGGGCGCAGCCGCCGATCGCCACGTTGAGGAAGAAGGTGCGTTCGCGCAGCACCTCCAGGTAACGCGACAGCAATCCCGCCACGCCCAGCCGGATGCGCCGGTTGTGCGGCAACGTCTCAGGCAGCAGGCGGCTGACCAGCAGCACCGAAATTCCGCCATGCGCCGCGGCGAACCAGAAAATAACGTGCCAACTCGCGACGCCGAGCAGCAGGCCGCCCAGGGTCGGGGCCAGGATCGGCGCCACCCCCATCACGAGCATCAATTGCGCCATCAGTCGCGCCGCCGCGTGTCCGTCCGCCAGATCGCGCACCACCGCACGGGGCAGCACCATGCTGGCAGATCCGCCGAATGCCGCCACCGCCCGCATGGCGGTCAGCCAACCGAGGGTGGGCGCTAGCGCGCAGGCAGCGCTGGCGAGAGTGTAGAGCGCCAGCCCGGCGATCAGCGGCCCGCGGCGACCGAACCGGTCCGCCAGGCTGCCCTGGGTGAGCTGCCCTATTGCCAGCCCGGCGAACCAGGCCGCGAGTGTGATCTGCGCGGTGCCCTCAGGCGCGCCGTAGCTCGCCTCGATCGCCGGGAACGCCGGCAAATACATGTCGGTGGAAAGTGGGCCGACCGCCGTCAGGAAACCAAGCATCGGCGGCAGCCATCGCGAGTCCGCCTTCACACAGGCGCTTGCGTACTAACCGCGAGCGTCGTGCGGATAGGCGCGGGCGGCGGCCCGTTGATCCAGACCGAGGGTGGCTGCGCCTGCGCCGACCCGTAGATCGAGCAGAACGCCACATCCGCCGCGTCCCGTCCGGCGCCGATCCGCACCAAGCCGTCGAGCGCCGCCATGCGCGTGGCATCGAACAAATACCAGGCGCCGCCGCCGGGTCCGTGCAGGTAGGCCTCGAACACCGCGTGGAAATCCGGCGGTTCGAGCTGCCAGGCATAGGCGCTGATGTAGCGCGCCGGCACGCCCACCGCGCGGCACAAGGCGATGGCCAGGTGGGCGAAGTCCCGGCACACGCCCGCCCTGTCGCCCAGTGTGTCGTAGGCGCTGGTCAGCACGTCCGTGGTGCCGGCCTGGTAGTCCACGTTGTCGCGAATCCAGTTGCAGATCGCAGTGACACGTTGGTGGCCAGCCGGCTCTCGGCCGAACTGGCGGTTTGCGAAGCGGGACAGCCGGTCCGACTGGCAATACCGGCTGGCGTTCAGGTACGGCAGGATCTCGATCGGCAGCGACCCGGCGGCGATCTCCGTCACCTCGGTCGGATCGAGCGACAGCGCATCAAGCGTGATTTCAGCCCGGTAATCGATCTGGAACTCACCGGGGGGCACCAGGAAGCGCAGCACGCGGTTGCCGCTTTCGGCGGCCTCGTAACGGTCAGGCTCGCCCAGCATCGGGTTGGTGGTGAGTGTCTCCGACCGGATGGTCTGCCGCGGCAGGCGGGCGGCTTCGAGGTTGAACACGAACGGCGTCAGGGTCGTCACGCTGTATCGCAAGGTGCAGCCGATGCTGAAGTCCACGCGCGTTCTCCACCACTAATCATCGTCGTGGTTACTACGCCGCACCAGCACCTCGCGTTTACCGACATGGTTCGCCTGGCTGATGATGCCCTCGCGTTCCATCTGCTCGATCAGCTTGGCGGCGCGGTTGTAGCCGATCGCCAAATGGCGCTGGATAAACGACGTGCTGGCCTTGCCTTCGCGGGAGACGATGTCCACCGCCTGGTCGAACAGGCTCTTGTCCCCGTCACTGGCGCCCGCGATTCCGCTCAGCGCCGGTTGGTCATCCTCGTCCGGCTGCTCAGTGACTTCCTCAAGGTAGGCGGGCTCACCCTGCGCGCGCAGGAAGGCGACCACGTCCTCCACTTCCTTGTCGGTGACGAACGGCCCGTGCACGCGGCCGATACGCCCGCCACCTTGCATGTATAGCATATCGCCCTGCCCCAGCAGTTGCTCGGCGCCCTGCTCGCCCAGGATGGTGCGGCTGTCGAACTTGCTGATCACGGTGAAGCTGATGCGCGTTGGGAAATTGGCCTTGATGGTGCCCGTGATCACGTCCACCGAGGGCCGCTGCGTCGCCATCA
>CAZZVB010000240.1:0-6050 GCA_964657445.1 uncultured Burkholderiaceae bacterium | reverse complement strand
AACTCTCGCCGATCAGCAGGTTGTGGTTGCGGCGGATGTAGCTGATGATCGCCTCATCCATCTTGTCGCCGCCAACCCGCACGCTTCGGCTATAGACGATACCGCCGAGGGAGATCACGGCGACTTCGGTGGTGCCGCCGCCGATATCGACGATCATGGACCCGGACGGTTCGGTCACGGGCAACCCGGCGCCGATCGCGGCGGCCATCGGCTCCTCGATCAGCATGACCTTGCGGGCGCCGGCGGATTCAGCGCTTTCCTGGATGGCGCGACGCTCCACGGCGGTGCTGCCGGATGGCACGCAAACGATGATCATCGGCGAGGAGAAGCCACGGCGCGCATGCACCTTGCGGATGAAGTGCTTGATCATCTCTTCCGCGACCTCAAAGTCGGCGATCACGCCGTCCCGCAGTGGACGAATGGCGGAGATATTGCCCGGCGTGCGGCCAAGCATCTGCTTGGCTTCCTCACCGACGGCCAGCACTTGCTTCTTGCCGCGCACATCCGCGATGGCCACGACGGAAGGCTCAGCGAGGACGATGCCGCGGCCCTTGACGTAAACCAGGGTGTTGGCCGTGCCGAGATCAATGGCCATGTCGGCTGACATGAACCCAAAAAGAGATCCAAACATCGGCGGGGTTCCAAAAAGACGGGGGGACACGGGTGGGGTCGCGAGTGGCGTGGGCTTAGCGACCTACCCCCCGATGAGCAAGCCCGAGAGACTAATCCATGACGCAGCATGGGCCGGGTTGCAGGCGAGCGCGGGCCTTAATGCAAGATTTTGGGATTATGGATGATCTTGAACAATCGCCCGCCCGGTTGTTGCGTTGTTACGTCTGTAGGGCGGGACGTGTCCTCGTTGTATGGAGCAGCACTATGCGGAAAACTGGCATTATGACGGTTACGGCGTTGAGTCTCGCCCTAGGGCTGGGCGCTTGCAGCGATCCCTATGATCCGGGTCAGCGCGCGGTCGGTGGCGGCGTCATCGGCGGTCTGGGCGGCGCCGGCATCGGCGCATTGGCCGGCGGCGGCAAAGGTGCGCTGATCGGTGGTCTAGCCGGCACCGCGCTGGGCGCCGGCACCGGCGCGGCAACCACACCGCAGCGGCCCGCCTACGGTTATTAACTCGGCCAGGCCGTAGGGCGGGGACGTGCAGCGCGCCCCATCATCCGTAGTGCGGGTGATGGGTCGCGCAAGCGCTTACCCATCCTACGCGGCTACGCGCGCCTTCGAACCTGTGGCTGCCATCACTACGCTGACCAGGGCGGCGACGACGATGTTCGCTGCGAGCGCCAGCAAGCCCACATACATCGTGTAATTCACTCCGCCGATCGCCAGCGTGTGGAGAGGCTTCAGGCCGTCAGTCCATGCGACATACGTGCCGCCGAAGAACCCGACGGCCCAGCCGGCCAGTAAAGCGGGCCCGGTGAACCAACGTGTGAACAGGCCGAACACCACCGCCGGAAACGTCTGCAGGATCCAAAGCCCGCCGAGGAGCTGCAGGTTCAATGCGACCGAGTTGTCCAGGAACAGCACGAAGCCGAGCGCGCCCAGCTTCACCACCATCGACACCGCTTTCGCCACGGCGGCCTCTCCGGCCGGCGACACCGAAGGGTTGACGTAGGCCTTCCAGAAATTGCGGGTGAACAAGTTAGCGGCGCCGATCGACATCACCGCCGCCGGCACCAGGGCGCCCACTGCGATCGCTGCGAACGCGAACCCGGCAAACCAGCCGGGGAACAGCGCCTTGAACAGCGCAGGCACGACCTCATTCGGGGTCGCCGGCTTCACGCCCGCCGCATAGGCCATGTAGCCCAGCAGCGCGATCAAGCCCAGCAACAGCGTGTAGGCCGGCAACAGCACGGCATTCTTGCGGATCGTCTCGCCGCTTTTAGACGCGAAGATGCCGGTCAGCGTGTGCGGATACATGAAAGCCGCCATGGCCGAGCCAAGCGCCAGGGTGGCGTAGGGCAGGTATTGCGCCGGGTTCAGCACGATCCCGCCGGAGCCCTTGGCCTTGAACGCCGCATCGGCCGCCGCGAAGACGGCCCCGTAGCCGCCCAGCCGCATCGGGATGATCGCCACGGCCACCAGCACCACGATGTAGATCATGATGTCCTTGACGAAGGCGATCAACGCTGGGGCACGCAACCCGGCGGAGTACGTGTAGAAGGCCAGCACCAGGAAGGCGATCACCAGCGGCAGCTCGCCATTCAGGCCGAGCGCCTTGATCACGACCTCCATCCCGATGAGCTGGAGCGCGATGTAGGGCATGGTGGCGAGGACGCCGGTGACGGCCACGGCCAGTTCGAGGGGACGCAGGTTGTAGCGGCCGTGCACCACGTCTGCCGCGGTGACGTGGCCGGCCTTGGCCGCCACAGCCCACAGCCGCGGCATGATCGCGAAGACGATGGGATAGACGATGATGGTGTATGGCAGCGCGAAAAAGCCGTACGCGCCGACGGAATAGACCAGCGCCGGGACGGCGATCACCGTGTAGGCGGTATAGAAATCGCCCCCGACCAGGAACCAGGTGATCCAGGTTCCGAACTGGCGGCCGCCCAGCCCCCACTCGTCGATATGCGCCAGCGTCTTTGGCTTGCGCCAGCGCGCGGCGACGAACCCCATCACCGAGACGAGCACGAAGAAGACCATGAAGACCGCAAAAGCGGCCCAATCGATGTCGGCCCTGATCATGGCGTTTCGTCGTGTTTCGAGGTTGCTCGCCACACGATGAACGTCAGCAGCGAACTGATTGGCACCCAGGCCAGCTGGTACCAATAGAAGAACGGGAAACCGAGGACATCAGGCAGCGCCTGGTTGTAGAACGGAACCCAGAGCAGGCCGATGAACGGGATTAACAGCAACAAGATCAAGGACGGATACCCTTACGTGGGCGTATCAACTCGCCCTCTGTGAACAGCTAAAGCACTCGTCCACTGCTGGCAACCGGCGGATGATCTTCAAATCGCGTCTCACGTACTCTCCCGTTCCGACTCAGGCTTTGCTAAAGCGACCCGCGCTGTTGCCCCTGACAGGACCGATTCGACGGGCTAGGTCGCCCGCCCACGAGGACTTACCCGCGAATGCAAGCCAGATATCTCGCAGCTTTCTTGCCGGCGCTCGGCCTTGCGGCCTGCGCCCAGCCACAACAAGCGGCCCCGAGCGGCGCTACGCTCTATGCAACCGATTTGAAGGGCAAGGCCGCCCTTTGCACGGTTGAGCCGGTCACGCTCACCGATGGAAAGAACGTGGCCGAGACGATGGTGACCGGCGGCGGCGGCTGGTGCGGCATTCCCGTCAAGCGTGACGGCAAGCCGCTCGGCGCGGGTTTGCTGACCGAAGCGCCGCGCAACGGCGCGGTCTATGTCCACACCGTCGGCGACGACACGCGGGTGGACTACACGCCGCGCACCGCCGCCGTGACGCCCGACAAGTTCGCCGTGAAGTTCATCCCAGGAGACGTGACCATGACTGTGACCGTGACAGGAGCTGCGAAGTGATGATGCGCCGTTCCGCAACCCTGCTGGCGGGGATCGCCATGCTCGCCGGCATCGCATCCGGCGCCCAGGCACGTTGCACCAGCGAGCGCGATCAATCCGCGTTCGATGTCGGCGCCCTGAAAAGCGAGTTGAGCGTGCTGGCCGTCGGCTGCGGCGACGAGGAAGACTACAACGGCTTCGTCACCCGGGATCGTTCGGAACTGGTCGCCGAGGACGCGGTGGTGAACGCCTGGTTCAAGAAGACCTACGGCCGCAGCGCACAATCCCAGTACGACAGCTATATCACCCTGCTGGCCAACGAGCAGAGCGTGTCGGGCCAGCATGAGGGCAGCGAGTTCTGCCCGCGGCTGAAGACGCTGTTCTCCGAAGCGGCGATCGTGCCGGTGACGGACCTGCCGAAATACGCGGCGGCGAAGAACCTGCTGCCGAAGGATCTGGCCTGCGAGCCGGTCGGCGCGTCCACGGCGCCCAGCCGGGCGACGACGAGCCGTAAGAAGAAGTGAGGTGATGGGTCTTCACCCATCCTACGAGTCCGTAGGCGGGTGAAGACCCATCCCAGCTAAGCCGAAAGCTGCTCCGGCTCGGTCCGGACCCGCTTCACCACCAGCTTGTTCAACGCATGCACGTACGCACGGGCGGCGGAGACGATGGTGTCGGTGTCAGCCCCCTGCCCGTCCACCATCTTGCCGCCCTCCTCCAGCCGCACCGTGGTGCGGGCCTGGGCGTCGCTGCCCTCGGTGACGGCGCCGACGGAGTAGAGCACCAGCGAACCTTCGTGCGGGAAAATCTCCCGTAGCGCGTTGAACGTCGCATCCACCGGGCCGAGCCCCTCGGCCGTGGCGGACCGGGCAACCCCGTCCACTTCCAGCTCCAGCTCGGCCTTGGCCGGGCCGCGGGAGCCGGCTTGCACGGCTAGCGAGACGAAGCGCAGGCGGGCATGGTCGCGCACCACCTCGTCATCCACCAGGGCCACGATGTCCTCGTCGTAAACGATCTTCTTGCGATCAGCGAGGTCCTTGAAGCGGCGGAACGCCTCGTTCAGCCGGTTCTCGCCCACTTCGCCGTAGCCCAGCATCTTGAGCTTGTCGCGGAACGCAGCGCGGCCGGAGTGCTTTCCCATGACCAGGCTCGACTTGGTCCAGCCGACCGATTCCGGCGTCATGATCTCGTAGGTGGCGGCATTCTTGAGCACGCCGTCCTGGTGGATGCCGCTCTCATGCGCGAAGGCGTTGCGGCCGACGATGGCCTTGTTCGGCTGCACGTCGAACCCGGTGATCGTCGCCAGCATCTTGGAAACGCGCAAAATCCGCTCGGTCTTGACGCCCGTCGTGTAGGGCACGGCGTCATGCCGGGTGCGGATGGCCATGACCGCTTCCTCGAGCGCCGCATTGCCCGCGCGCTCGCCGATGCCGTTGATGGTGCATTCCACCTGGCGCACGCCGGCGCGGATGGCAGCGATCGTGTTGGCCACCGCCAGCCCGAGATCATTGTGGTTGTGGGTGGACAGGATGACCTCGTCGGCACCCGGCACACGCTCGCGGATCATGGTGAAGATGCGGTGCATGTCCTCCGGCAGGGCGTAGCCGACCGTGTCGGGAATGTTGATGGTGGTGGCGCCGGCCTTGATGGCGGCCTCCACGCAGCGGCACAGGAAGTCGGGCTCCGTGCGGCTGCCATCCTCGGCCGACCACTCCACGTCGTCGGTGTGCTGGCGGGCCAGGGTGACGGAGTCCACCGCGAGTTGGAGCACGGCATCCGGCTCCATTCGCAGCTTGTATTTCATGTGCAGCGGGCTGGTGGACAGGAAGACGTGGATGCGGGGGCGTTCGGCGCCCCGGACGGCTTCGGCGGCGCGCAGGATGTCGGCGCGGCCGGTGCGGGCGAGGCCGGCGATCACGGGGCCGCGCACCTCCTCGGCGATCAGCTTCACGCTGTCGAAGTCGCCGGGCGACGCGATCGGGAAGCCTGCCTCGATCACGTCCACGCCCAGATCGGCCAGCGCCTCCGCCATGCGCAGCTTCTCGGTCAGGTTCATGGAGAAGCCGGGCGACTGCTCGCCATCGCGCAGCGTGGTGTCGAATATGATGATCCGGTCGTCGGCTAAGTGACCGAAATTCGGATGGGAGATGGGCATCGGGGCGTTCCTCGAGGGCAGAAGGGCGAAGGGTGCGGACAGGCGTGCTCAGGTCCCCCTGAGCGATGCCGGCACGTTCAGCCCGGCGGTGCGCTCAGGGGCTAGGAAGTCGAATAAGGAGGAGGCCGAGTGCCCATGCACCGCTGCGCGCGATCGCACGGCAGGCGCAGGTCAAACGAGGGGCGTGGCCACGGCTCATTGCGCGGCAGCCTAGGGGGAGGCTGCCGGCGGGCGCAAGCGTGCATCGGTGATCAGCGTTGCCGCCAATGCAAGGCTGGCCTGCGAAGCGCCATCCAACGCGAGTGCGCCGGCATCGTGATAGGCGACCAGCAGCGCGTCCGGCTGGAAGTGCTGGATCGCCGCGGCGATCACCGTCGGCGGCGTGACCAGTGCCAGGTTCATCCGCACCAGCC
>CAZZVB010000239.1:0-6090 GCA_964657445.1 uncultured Burkholderiaceae bacterium | reverse complement strand
CTGCCATGCGCAGCGTCCACCGGGTCGGCGGTGCCGTCCCGGGTCGCCCCTGGCGCACGGCCGGTTATGGCCTGGGGTTGATGGTGGGCCAGGGCGAGCCACCGGGCGAGTATGCCGGCCATACCGGCGGTGGCCCCGGCAGCACCTCCGCCGTCTATCAGCGGCTGGACGAGATCGGTGGCCGGCGGACGGCTGCGGCTTTTGCGCCTGTCGATGATCCCGGCCTGGTCGAGACCGAAGCCATGAGACTTGCCAGCAGCGGCGCCTAAACCGCAGGTCCCGTCCCGGGCGCAGGCATTATCGTGCCCGCGCCTTGGGCGCGTTCCAAAACCAGTTGCGTCTCGTCGGCCGCATCCACCTCGGGCCTGTGGGAGATCGCGACGATCGCCGTGCCGGGCAGCCGTTCGCGCAGGATGCGGTTGACCTCGGCTTCGCCAAGCGGATCGAGGCTGGCCGTCGCCTCGTCCATGAACAGCCAGTCCGGCTTGGCCAGCAACACGCGGGCGACCGCCAGCCGCTGCTGCTCGCCGCCGGACAGGCGCTGGCCCCACATCATATCCACGTCCAGCTCGCTGACCAGCGGACCAAGCCCGGCGTCGCGCAGCGCGGCCGCGATCGCGTCGGGCGGATAGGCGTCGATCGCGGCCGGGTAGGTCACGGCGCGGCGCAGCGTGCCGAGCGGGATATAGGGCTTCTGCGGCAGGAACATCGTCTTCCCTGCCGGACGCTCGACCGTGCCGCGGCCGAACGGCCAAATGCCTGCCAGAGCACGGAACAGGGTGGACTTGCCGCTCCCTGAACGGCCGCTGAGCACCGTGTGGCTCCCCGGCGTGAACGATAGATCGGCGCCGTCGAGCAGCAGCGAATGGTCCGGCAGTTCCAGATGCAGATCGTGGATCGCATAGTCCGGGCCCTTGGCAGGCACCACGGTAATGCCGCCCTGCCCGCCGGCGCGCATTGCGTCCAGGCTGTGGCCGAAGCTCGCCAGTCGTTCCACGGTGGAGGCCCAGTCGGCCAGCGCCATGTAGTTGTCCACCATCCAGGACGCGGAGCTCTGCACCTCGCCGAACGCGCCGGCGACCCGGCTGAGCGTGCCGAACGAGATCTGCTTGGCGAAATACAGCGGCGAGGCAGCGAAGAACGGGAAGATGCCGGCAACCTGGCTGTAGAAGTAGGTGAACGCATTGACGAGCCGGTTGCGCGACATGATGCGGCGGAAGTTCGCCACGATCGCGTTGAACCGGTTGGTAAGGATGCGCCCTTCGTCGTTCTCGCCCCGGTAGAGCGCCACACCTTCCGAATTCTCACGCAAGCGGACCAGCGCGTAGCGGAAATCGGCTTCCAGGCGCTGGCGGATGAAGTTCAGCGACACCAGCGGACGGCCCACCAACTGGGCGAGCAAAGTGCCGACGATCGAGTAGCCGAGCGCCACCCAGACCAGGTAGGCGGGAATGCGAAAGCCGAAGATGGTGACGGGGAACGACAGCTCCCACAGCACCGCCAGGAAGGATAACAGGGAGACGACGTTGGTGATCAGCCCGAAGCTGAGGATCAGCCCGGCTTCGACGAAGTCGCGGATATCTTCGGAAATACGCTGGTCGGGGTTGTCGTTGCCCAGCGTCTCCGGCTGCAATTGCATCCGGTAATAGGCGCGGTCGGACAGCCATTCGCGCTGGTAGTGCGCGGTCAGCCAGCGGCGCCAGCGGATTTGCAGCCATTGCCGCATGTAGCGGCCGTTCACCAGGATCAGCAGTGCCACGGTCACCAGCGGAACGAAGCCGGGAATGATCCCGAACGGCCCATCCGGGCTCGGCTGGTAGGTCAGCAGGAGGTGGAAGAACGTGACCTCGTCGTATTGCTGCAGCGAGTTGACCCACGCGCCGCCGTTCAGGTTCAGCAACACGCTGATGCGGACCAGCGCGAAATCCGCCGCCAGCACCAGGATCAGCAGCCCGTAGGCCGACCACTTCTCCTCGCTGCGCAGATAGGGCGAGGCGAGATACCAGATATTGCGCATAAAGCGTCCGAAGCGGCGCATCTATGCTTCCCCCTCGGCCAGAAAGCGCAGGCGGATCACCCCGCGCATCTCCGCCGGGTCGATGGGTTTGCCCTTGCGCAGGATCTCGATCCGTCCGGCCGTGGCCAGCCGCGCCGCAGCCTGGCGCACCGGGCCCAAGAGCGTCTGCCATTCGGGGCTGAGCGAGCGCGCCGCCTCGCTCGGGCAGATGGATTTACCCGGTCCGCGCGCCTCGGTCAGCCGCAGCACCGCGGCCTCGATCTCGTCCGCGCCAATGCTCATGCGTTGTGCGGTCCGGCCGACGGACCTCGGTTCACACATTGTCTGAAGTGCATGGTTCGAAGCTGACCTATGATGCAGTGCCACGCAAGGCGGCACGGCATGCGTGGCGGGGATGTAACGCCGCCATCAGATCGGGTTAGACGCCCGCAATGGAAGGACTTCTTTAACGCTGGTCTCGGAAGATGAGGCATGAGCCCAGAAACGATGCGCATCCTTGAAAGCGAAGCCGGCGCGCCCGCTCGATGCGAGCTGCAGAACCGCATGTTCACTGCTTTGGGCAACGTCCGGTTCCAGCGTTCCGCCAGCGACGGAGTGCCGATGCTCGCGGTCCCGCTCGGTGAACGGGAGGGGCAGTTGCCGCTGCATTCGCTGCGCCGGGAGTTCGCCATCGTGGCGAATTCGGCAGATGACCGGATGCTGAACCTGATCGGTTCGGCGCTGGAGTTCGTCACCTGCCTGACGCCTGGCGACCATCTTCCAGCCGAAGTGCGGACCGGCGAGGCAAGCTGGAGCCCCGATTTGTGCCATGGGCTGATCGCGAGCGGGCGGTTGCGGCTGGACCTGGTGCGATGGCTCTCGCCCAACGCACGATGGTCCGGGATGGGCCGTGATGTCGCAACGTTGCAGCGCCTGGCCGATGACCCGGCGCTTTGGGCCGACGTCCAGGCGGTGGCGGTGGCGGCTGCCCGGACGCTGGACCTCCAAGACAGCAACCAGGTCCTGTTGCTGCTGGAGGATTTCACGCACGAGCTGTCGTTCATCGAAGCGCTGCGGCAGCGGCTGTTGCTGCCGGTCGCGACACTTTGCCGCCAGTTGGCCACCCTGCATCGGACGCGAAAGCGCGGGCCGGTTTCGTTCGATACGCTGCTGCAAGTGCACCGGCTGAGCGTGGCGGCGTATCGCCAGGTCAGCAACCGCTTTGATGAGGTGGACGCCCAGGTGTCGGACACGGCGAACCTGCTGCGCAATCCCGACAGCCAGCGTGCTTTCATCCGCTCCAGCCGGGATTGGCTGTATCGCAATTACCGCGAATGGACCCCGCTGCTGGAGCGATGGGAGAAGGCGACGCCGGACGATCTCAGCCGCTCACTGGCGGCGGCCTACCGCTTCCTGGCGCCGCGCGCGATGATCACGCAGCGCTGGGTCACACCGCAGGACCGCCGCCGCTTCGGCGCCGCCGGGCGCATGACGTGGTGAAAGGCTAGCCGCCGCCGTTGATGGTGAGGATCGTCCCGGTCGTGTAGCCGGAGCGCGGGCTGGCGAGGAAAGCGACGGCATCGCCGATCTCTTCGGCGGTGGCGGCGCGGCCGTACGGCATGTGCCGGGTCAGTTCCTGCCAGCGCCCGGCATCACCGAAATCCCGCTCGGCACGGGCGCGCATCAGCATCTCCATCCGTTCCGTCGCGACCGGGCCGGGGTTGATGCCGACAACGCGCATGCCGTCCGCAGGAGCGGCGCGGCCCAGCGCACGGGTGAACGCCATCAACGCGGCGTTGCCGGCGCTGCCGGTGATATAGTTCGGGTCGAAGCTCTCGCCGGCCGCCCCGATCACGTTCACCACGGTGCCGGCGGCCGCCTTCAGGGCAGGGTAGAGCGCCCGGGTCAGGGTGATGAAGCCGAATACCTTCAAGTCCCAGGCCGCGCGCCATTTGGCATCGTCCACCTGCAGCAGCGTGCCCGGCGGGATCGCGCCCGCGTTGTTCACCAGAATATCGATCGCGCCCGCCGTGCTGGCCAGCCGCTCCACCTCCGCCGTCTGCGAAAGGTCGGCGGCGACGGTTTCCACGCGCACCTGGTGACGGCCGCGGATCATTTCGGCGGCTTGCGCCAGCGTGGCGGGGTCGCGGGCGGCGAGCAGCAGGTCCACGCCTTCCGCGGCGAGCGACATCGCACTGGCGCGGCCGATGCCCTTGGAGCCGCCGGTGACCAGCGCGCGCTTGCCCGAAAGTTTCATATCCATGCGTGACGGCTTGAACGGAGTGACGCCATTTGTCAAAAGCCCCCATGGCAAAAAACACCCCGGCGGCGGCGTCGAAGAAAATGACCGACGCGCAGCGCGACTACGAAACGAAGCGGGCGCAGAAGGCCGGCATGACACTCGACAAGTGGCTGGATCAAAAGCAGAAGCAGCAGCAGGCAGAGGCGCCGAAGCCGGCCAAGCCTGCGCGCCCGCCGGGCTTGCTCAGCAGGTTGCTCGACCGGGCGCACCAGCCGCTCAAAAAGCCCTGATCGCCGCCCACGCGGATTGGAGTATCGACGCCCGCAAACGCTGGATGACGATCGCGACCGGGTCGCCTGCTGGCTGGCAGGTCGCAGCGCCCTGCCCGGTTGGCGAACTGGCAACGTTGTTCGACAGGCTGGGCCAGGCGACGGATGCTGTCGCCCTGGGCGTGGATTTCCCGATCGGCCTGCCGCGCGCTTACGTCAGCCGGCACCTGGACGACGCTGATTTCCCAGCTTTCCTGAAGGCCCTGCCGCTGCGGCCCAGCTTCTTTGCCGTGTGCGACACGTTGGACGAGATCGCACCGGGCCGGCCGTTCTACCCGCGCCGCAGCACGGCCGGGCTCACCCGCGTGTCCCACGCCGTCGCCCTCGGGCTGGCGGACGCAGGCGGGTTGTCGCGCCTCTGCGACCGGGCGACGGCGGAGCGGCCGGCGGGGGCGCCGCTGTTCTGGACGCTCGGCGCCAACCAGTCCGGGAAGGCGGCGATCTCCGCCTGGCGGGACCTGTTGCTGCCGGCGCTGACCGGCCCGAACCCCCCTGCGCTATGGCCGTTCGCCGGGCCGTTGCTCTCCCTGCTGCGGCCCGGGCGGGTGGCGGTGGCGGAAACCTATCCGGCGGAGGCGCTGCGCCATCTCGGCTTGCGCATGGGCGGCAGCAAGCGGCGCCAGGCCGACCGCGCCCGTTTGGCTGCCGGGCTGCGCGCCGCCTTGAGCGAGGTTCAGGCCCGGCCCGATGAGGCGCTTGCCCGCATGATCGATGACGGGTTCGGCAGCCGGGCTGATGGCGAAGACCGGTTCGACAGCCTGCTGGGCTTGCTTTGCGTGCTTCTTGTATTAGGAGGCAAGCGTCCCGGCACCGCACCCGCGGACCCATGGGTGCAGCGCTGGGAGGGCTGGGTTCTGGGGCAGACTGCCTTGCCGCGCACCGCCATGGATCAGCCGCATTGCGCGACGAGCCTCAAGCACGAGGAGTGAAGGCGATGACGCCACGGTGTTTGCTGACCTTACTGACTGTCTCGGCGTTGGCCGGATGCGTGCCGCCGGATCAGGCGGGCCAGCAGGTGGGACGTTCCCTCTACGGCGCGAGCGTCAGCACCGGGAATGCCATCTCCGCGGCGGGCGACCGTACTGGGGCGGCGCTGCAGAGTGCCGGCGACAGCATCCGCAACACGTTCAACCCGCCACCTACGAATCTGCTGCCCCCGCCGGACCTGCCGCCGCCGTATGTCGCTCCGGGATTTACTGGTGCCGCGCCACAGGACGGTTATGCCAACAGACCGGTCTCGGGCGGCTATTCGGGCACTCCGGTCCAGGCCGCGCCCCTGTCCCAACCCGGCACCGCGCTCGGCGACTACGCCGCGCCGCCGCGGGCGACGCCGCCGAACCCTTCGCTGGGTTACTGAACGAACACCATCTGTCTGCGCGAGGCGCTCCGCGCCATGACGGCGCGGTGGCGGCTAGGGCAGATAGGCGTCCGTCCAGCCGACCTGGCCGCTCGGTTTGAGCTTGACCTGCACACGGCCCAGCCCGTGCCGGGCGACAACATCGACACCGTATGGCTGGCTGATG
>CAZZVB010000238.1:0-6119 GCA_964657445.1 uncultured Burkholderiaceae bacterium | reverse complement strand
TTGCCTGGTAGCGCAGCTCATAGAGGCGGACCGGCGTGAAGGTCGTGCCCTCCGGCAGCAGGCGCACGGCGTTGCCTGCGATCTGCCAGTGGCCGGGCAGGATCGGTGTTTCGGGATCGGTCGCGTTGGTCCGGACGGTCAGGTCCGCGCCGTCTGCAGTGGCCGCGGGGTAGGGCAGGGCGACGCTGGTGACCGACTCGGGGCCGCGCGTGCCGGCCGCGAACTGAAAGCGGATACGCTGCTGGATCGGGTGGCCGCCGGGTGCGGCGACGGGAACGCGTATGCTCATCAGGTCGGTGCCGTGCACCTCGGGCTGCCAGCCGGCCCAGACCATCGTGTAGCCGCGTCGCAAGGTGAACGCATTTCCCGCGTCGGCCGCTGCCTGCGGGTTGTTCATCAAGGCAGAACCCGGCGCGTCGTTCAGCCAGGAGAAGATGTATTTGTTGCCGCGGTTCGGAACATCGAACAGCATCGTGCCGGACCCTTTTGCAGGGTCCTTAGGCCGCATGATCTCGACATCGGTGTCGTAGGTGACGGTGCCGCCGGACGTTCGCGGAGCTTGGTCGAGGCCGGCGATCACCGCGTTGGCTGGATCCGCCGGATCGAGCTCACCGTGCGCGATCGCCTTGATGCGGACGAAAGGTCCGGCGTCCCCGAACGCAGCGCCGCCGGCGAAATCCTGCTGCGACACGATATCGAGGCGCGTGATGCGCGCCTGTGTCATGTTTGGGATCAACAGTGGCGTCAGGAGCACACTGGCTGTGGCGTATCGGACGAGCCTCATGGATGAGCTTCCTCAGCAGCCGTCTGAAATTGCGGCTTCGGACCAAGTTAGCCGCCTTGGCGCACGCCGCGAAACCATGCTAAGCGCCCCGCTTGCCTCGATCTGAGGCGCGCCCAGCCCCGTTTGCGGCATCTGGCCGGTAGGATTGGAAGAGATATGAGCGAGATTGCCGACAAGGTTAAGAAGATCGTCGTGGAACACTTGGGCGTCGAGGAAAGCAAGGTGACGCCGGAGGCGTCGTTCATTGACGACCTGGGCGCCGACAGCCTCGACACGGTCGAGCTGGTTATGGCGTTCGAAGAGGCGTTCGGCGTCGAGATACCCGAAGATGCGGCCGAGAAGATCGGCACCGTCAAGGACGCGATCGATTACATCGAGAAGCAGAAGGCAGCCTGACCACGGTCCTGCTATAAAGAAAGACTGGCCGGGGCGGGGAGAGGTTCAATGCGGCGCGTGGTGGTGACGGGGATGGGCATAGCCTGTCCCCTAGGCGTGGGCGTCTCCCACGTCTGGAAGCGCCTCATCGAAGGCGAATCTGGCATTACAGCCATCCAATCCTTCGATGTAGGCGACATGCCGGCCAAAATCGCCGGGCAGGTGCCGCCCGGCATCCGTGCCGAAGGCGGGCTGGACGTCTCCGAATGGATTCCCGTCAAAGACCAGAAGAAGATGGACCGTTTCATCCACTTCGCCATGGTCGCTGCGACCGAGGCGGTGGAGGATTCGGGCTGGGTGCCCGAGACCGAAGAGGATAAGTGCGCGACCGGCGTGATGATCGGCTCCGGCATCGGCGGGTTGCATACGATCTATGAGGCCTCGATCCTGGTCAGCCAGGGCAAAGGGCGGCGGCTGTCGCCCTTCTTCATCCCGGCCTCGCTGATCAATCTCGCCTCCGGCCACGTCTCGATCAAGTATGGCTTCAAGGGTCCGAACCACTCGGTCGTCACCGCTTGCGCCACTGGCGTTCATGCGGTGGGCGATGCCGCGCGGCTGATCATGCTGGGCGATGCCGATATCATGGTGGCGGGCGGTGCGGAGAGTGCGGTCAATCCGCTCGGGATCGCCGGCTTCTGTGCGTCCCGGGCGCTCTCGACCGGCTTCAACGACCGCCCGGCGCAAGCCAGCCGTCCATGGGACCAGGACCGCGACGGCTTCGTCATGGGTGAGGGGGCCGGCGTGCTGGTGCTAGAGGAACTCGAGCATGCGAAGGCGCGAGGGGCGAAGATCTACGCCGAGGTATGCGGCTACGGCATGTCCGGCGATGCACACCACATCACCGCGCCGGCGGAGGGCCACGAGGGGGCGTTTCGCGCAATGAAGGCGGCGCTGAAGAACGGCGGGATCGAGCCGGGCGACATCCAGTACATCAACGCGCACGGCACCTCCACGCCGCTGGGCGATGACCTTGAACTGGAAGCAGCGGAACGGCTGTTCGGTGACTCCGCCGGACAGGTCGCGATGTCATCCACCAAGTCCGCGACCGGACATCTGCTGGGTGCGGCGGGCGCGATCGAGGCGATCTTCTCGATCATGGCGATCAAGGACGGCGTGGCGCCGCCGACGCTGAACCTGGAGAACCCAAGCCGCGCCAGCGCGATCGACCGGGTCGCCAAGGTTGCGCAGGAGCGTCCGATCGACGTGGTGCTGTCCAACAGCTTCGGGTTCGGCGGCACGAACGCGAGCATCCTGTTCCGCCGGGCAGCGTAAGGCGCGCAGCGCGGCCTGCGATGCGCCGTCTCGCCCTGGCTGCCGCCATTGTTTTCGTCGCGGCGGCCGGTGCGTGCGGCTGGCTCTATGTGCAATATGACTCACCCGGGCCGCTTGCCGAGCAGCAGGCGGTTGTCGTCCCCCGGGGCGGTTTGTCGGAGATTGCAGGCGACCTCTCGCAGCAGGGCGTGATCACCCAGCCGCTGATGTTTCGGCTGTTCGCCCTTGCGACTCTGCGGCAAGGCGCTTTGCACGCCGGTGAACTGGAATTCCCGGCCGGGGCCAGCATCCGCCAGGTGCTGACCATCCTACGGACCGGCCGCCCGGTGCAGCATCGGTTGACCATCCCCGAAGGCCTGACCGCCGCCCAGGTCGCGCGGCTGATCGACGAGGCCGGCGCGTTGTCTGGCGATGCGCCGATCGTCCCCGAGGGATCGATCCTGCCGGAAACCTACAGCTACGAACTGGGCGCGACCCGCGAGCAAGTGCTGGACCGCGCCCGGCAGGCCATGGACCGCGCGCTGCAGAAGGCCTGGGACGCGCGGACGCCGGGTCTGCCGCTGGCCAGCAAGGCGGAGGCGCTGGTGTTGGCCAGCATCGTCGAACGCGAAACCGCCAAGCCGGACGAACGGCCGCTGATCGCCGCCGTGTTCCTCAACCGGCTGCGCCAGGGCATGAAGCTGCAGTCGGACCCGACGGTGATCTATGGCGCGAGCGGCGGGCTGGGCGTGCTGGAGCACCCGATCCTGCGGTCCGAACTGGACCGCGACGATCCTTACAATACCTACCGCATCGCGGGCCTGCCGCCGGGGCCGATCTGCATGCCGGGGCTGGCTGCGCTACGGGCTGCCACGCAGCCGGCAAGCAGCGACGCGCTATATTTTGTCGCGGATGGGACCGGCGGGCATGTGTTCGCCCGCACACAGGACGATCACTTGCGCAATGTGGCGCACTGGCGCGAGATCGAGCGGGCACGGGCCTCGCCCCCGATTCCGGTCCAGCAGTAACGGAGGCCGTCCAATGACCTGGTCGATTTTAGTGCGCGATGCCCAGACCGGGGCACTTGGCGCCGCCGTGGCGTCCAAATTCTTCGCGGTCGGCGCAGTCTGCATCCATGTCGAGGGTGGGGTGGCCGCGTTGGCAACCCAGGCGTTAGTGAACCCGCTTTATGCGATCCAAGCGATGCCGCGGCTCAGGGTCGGCGCTGAACCGGCGGTCGTCGCCGGCGATCTGACCGGGCCGGACCCGGGCGCCAAGCAGCGCCAATTGCACATCCTGGATGCTCAGGGGCGGGTCGCACAGCATACCGGTGCCGACTGCGTCACCTGGGCAGGACACGTCTGGGGGCAGGACGTCTCGGTCGCCGGCAACATGCTGGCCGGGCCTGACGTGGTCCGGGCGACCCGGGATGGCTACCTGTCCGCGACGGGCACGATGACGGAGCGGTTGCTGACCGCGATGGAGGCCGGCGAGGCGGCAGGCGGCGACAAGCGCGGCCGCCAGTCCGCGGCGCTCAAGGTCTGCTCCCGCGACCCGTATCCCGACCTGGATATCCGCGCGGACGATCATCCGGACCCGTTCGCGGAGCTGCGGCGGCTCTATCGCGTCAGCCTCGAGCGCTATGCGGTCTTCCGCCGTTTCATGCCCGGCACGGATCATCCGTACGGCACGATCGACCGGGACGTGATCAACGCAGCAATCGAGAAGGAGAGGCAGCCGCTTTGAGGTGGCTCGCGGCCCTCGTCCTGGCGTTCACGGTGGCTGCGCCCGTTTCGGCCCAGACGCTGCGGATTGGGCTGCGGGAAGACCCGGACATCCTCGATCCCACGATCGGATCATCCTACGTCGGTCGCATCGTCTATGCCGCGATGTGCGACAAGCTGTTCGATATCGATGACCACCTTGCCATCATGCCGCAACTGGCGACGGGATACGAATGGGCTGACCCGCTGCACCTGGTGATCCATCTGCGGCCCGGCGTGACGTTCCAGAATGGCGAGCCGTTCGACGCCGCGGCGGTCAAATACAAGCTCGACCGCGACCGCACGATGAAGGGCAGCATGCGCGCCGGGGAGATCAGCGCGATCCAGGACGTCCAGGTCCGTGACCCGGCGACCGTGTTGCTGGTGCTGAAGGCGCCGTCCTCCTCGTTGCTGGCGCAACTGACCGACCGTGCCGGCATCATGATCGCGCCAAAGGCGGCCGAAGCGGCGGGCGACCAGTTCGGCCTGCACCCGGTCTGCGCGGGGCCGTTCGCGTTCGACAACCGGGTGGCGCAGGACCGGATCGTGCTGAAGCGCTTTCCCGGCTATTGGAATGCGGCGGCAATCCATTTCGATCAGGTGATCTACCAGCCGCAGCCGAACTCCTCCGTCCGGCTGGCCAATTTGCAGGCGGGCGCGCTGGACCTGGTGGAGCAGATCGTCCCGTCCGACGTGGATGCGGTGCGGCGTGACCCGAAGCTGACGCTCGCGGCCGGCGATGCGCTGACCTATCAGGGCATCACCATCAACACCGGCAACGGCCCGCGCGCCAACACGCCGCTCGGGCAGCAGGCGCTCGTGCGGCAGGCGTTCGAGCTGTCGATCGACCGGACGGCCCTGGTCGAGGTCGTTTACAACGGGCTCTACGCGCCGACCGTGCAGGCGAACCCGCCCTCCTCGCCGTACTTCTTCCCGGACATCCAGCCCCCGCCGCGCGACGTCGAGAAGGCTAAGGCGTTGTTGAAGCAGGCCGGGTTAACCCCGCCGGTGAAGGTCACGCTGGTGGCGCCGAACAACCCGGACCTGCAACAGGCGGACGAGGTGATCCAGTCGATGGCGTCAGAAGCCGGGTTCGAGGTGACGCTGCAATCGATGGAGTTCGCGTCATCGCTGCAGGCGGGCTACCGCGGCGACTTCAACGCTTACAACATCGCATGGTCAGGCCGCATCGATCCGGATGGCAATCTATACCCGTTCCTGCACAGCGGCGGGACATTCAATTACGGCCATTACGACAACCCGGCGATGGATGACCTGCTCGACCGCGCCAGAATCACCGCCGACTCGGGCGAACGGCGGGAGCTGTATCGCCAAGTTGTCGAACAGGAACGGCGCGACCTGCCGCTGATCTATCTTTGGACGCCGAAAAACTTTGTCGGCATGCGCAAGCAGGTGAACGGTTTCGTGCAGGTTCCGGACGGGCTGATCCGGCTGACAGGGGTGTCGCTCTCGCAATGACCCTCCCCGGCCGCCGCGGCGTTTGCCTCGTGATCTATGCCCCTTCGGGCGCGGGGAAAAGCACCATCACGCGCGCCTTGTTGAAGAACGATCCGGAGCTGACGCTTTCGGTCAGCGCCACGACCCGTGCTCCGCGCCCTGGTGAGCAGGAGGGGGTGCATTACTTCTACCGCTCACCCGCGGAGTTCGCGGCGATGGTTGAGCGCGGCGAGTTGCTGGAGTGGGCCGAAGTGTTCGGCCGCCGGTATGGAACGCCGCGCGCGCCCGTAGAACAGGCGCTTGCGGCCGGCCGGGACGTGGCGTTCGACATTGACTGGCAGGGCCACCGGCTGCTGCGCGCGGCACTGCCGGGCGACGTGGTGAGCGTGTTCATCCTGCCTCCGTCGCTTGAAGCGTTGGAGGAGCGG
>CAZZVB010000237.1:0-6148 GCA_964657445.1 uncultured Burkholderiaceae bacterium | reverse complement strand
CTGGCGAGGTCACGTTCTAACTCGTGCAGTTCGACCCTCATGCGGATGTCGTTGTGTTCCGCCTGCCGTCCATTCTGAGACCGACGATGGAGCGCCCAACCGATGGCGAGCGTCTCCCGTATCAATCCGACGGTATTTACATATTCCATGGGGCCAAATCCCGCTTGTGCCAGGCGGGAGTTATTACCTCTCTGCCGTCAGCGCCTCGGAAGGTGCGTGCCGACGATAGCCATTGAGTATAGCAGGCACGATCATCACGCGAGCCTTAATGGTGGCCGAATTGCGTGTTTGTCCCGCAGCGTGGTTGTCATTCGCCGGGCGAGGCCAGGACTAGTGACCGGTCCGGCAACTAGGATTCTACCGGGGTAGTCGAGCCACTTGGCTAGCCGTTCAGCAAGGCACGAATGATCAATAGGTCGGTCTCTAAGCCGTGTATCGACTGCTCCCGCTGGACATCCTCGGCCGACAGCCGCGGGTTGAGCAAAAGGATGGCGTCGTGCAGTTCCCAGAGGGTGGAGATCATCTCCCTAATCGTGTCCAGGGGTTCCTGATCAGCCATTTGTTAATGCTACCGGCACCAAGTTTGGCGCGTGAGCTTCGGAATCTACCTAGGCTGCGCCCCGCTAATCCGAGTGCTCGACATACAATTGTGCTGTTCCGGTGAACGTTGTCTCAATAGAAAGCTAAAACTCGCGAAACCGTGAGATTGTTCTTTGTGCGAGGGACATGTCTGCTATAGCGGTTTGATTATCGGCAAGCGACAAGTTGGCAAGCCAATAACAGACAGAGCTGGAACTGCCGCCTTCAAGGACGTGGAGAAAATAGTGGCGATGTATCGGTTTTATCCAATCTCTGAAAATGGCATTCGGTATCCGTCTCAAGACTTAGAGTGTAGTGATGATGTCTCAGCTATCAGGACCGCGACTAGGTTAGCCATCTCTCCTGGAACTTGCGAAGTCTGGATCGGAGCGAGGTCTGTCGGATCGTCTTTGTTCGTCATCCGGGCTGCCGACGCCGGAGGATGACGGTCGCTGCGGTTCGGCATGATCGGACACATCGAGGAGCGGTCGGCTTCCCGGCTTCGTAGGCGGCGGCATGGATGCGACGTGGATGCCGTTGTCGGACCTGCCGCGGCAAGCTGACCAACCTCCTGATCGCCAGCGCGGAACAGAGCTATTCCAAGCGGTCAGATCAAGGGCGGGAGTTGCTTCCACTGCCTCAGCAGCGGCACTCGAGATTGACGCGAAATTAAAACAGTTCACTGTATTCTGAGATCCAGCCTAGGAAAGCATCATGGACCAGATGTCTCCCCCTGAATCGCGGATGCAGGCGCTGGTGTATGACGGGCGGCTCGGTGAGCTGTACGCGCTTTTCCTGAAGAACATCCTATTCACGATCCTGACGCTCGGAATTTGGCGGTTTTGGGCGGTGACGCGGTATCGCCGATACTTCTGGTCTCGCATGCAGTTCCAGGGTGAGCGGTTCGAATACACCGGGCGGGGCGGGGAATTGTTCGGCGGCTTCCTGCTGGCCTTGCTGGTGTTGATCGGTGGAACGATCATTGCGGGCGTCGTCAGCTACGTCGCCGCCGCGATCGCACAGCCGCTTGCCTTCATCCCGATGGCGATCTGGTACGTGTTCATCCTCGTACTGGCGGCAGGGGCTGTGTTCTCCGCCCAGCGATACCGGCTGACCCGCACGCTCTGGTGCGGCATCCGAGGCGGGATGACCGGTTCGATGCTGGCGTATGGCGTTCGCTCAATCCTCTACACCATCCTGGCCGGACTCACGTTGTTCCAACTACTGCCCTGGTCGCAAATCCGCTTGGCCGAGCGCCGGATCAACGCCAGCAATTTCGGGACAGCGCAGTTCAGCTTCCGAGGGCGAGCGGCGGAAGTTTACCTGCCCTTCCTACTGACGTTGATCGCGACGGTTGTGCTGTTCGCAGCGATCGCCGGCGGGGTGTTCGCGATCGTCCAATCGGTCTTGAGCGATGGCGGCATCGACGCCGACGAGGTCCTGCAAAGCGTCGCGAGCCCGGCCGTCAGCTACACCATTCTGGGCGGCTTCTTGCTCTTCGGCATCCTCTCCACCCTGGTGAGTTGCTGGTATCAGGCTGTGTTCGAACGTCACGTCGTGGGCAACTCGGCGCTAGGCGGGGTGCGCTTTGCCAGCAGCATGACGGGGCGAGGGCTGTTCGGGCTGGTCGCGGGCAATCTGCTGATCGCCCTGTTCACGCTTGGCCTCGGCTATCCGATCATCCTGCACCGCAACGCAACCTTCCTGTCCCAGACGCTGTGGATGGAGAGCGTGCTCGATCCGGTGCTGCTTGGACAAAGCCGCAACGCGGCGCCGCGGCTGGGCGAGGGCATGTATCAAGTGCTCGACGGAAGCGGTGGAATTTTTTAGCGGCTCGGGCGCGCCGTCTCGGTTCTACGACGGCCAGACTGCAGAGGCCCGCCCGGTCATGGTCGCCCTGAACGGCGCCACGTTGCTGATCCGTTCGGCGGACGAAGCGCTCACGCGGGAGTGGCCGTGCGTTCGCGTCAGAGCGCATTTGGATCCCGGCGGGTCGGTCACGTTCAGGTCGGGCGGTACAGCCCGCCTGGTGGTGAACGATGCGGACGTGCTGCGAGCGCTGCGCCCGCATATACGTCATTGGCCGAAACAGCCGGGCGGCTGGAGGTTCGTGCTCTGGAGCGCGGGGGCTTTCGTCGGCGCGGCCGCGCTGATGATCCTGGCCGCGCCCAGCGTGCTGGCGCCGCTCATCCCGCCGACCTGGGAGGATGCGGCCGGCGCTCCCCTGCAACGCTCCATCTTGGCCGCGCAAGGGCAGTGCACCGGGCCGGAAGGACAGCGCGCGCTGGATCGCTTCGCCGAACGGATGGCGGCCTCTGCCAAAATGCCACCCGCCCGGATTGCCGTCGCAAACGATGGGGTGGTGAATGCCTTCGCCCTGCCAGGCGACCGCATCCTGCTCGAACGCGGGCTGATCGATGCAGCAGCGGACGGCGAGGAACTTGCCGGCGTCTTAGCCCACGAGATGGGGCATATCGCTCATCGCGACCCGACGCGGGCGCTGTTTCGCCAATTCGGGTTCAGCTTGGTCGCGGCGGCGCTGGGATGGACGCCGTTCAGCACCGGGAACATCGCCGGGACCTTGCTCGATCTATCATACAGCCGCGCAGCCGAAACTGCAGCCGATGCCTTCTCAGTGACCTCGTTGCGCGATGCCGGTTTACGCGCCGACGGGTTAGGGCGGTTCTTTGGCCACATGGAACGCGAGGTGCCCAGTGGCCCGAGCTTCCTGTCGGACCATCCCGCCACGGCCGATCGCAGGGCGAGAGTGGTCCAGCCCGACGCAGGCGAGCCCGCGTTCGCGGCGGCAGAGTGGCAGGCTATCCGCTCCATGTGCCCCCGCGGGTAAACCCATCGTCCGGTCGCGTCGGCGTCGTAGAACGGGCGTGGTTCTTCACGGTCTGCCGGCAGGGCTTAAAGCAGACTGAAGCTCCGCCGCTCTATGCCGTGCCGCATGAGATCCTGGATCCCGGCATTTCGTGACGCGACCTGGCTAGGGCCGGGCCGCGCCCTCGCCTGGGTTCGCGTGCTGACCATCCTATCGGCGGCCGGCGTGTTGGGCCTGACGGTCCTGACCGGGGGCGGTCGCACGCCGGACCCGTGGGGCCGGCCGTTGGGCACGGATTTCACGAGTTTCTGGACCGCAGCCCAATTGGCCTGGGCCGGATCACCGGCCGCCGCATGGGACCCGGTGCAGCACGCGGCTGCCCAGCACGCTGCATTCCCGTCGCAAGCCGGCTTCACCCCGGCCTACTACGCCTTCTTCTATCCGCCGCCGTTCTTGCTGGCCTGCTTCCCGCTCGCGCTGCTGCCGTATGGCGTCGCGCTCGCTGCCTGGCTGCTGCTGACCACGCTGGCCTTCCTGCTCGTTGTGCGTGCGCTGCTGCCGCGGGACTGGCCAAGGAGCTTGGCCGTCCTCGCCTACCCGGCCGTCACGTTGAATGCGGAGCATGGGCAGAACGGCGCGTTATCGGCCGCGCTCATGGCGGCGGCAGCCCTCCAGTTGGACCGCCGGCCTCGCCTGGCCGGCGCCTGCCTGGGCGCGCTGTGCTTCAAGCCGCAACTGGCGCTGATGGTGGTGCCGGCGCTGCTGGCCGCGCGGCGCTGGCAAGCCCTGTTCGCTGCCGCGGCGAGTGCGGCGACGCTCTGCCTCGTGTCGTGGATCGTGCTCGGCAGCGGTGCCTGGCTCGGCTTTTTCGCCAATGCGCCGCTGGCGAAAGCGGCTCTGCAAAGCGGGTTGGTGGGCTTCGGCAAGATGACGAGCAGTTTCGCCGCGGCGCGTTTGCTCGGCGCTTCGCTTCCACTGGCTTGGGCGGTGCAGCTCGCCGTGTCCGCCGCCGCATTGGCCGCCGTGGTCGCGGTGACGAGCCGCCGGCCAGGGGCGAGGATCGAGGTCGCCATCGTTGCCGCCGCATCCTGTCTCGCAACGCCTTTTCTGCTGGACTACGACCTGACGTTGCTGGCGATCCCGCTGGCGATCGGTGCCTCGTCTGCCGTCCGGAGCGGATTTCTGCCCTGGGAACGGTTCGGTCTGGCGGCGGCCTACATGCTGCCTTTGGCAGCGCGGCCGCTCGCGATGGCAGCCGGTTTGCCGGTCGCACCGGTCGTGATCGCGGGCGTTCTCGCCATCCTCGTTCAGCGCGCTCGCGCGTCGGACGATGCTCTCGCCCCTAGTGCAGCCGGCCTTTCAGCCTGAGGATCTGAAGCTCCGGCGCGCCGCCGAATGTCGCGAGGACTCGCCGCACATGCGCAAGGGCCTCGAACGCCGCGGCCATGCCATATTGCTCACTCAGGTCATCCGTGACGGTGACGAGGGCGAACGCAGCGCCACTCTGCTCCTCACGATCCGTGGTCGTCTCCGCCAGGGCTTGCCGAATCAAAGCGCTGGCGATGACGCGATGCTCGGCGTCACTGACTTTTAGTGGAAGGCGGCGCCGTGATGTGTCCATTTCTGTGAAGATGATCTTTATTAAAACCCGGTCTTAGGCCGAAATTAGTTCGAATGGAAACAACTCGGATACCACCCTCGCGATCGTGTGGAGCCGTCCGCGCGAACGTCCTTCGATCGTGGCTCGGCCATTCGGCGGCTTCCTTGGAACTGCGGCAGGCGCTCAGCCCAACCCCTCTCGTCCCATCGCCAGGAACTTCTCGCGCCGGCGCGCGAGCAACGTCGGGCCATCCAGTCCGTCCAGCCCTCTGAGCGCCAGGCGGATCGCGTCCCCCGCCATTGCGACCGCGCCCATGGGATCACGGTGGGCGCCGCCGAGCGGTTCGGCGACCACGGTGTCCACCAGGCGCAGCGTTCGCAAATCCTCCGCCGTCAGCCGCAGCGCCTCGGCCGCCAAGGAGGCCTGCGCCGCATCCCGCCACAGGATCGATGCGCAGCCCTCTGGCGAGATCACCGAATAGATGGCGTGTTCCAGCATCAGCACCCGGTCGCCGGTCGCCAGGGCGATCGCGCCGCCGGACCCGCCCTCCCCGATGATCGTCGCCACGATCGGGACTGGCGCTTCCAGGCAGGCCTCGACCGAACGGGCAATCGCCTCCGCCTGGCCACGCGCTTCCGCCTCGATCCCCGGGAACGCGCCCGCGGTGTCCACGAAGGTCAGCACGGGCAGTTTGAAGCGGCCCGCCAATTCCAGCAGGCGGCGCGCCTTGCGGTAGCCTTCCGGGCGGGCCATGCCGAAATTGTGGGCCACCCGGCTGTCGGTGTCGCTGCCCTTCTCCGTGCCGATCACCACCACGGGGCGCCCATCGAACCGGCCCAGCCCGCCGACCACCGCCGCATCCTCGGCAAACGCCCGGTCGCCGGCCAGCGGCGTGTAGCCGGTGATCAGCGCCGCCAGATAGGCCAGCGCCTTCGGCCGGTCCGGATGGCGCGCGACCTGCGCCTTCTGCCACGCCGTCAGCCGGGCGTAGGTGGTGCGGAGCTGCTTGTCCGCCTTGTCGGTGAGCCGCGCGATCTCCTCGGCGATATTGATCCCGCCGGGCTCCTGCATCTGCCGGAGTTCTTCAATCTTGCCTTCGAGCTCGGCGATCGGCTTCTCGAAATCGAGGAATGGGCGCATGG
>CAZZVB010000236.1:0-6179 GCA_964657445.1 uncultured Burkholderiaceae bacterium | reverse complement strand
TCTCCCACACGGCGGTGATGTCCAGCAGCACGTCCGGCTTCCAGTTGCATTGCTCCGGCTGATGCGGCTCGAACAGGAACACCGGCGGCGCGCCCAGCACCGTTTGCCCGGGATTATGGCCATGCGCCTGCGCCACGATGCGGGCGTGCTGGGCGAAATCCGTCACCGCCGGGTGGTCGTGATTGTACAGGTCCTCCTTCGAATGGGTCAGCACGAAGGCCGGGTGGATCGCGCGATACACGTCCACCAGCCGGAACAGCGCCGCCTGATCCAGCGTGATCGGGTAGTCGCCGAGGTCCCAGAACTGGATGTCCGCCACGCCCAAACACGCCGCCGCGGCCTGCGCTTCCTTCTGCCGCTCCGCCTTCACCCGCTCCAGCGTCATGCCGGGCTGGCGCCACAGCTTCGCCGACTCGCCACGCTCGCCGTAGGACAGGCATATCACCGTCACCGCCACGCCCGCCTGCGTGTGGGACGCGATGGCGCCGCCGGCCCGCCAGACGAAGTCCGCCGAGTGCGCGCTGACAACGAGGGCAGTCTTGCTCACGCGTGACCATCCTTAGGCCGCTCCAACGGCGGCGTGCCGTGGGTGTGGAAACTCTCGATCGTCTTCAGGCCCCAGGCCTGGCCTTTCTTGCGCTCCTCCTCCGTCCAGGTGATCGGCTCCCAGTCCGGCGCCAGCACCAGCCGCGCGCCGGCATTCGCCACCTCGACCCGGTTGCCGCCGGGTTCATAGACGTAAAGGAAGAAGGTCTGCTGCACCGCGTGCTTGTGCGGCCCGGTTTCGATATGCACGCCGGCTTCGAGGAAGATGTCCGCCGCGCGCAGGATCTCCTCCCGGCTGTCCAACGCGTAGGTCACGTGATGGAAACGGCCGCCGACGCCGTGCGCCTCCCGCGTATAGGCGAAGTCATAGCTCTTGTTGGTGCAGGTCAGCCACATGCCGGCCTCGGTGCCGTCGTTCAGCACGATCTGCTCGGTCAGCCGGAAGCCCAGCGTTTGCTGGAAGAACTCGCGGTTGGCGCGGATATCGACGGCGAGGCAATTGAAATGGTCCAGCCGCCGCACGTTCACGCCGCGCGCGGGAAAGCGCTGCGCCTGGTTCTTCAGCGCGGGCCGCAGCTCCGGCGGCGGCTGGTAGCGCTCGGTTTCGTAATAGATCTCGATCAGGTGCCCGTCCGGGTCATGGAACTGATAGGCCGGCCCGTGCCCCAGCTCGCCTTCGTGCCACCCCACTCCCGCGCCCGACCGCTCCAGCGCCGCCACCCGGCGCTGCAACGCCTGCGGGCTGCGCGCCCGGAACGCCGCATGCCCCAGCCCCGACGTATGCGACCCGGTGAGCTTCAGCGACGCACGCTCATAATCGTCCCAGCCGCGCAGATAGACCGACTCGCCACGCCGCCCGCTCTCGGTCATGCCGAGCACGTCCACGAAGAACCGCAGGCTCGCCTCGGGCGTGGGCGTCAGCAACTCGATGTGACCGAGATGGGCCACGTCCATGATCGGCTCGTCGTTCATTGTTTCCCCCCGGCTCCCCTCGGCGGGGGCGCGTCAGTTCAGCCGCAGATCCAGGATATGCCGCTTGTCCGGCGCAATCTCCCCCCGCTCGACCCGCTTCACGATGTCCGTCAGCGCCGCATTCGCGGGTGTGTGGATGCCCACGGCCGCGCCCTGGTCCGCCACGAAGCCGTTGATGAACTCGATCTCCGTGCGGCGGCCCTTGATCATGTCTTGCCCCATGGACGGGCGATGCTCCCCGCCACCGCCAGCCTCTGCCAGGCGGTGCTCGTCCACGAAGCGCGTCGCCTCGGCATCGCCCTCCCCGGCGCGAGCGATCATCTCCGGCGGCATGTGCAGGATGTCCTCCAGCGAGTAGCCCAGCGCCTGCCCGACGCGGATCGCCTCGCTGCCCAGCCGCGACGAGAAGTGGCGCAGCGTGTCGTCCGCCACGACCTGCTTGCTCACCAGCCCGGTGCAGGCGGACAGCCCGTTGCCCATCACGTTGGCCACCAGCTTGGACCAGCGCTCCCCCCACAGATTGGCCGTGACCAGCGCGCTGTCGGTCAGCGCCACCAGCCGGCACACCTCCTGCACGCGGTCCGTGGTGCGGCCATGCACCTCGCCCACGCGGAACACGGTGTGCTTGGCGCCGCTCTTGCCCGCGGCGCGGCGCACATGCCCGGCCTCGCACAGATCGACGGTGATGGAGCTGGCGATGGCGCCCACGGTGCGGCCCCAGCCCACCACCTTGGCCACCGTCTCCTCGTTCATGCAGTTCTGCAACGACACCACGAAGCCGCCGGGCGAGAGGTATTGCGCGATCATCGCCGTCGCCCAGGCCGTGTCGTAGGATTTGACGCAGACGAACGCGATGTCGATCGGCGCCTGCTTGGCCAGCGCCTGCACGTCGGTGATGTGCATCGCCCGCACCGGCACCGTGAACTCCGGCACGTCCCGCAGGTGGGAGATGCGCAGGCCGCGTGCGCGCATCGCCTCCACGTTCTCCGGCCAGACGTCGATGAACGTCACGTCTTCCCCGGCCTGCGCCATGTGCGCCCCGGCATAGCCGCCCACCGCCCCGGCGCCCACGATCGCGATTCTAGCCACGGCGTTCCCCCATCGTCGTAGCCCGCATCTTCAGGTGCGGGTGCCGCCGCACTCTCCCGCGGCGTAAGGTTAGTCCTTATACGACGGATCGATCCGGTCCAGCTTGCGCAGCAGCGCCGGCCAGGCGGACACGATCCTGATCTCGTTCGGCTTGCGCTCCCGGCGGGACGACTGCTTCTCGAACGTCTTCTCCACCACCTCGGCCGGCGGGAACACCAGCTTGGTGTTGCACGACAGCGCCATGACCTGCGTCTGGCAGGACCGTTCCATCCGCCACAGCAGGTTGAACGCGTCACCCACCGAGCCGCCGCACACCAGCAGGCCGTGGTTGCGCAGGATCATCGCGTTGTGCTCGCCCAGGTCCGCGACCAGCCGCTCCCGCTCGCCCTCGTCGTCTGCGATGCCCTCGAAATCGTGGTAGGCGACGTGCAGGAATCGCATCGTGGTCTGCGCGATCGGCAGCAGCCCGCACTCCATCGCCGACACCGCCATGCCCGCGGGCGTGTGGGTATGCGCGACGCACACCGCGTCATGCCGGGCGGCATGGATGGCCGAGTGGATCACGAACCCGGCGCGGTTCACGCCATACTCGGTCGCGTTGAACAGGATGGTCCCGTCCAGGTCGATCTTCAGCAGGCTGGAGGCGGTCACCTCCTCATACAGCATGCCGTACGGGTTGATCAGGAAATGCCCCGGCTCGCCCGGCACCCGGCACGAGATGTGGTTCGCCGTCATCTCCGTCATGCCATACATCTCGGTCAGCCGGTACGCCGCCGCGAGTTCCACGCGCGCTTCCCACTCCGCCGGGCTGACGCTGTCCCGCACGGAGCGGACGACCTGGATGGCCGGAGACTGAAGGGCTGCGCTCATGCTGTTGGTTCCCCATCGGTTGACGCTACACTGGCCACGCTACTCTCACGGCCCGGCCGCTGACTAGGAGCGTGCAGCATGGATGCGACCGAGGCCTACATGTCGGGCCAGATGCGGCCAGGCCACCCGGTGCTGCTGGAGGAGTTCCAGCGCCGCAGCGACCACCTCGCACCCGCCGGAACGCTGGACCTGCCCTACGGCCCCGGCCCGCGGGAGGCGTTCGACGTCTTCATCGCCCCGCAGCCCTGGCGCGCCACCCTGGCCTACTTCCACGCCGGGTATTGGCAGTCCCGCGACAAGGCGCAGTTCCGCTTCATTGCCCAGCCCTTGACCAAGCGGGGCATCGACGTCGCCGTGGTGAACTACCCGCTTTGCCCGGCCGTCACCCTGGCCGGGCTGGTGGATGCGGCCCGCCGCTCCATCCCCGCCATCCTCGCCCACGCCGCTGGGTTGGGCCGCGGCGGCGACCGGCTGATCGCGTGCGGCCACTCCGCGGGCGGGCACATCGCCGTGGAGCTTGCCCTCACCGCCTGGCCCGGCCCATCCCCGATCGCCGCCGTGGCCGCGCTGAGCGGGGTGTACGACCTCGAACCGCTGGTGCAGACGCCGCTGAACGCCCGCCTGCAGCTCGACGCCGCCACGGCCCGCGCCGCCTCGCCCATCCACCGCGTGCCCGGCGGCATGCCGCCCGCCCTGTTCGCCGTGGGGGGCGACGAGACGCAAGCCTTCCTCACCCAGACCGCCCGCATGCACGCTGCCTGGCGCGCCGCCGGGAATGCGGCCACCGAGCTGGTCGTGCCCGCCGCCGACCACTTCACCCTGCTGCAATCCGCCGCCGTGATGGACGCCATCGCCGCACTCGCCTGACCCGGCGTTGCCACCCACGAGGCCCGCGCATAGCGTAACCGCACGCATCCGGAGTGGTCGCATGAACTGGTCCCTCGCCACGGTCGAATCCGGCGGCCACCCGGTCGCCTGCCTGGAGGCCGGGCCGCATCTGTATCGCCTGCAGCCCAGCCTCGCCCGCGCCGGCCTGCCCGGCATGGCCACCACGCTGGACCTGTTCACCGATTGGGACCGCTCGTTGGCCGCCATCGCGGCCGCGCTGCCGCTGCTGGACGAAGCCGACATCGTCCCGCCGGGCCGCCGCCTGGCGCCGCTGCTGTATCCGGGCAAAATCCTGTGCGCCGGCGCCAACTACTTCGACCACCTGGCCGAGATGGGCATGCCCGGCGCCAAGAAGGCCGACCAGCGGCTGTTCTTCTTCATGAAGCCGCCGCGCAACGCCGTGGTCGGCGAGGGCGCCACCGTGCGCATGCCCATCGGCACCAGCGCCTTCGACTGGGAGGTGGAGCTCGCCGCCATCATCGGCCGCACGGCCCGCAACGTGGCGGTGGAGGACGCGCTGGCCCACGTCGCCGGCTATACCGTCGCCATCGATTTCTCCGCCCGCGACCACAACCGCGCGCCCGAGACGTTCTACAAGCTCGACTGGGTCGCGGGGAAAGCCAACGACACGTGCTGCCCGCTCGGCCCGCGCATCGTCCCCGCCAGCCTCCATCCCGACTGGCAGGACATCGGCCTGCAACTGGCCGTGAATGGCGAGCCGAAGCAGGACGGCCGCAGCAGCCAGATGATCTTCAGCATCGCCGAACAGATCGCCATCGCGTCCCGCATCATGACGCTCGACCCCGGCGACGTGCTGCTGACCGGCACCCCCGCCGGCGTAGGCGTACCCAAAGGCGCCTTCCTGAAGGTGGGCGATGCCGTGGACGCCTCCATCGACGGCATCGGCACGCTGTCCGTCACGATCCAGGAGCCGAAATGATCACCCGCCGCCTCACCCTAGCCGCCCTCACCACCCTCCCCTTCGCGGCCCGCGCCGAAGCCACGCGCATCCGCGTCTCCACCGCCGCCCCGCCCAGCGACTTCCTCGCCCGCGCGCTGGACGGCATGAAGGCCGAACTCGACGGCTCCGGCCTCGCCATCGAAACCTACCCCGCCGGCACCCTGTTCAAGCAGGGCACCGAGGTTCCCGCCATGCAGCGCGGCAACCTCGAAATGAGCACGATGACCACCTTTGAGGTCGCGCAGCAGATCCCCGAATATGGCTTCTTTGACCGCGGCTACCTGTTCCGCGACTACGGCCACATGCGCCGGGTGTTCGACAGCCCCGTAGGCGAAACCTACCGGCGCGACGTCTCCGCCAAGATGGGCATCGAGATCCTCGCCACCGCCTATCTCGGCACCCGCCAGGTCAATTTGCGCCGCCGCCGCCCGGTGCACACCCCGGAGGATCTGGCCGGCGTTAAGATGCGCATGACCGCCGGGCCGGAATGGCTGCTGCTCGGCCGCGCGCTCGGCGCCAACGCGGTGCCGATGGGCATGGCCGAGGTGTACCTGGCCCTCAAGACCGGCACCATCGACGGCCAGGAGAACCCGCTCACCATCCTCAACGCCGCCAAGCTGTATGAGGTGACGGAGCAGGTCGTCCTCACCGCACACATGATCCAACCCGTCTTCATCAGCATCGCCACCCCGGCCTGGGCCAAGCTGGACCCGGCGCAGCAGGCCGCCCTGCGCCGCGCCGCCGTCGCCGCCTCCCAGGCCAACGACACGGGGCGCCTCGCCGACGAGCAGACGGTCACAGCCGGCCTCACCGCCCGCGGCCTGACCGTGGACACGCCCGACCTCGCCGCCTT
>CAZZVB010000235.1:0-6195 GCA_964657445.1 uncultured Burkholderiaceae bacterium | reverse complement strand
TTCCAGCTGGCCAGGAAAAACCGCGGCAGCTCGTCCGGATACGGCTTGAAGTTCAACTGCCGGGAAAAGGCGTAGGTCGTGACGTAGGTGTGCAGCGGCAGCCAGTACATCTGGTCGGAGATGCGGCGCAACGCCGCGGTATAGTCCTTGCGCCGTTCGTCCGGATCGGTGGTGCTGCCGCCGTCCGCGATCATCTTCTGCAGCTCGGGATCGTTCGCGTAGTCGTTGCCCGAACCCGGCATGAAGAAGAACGGCAGGATGGCCGACACGTCGTTGACCGAGTAGCTGCCCCAGGTGCCGGCGGTCATCGGATTTTGCCCGGCGATCACCCGTTGCAGCACGGCGCCGACCTGCAACTGGCTGATGCGGGCGTTGATGCCGACCGCCTTGAGGTAGTTCTGGATCGCCCCGCTGTACTGCGGAAGCACGTAGGTCACCAACTCGGTATCGAAGCCGTCCGGATAGCCGGCGTCGGCCAGCATCTTCTTGGCCAGCGCCGGGTCATAGTCGTATTTCGTCGCCACGGCCTGGTCGCAGCCGAACTGCGTCGGGTAACATGCGGCGTCGAGCACGCGGCTGCCACCCTGGACGAGTTGCTTGGCGATGGTGGCGCGATCGATCGCGTGAGCAATCGCTTGCCGGACCTTCAGTTTGGTCAACGGATTGTCCGCCCCGGTCCGGCCAGAGGCGTCAAGTTGCAGATAGCCGATGCGCATGCTTTCGGCGCGCACCGCCTGCAGGGTGGGGACGCGGCTGATGTTCTCGAACTGGTCCGGGTTGAACTGCCAGATCCAATCGGCGCGGCCGGACAGTATTTCGGTGATCTCCGTCGTCGCGTCCGCGACCTCGTGGATCAGGACCTTGGCAATGGCCGGGTGGCCTTTCGGGCCGTCGAAATAGTCGTCGTTGCGATCCAGGTCGATCTCGGAAATGCCGTCCACCTTGGTGATCTTGTAGGGGCCGGTGCCAACAGGGGCGCGGCTGTAGCCATCGGCGCCCACCCGCTCCCGATAGGCTTTGGGCCAGATCGGCAATGTCATCGACATGTATTCGAGGGCGGCGGGGAAGATCCGCTTCAGCCGCACGCGCACATGGAAATCGTCGATCTTCTCGGCATGGTCGAGGTAGGCGTAGTTCGACGGCACGGCGACCTGCTTATCGGTCAGCACGGTGTTGATGGTGTACACCACGTCGTCGGCGGTGAACGGGCTGCCGTCGTGGAACTTCACGCCCTGCCGCAGCTCGAAATCGTAGGTCGTGTCATCCACCTGCTTCCAGGAGGTGGCGAGCAGCGGCTTGATCTGGAACGTATCCGGATCGCGATAGACCAGCGTGTCCCAGGCCTGATGCGCCAGCACGAGGCCGGTGCGCTGCGAATTGTAGTATGGATCGACGTTGGGGAGCGCGTCCCGCAATGCGACCCGCAAGGTGTTTGCGGATTTTTGCGCGTAAGCCGGGGCGGCCGAGCAAACCGCCAGGGTCAGCAAACCGGCAACCAGCCGCGTCAAGCGCATCGTCTCTTCCTTGCCCTGTTGAAGGTCAAACTAGAGAGGGCGCACGCGGCCAACAAGCCGATCACGACGCTCGGGCAACGACGAGGAGGTTTGTGCGTTGGCCTCGCACACCTATCGGAGTTCGCCCAAATGCTGCGTTACGCACTCATATTCGCCGTCATTTCGGTGATCGCCGGCTTCTTCGGCTTCAGCGGCCTATCTGCCGCAACCGCCGGAATCGCCAAGATTTTCTTCTTCATCGCAATCGCGATTTTCCTGATCTTCGTCGTGCTCGCTGTCCTGGGCGTCAACGCGCTCGGTTAAACGTCTCCGGCGCCGGCCGTCACGAAAACCCGGCCGGCGCCACGAAGCCTCGCCACGCCCGTTCCAGCAAGGCCGCCACCGCAATCGTCGTGCGGTCGCCGAACAGCGGCCCGGCGATCTGGACGCCGAACGGCAAACCTGCCGGTGTCTGGCCGAGCGGCGCGACGCTGGCAGGCAAATGGAAGCCGCCGGTGATGCCGGGCCAGAACAGCAGGTCGTTGTAGGAGATATCCTGCCCCGCCACGACCAGCCGCCGCCGCCAGACCTCGCCTTCGGTCATATGCTTCCAGGTCGGTGAGCCCAGCACCGGGCAGAGCAGCACGTCGTTGTCATGGAACAGCGCCCCCCAGGCGCGGCGCATGCGATGCCGCTGTTCATTCAGTAGCAGCCATTCGGCATGTGTCATGTCCACGGCGCTGAACATCACCGCGTTGGCCGTGCGGTTGTCCGGCCCGAGTTCGCGCGCGTTCGCCCGGGTGCGCTCCCGCGCTTCCTCCCCGCTGCGCGCGCTCAACGCCGCGAACAGCAGCTTGAGGAACACGTCGTAGGCGGCGGCCGGGTCGAAGGCCGGGCGGGCCGAACGGTCCACCACCGCGCCTTCCCGCTCCAGCATATCCGCCAACTCGAGCAGCGCTGAGGTGATCACCGGGTCGGTCACCTGGCCCGGTTCTTCAGCCCAGACCGCCACGCGCAATCCCCGCAATCCCGTGACCCGCGGCGGCGGCAAATGCAGCGCCAGCGCGGTTTCGGCCGCATCCGGCCCGGCCATCACGTCCACCGCCAGTTGCAGGTCAGCCGCAGACCGGGCGAGCGGACCGATGACGGAGATGTCCGTCCCGCCCGCATTCTCCGCCAGCGCGTGACCATACAGCGGCAGCAACCCGTAAGTCGGCTTGTGCCCGAAGATGCCGCAGGCATGTGCCGGCTGGCGGATCGAGCCGCCGATGTCGCTGCCCACCTCCAGCCCGCTCAGCCCGGCCGCGATCGCCGCCGCGGCGCCGCCGGACGACCCGCCCGGCGTGGTCGCTACGTCGAACGGGTTGTTGGTGCGGCCGTAATTGGCGTTGAAGCTCTGCCATTCGCCGAGCATCAACGGCACGTTGGTCTTGCCGAAGATCACCGCGCCCGCGTCCAGCAGCCGGTCCACCGCGAGCGCATTCTTCTCCGCCAGCTTACCGTGGAAGGCGGGCGATCCCCAGCTCGTCGGCAACCCGGCGACGTTGAAGCTCTCCTTCACCGTCATCGGCACGCCGTGCAGCGGGCCGGTCAGCGGGCCATCATCCAGCGCCCGGGCACGCCGCCGGGCACGGTCGAAGTCCCGCACCACCACGGCGTTCAACGCGTTGTCGAGGCGCTCAACGCGCGCGATGAAATGGTCCAGCAGCTCCAGGCAGCCGATCTGCCGCGCGCGGACGGCGGCAGCGAGGAAACTGGCCGGGGCGAATGAAAGGTCCATGAGGCTACCCCATTGTCGAGTTGAAGCCGCCGCCATCGAGCAGCAGGTTTTGCCCGACGATGAAGCCGGACGAAGCGGCGCACAGGAACACGCAGGCATCGCCGAATTCCGCCGGATCACCAACCCGGCCCGCAGGCGCAGTGGCGGCGCGGGCCGCAATCTCCTCCTCGACGCTGCGCCCGGCTTTCGCGGCGGCGGCCGCGGAGTTGGCGCGCAGCCGGTCCGTCAGGAAAGGACCCGGCAGCAGGTTGTTGATCGTCACGTTGTGCCTGGCCACCTGCCGCGCCAACCCGGCGACGAAGCCCGTCAGGCCCGTGCGTGCGCCGTTGCTCATGCCTAAGGTTGGGATCGGCGACTTCACGCTGGCGGAGGTGATGTTGACGATGCGGCCGAACTTGCGGGCGATCATGCCGTCCACCGTCGCCTTGATGAGCGCGATCGGCGTCAGCATGTTCGCGTCCAAAGCCTTGATCCAGTCCTCCCGCTCCCAGTCGCGGAAGTCGCCGGGCGGCGGCCCGCCGGCGTTGTTGACCAGGATATCAGGGTCGGGACAGGCGGCGAGCGCTGCGGCACGGCCGGCCTCGGTGCTGATGTCCCCCGCGACAGCAATCACCGAGGCGCCGGTCTGGTCGCGGATCTCCCGGGCCGTCTGCTCCAGCGTCTCGGCGCCGCGCGCGGTGATGGTGACGGCGACACCTTCCCGCGCCAGGGCCATAGCGCAGGCGCGGCCCAGCCCCTTGCTGGCGGCGCAGACGAGCGCGGTGCGGCCTTGCAGTCCGGTGTCCATGACGATGTCCCTTTAGGTTTGCAGTGCGGCGAGCAGCGCGCGCGCCGGGTCTGGCACGGGCATCGGCCGCCTTGTCTGGCGATCGACGTGGACGTGCACGAAATGGCCCTCCGCCGAGGCTTGGTCCGCGTCGCCGCGAAACACCGCCAACTCCCACCGGACCGAACTGCTGCCGAGGCGGCCGATCCGCATGCCGACCGCGACCGGGTCAGGGAAAGCGACCTGGTCCAGGAAGCGGCAGCCGGTTTCCGCCACCATCCACATCGGCCCGTCATCCAGGCCGATCAGCCGCCGCTCGATCATCCATCCGGTCACGGCCGTGTCGAAGAAAGCGTAGTAGGTGACGTTGTTCACGTGGCCGAACACGTCATTATCCATCCAGCGCGTCGTGACCGGCCGGAAAACCCGGTAGTCCGAGCGTGTCCCGACCGGCGGACGGGCGGTCAATTGTACGGTGGAACCCATCTTCCGATCATGGACAGGGTGCAGCCGCCGCGCTAGATGCCGCCGCCATGAAGCTGGTTGTGTTCGCGATCCTGGCGCTTGTGAGCGTCCCGCTTGCAACCGAGGCCCATGCCATCCTGATCGACAGCACCCCGGAAGTGCACGCCAGCATCCCCGCCGGCCACGATGCGCTGACGCTGAAATTCAACTCCCGCATCGACCGCGACCGGTCGCGCCTGACCCTGATCGCCGCCGACAAATCGCAATCGCGTCTCCCTGTACGCGCAGATGGCCCCCCCGACGTCCTGACCAGCACCGCAGACTTGACGCCCGGCGACTATACCGTGCGCTGGCAGGTGCTGGCGGTGGACGGCCACATCACGCGCGGCGACGTGCCCTTCACCGTAACCCCGCCCTAAGTGTCCCTCCTCGTCGATCTGTTCGGCTACCTGGAGATCATCCTCCATGGGTTGGTGATCCTTAGCCAATCCATGGCGCTTGGCGGCATGCTGTTCCTGTTGCTGCTGGCGCGGCCGCTGGCGGGAGCGCTGCCGGGCGGCCGGATGATCGCCCAGAACACCGCGGTCATCGCCGGCTGGGCGGCGATCGCGCTGGCGCTGTGCGAAGGGCTGACGATCGCGCTGCAAGCCGCCGTGCTGGTCGATACCGTTGATCTGTCGCTATGGAACGTGCTGGGCGCCGATTTCGCGCTGGCCGGGCTGGTGAAGGTCACCTCGGCGCTGCTGCTGGGGCTATGCCTCCTGGTCTGGCGCACGACGGCCTGGCCGGTGCTGCTGGCGCTCGGCGCGGTGGAGCTGGCGGCCGCGACGCTCTCCACCCATGCCGCCGCACGGATGCAGTACAGCGGCCCGCTGCTGGCGGTCGAAGCCCTGCACCAGTTGGGTGCGGCGATCTGGATCGGCGGCATCCCATGTTTCGTCATGGCGCTGGCCCGGGTGGATGACGGTGCGGCCTGGCGCCGCATCGGCGCGCGGTTCTCCCGCATGTCGATGGCCGGGGTGGCGTGCATCCTGGTGTCCGGCGTGACGATGAGCCTGTTCTACATCGGGTCGTGGGACGCCTTGTACGGCACGGCCTACGGCGTGATGGTGACGGCCAAGGTCGCGATGTTTGGCGCCCTGCTGCTGCTGGGCCTGGGCAACTTCCTCACCGTCGAGCGGCTGCGCTCCCGCCCAGGCACCTCCGTGCTGACCATGAAGCGGTTCGCCGAAGTGGAAATCGGCGTCGGCATCTCGATCTTCTTCGCCGCCGCCTCGCTGACCTCGGTGCCGCCCGGGATCGACCTGACGCGCGACCGTGCCACCTGGGCGGAGGTGGTGGAGCGCAACACCCCGGTCTGGCCGCGCATGCACTCGCCCGATTACGATTCGCTGGCGTTGCCTGAACTGCAGGCGCAACTGGACCAGCAGGCGGCCAAGACCGCGACCGAGCCGCCGCCCGCCTCCATCCCGGGGTCGGGGGAGATTTCGCCCCGCAACGCAGCCGACATTGCGTGGAGCGAGTACAACCACCACTGGGCCGCGGTGTTCGTGCTGCTGATGGGCGGCCTGGCGCTGTTGAACCAGGCCGGCGTGCGCTGGGCGCGCCACTGGCCATTGGTGTTGCTCGGTCTGGCCGGCTTCCTGCTGATCCGGTCCGACCCGGAAGTCTGGCCGATGGGCTATGTCGGC
>CAZZVB010000234.1:0-6198 GCA_964657445.1 uncultured Burkholderiaceae bacterium | reverse complement strand
TTCGCCGGCGGATCCCACACGCCTCTGCCGCTGCCCGGCCGCGGCTTGCTCCTGTTGGCGGACGAGGCGACCAGCGCCAACTGCGCGAACGGCCTCGCCCATAGCTGGATGATCGACGTGCGCGACCCGGCGAACCCCGTCCCATTCGCCACGCTCCCCCAGCCGGCCGACGCCGATTACTGCGCCATCGGCGGCAAGTTCGGCCCACACAATTTGCATGAAAACCGCCCAGGCCTGTTCCAGAGCGAAACCCTGATCTTTGCCACCTGGCACAACGCCGGCGTGCGCGTGTTCGACACCGCCAACGCCTTCCAGCCACGCGAGGTCGCGCACTACGTCCCGGCCGCGCCGGAGCGGCTGGTGGATATTCGTCCTGGCGCGGTGCCCGTGACCCAATCCTGCGACGTTCTGGTGACGAATGACGGGCTGGTGTTCGTCACCGACACGAACGCCGGGTTGAGCGTTCTAGAGTTCGACGGCGTCTAGCGGCCCCGCATACCGCGCAAGCGGGATGCGGGAGCCGCTGCACCTTCAGACCGAAGGCGCCACCCCGATATACTTGTACTGGTGGATCACATCGCCCGGCGGATAAGCCTCATCCCGCCGGATCTGGAAAATGCTGACCGTGCGCGACGCCATATCGCCGTTCTCGTCAAACGACACCTCGCCCTGGAACGTCTTCACCTTCGCGCTCGCGATCGCCGCCCGCATCGCCGCACGCGTTACCGGGCCGGCTTTGGCCGCCCGCTCCAGCGCATCGGCGATGATCATTACGCCGTCATATGCGGTGATCGAGTAATCCGACGGTTGGCGGCCGAACTTTTCCTGGAACGATTTCAGCCAGGGTTCCACGGTCTTGTCCTCCGTCACGTGCGGGGACGCCACCGTCGCATACCAGCCTTGGGCCGCCGGGAAGCCGCCCGCCGTCAGCAGCTCGGGTCCGAAAAATCCGTCGCCGCCGCCTTTCACCACGTCTGGCAATATCTCGTACGTCTGCTTCATCAGCTTCACGCCGGCCTGCGCGTCGCCGCCGGTATAAAGCGAATCGGGATTGAGGCTCTTGATCTTTGTCAGGATGGCAGAATAGTCCGCCTGCTTCGGGTCGAGCCGGTCACGCCCCAGCACCTGCAGGCCCTTCGCCCTCGCCTGCCCCTCGAACGCGTCCGCCAGCCCCACGCCGTAAGCGCCGCTGTCGTCGAGGATGTACACCGACTTCAGCTTCAGCGTCTCAAGGTAGAAATTGGCCATGCTCGGCCCTTGGAACGCATCCGTCGTGACCGTGCGGAAGAACACCAATTGGCCGGCCGGCCGATAGACCTGTGTGAACTTGGGCGAGGTCAGGTCCGGATTGGTGGCGCTCGGCGTAATCGTCGCCAGGCCGCCCTGGCTCAGGATAGGCGTCATCGCCTTGGCCGCGCCGCTGTTCATCGGCCCGATCGCCGCCATGACGGCCGGATCGGACACCATCTTGCGCGCGTTGGTCGCGGCCTGCGCCGGGTCATACTGCCCGGCGGTCGCGGTCCCATCATCCAGGGTCAGCAGGCTGAGCTTGTAGCCCGCAATCCCGCCCTTCTCGTTGATGCCATCGACCGCGCTCTGCACGCCGTAGCGAACGAGGGTGGCGGTATCCGCCTGTGCCCCTGTGAGCGGCAGATCGACCGCGATGACCAGGGTTTTCTCATCCGCGGCGGCGTGGCGGATGAAGGGCGCGGCGAGTGCCGTCCCGATCGTGGCACGGCGGCTGAGGCGCATCATCGGCAAGACCTCCAAACAGCGGTGAGGCTGGCGATGCAAGCGCGATGCCGCTAGTCGTTGGCTTCACCCAACAGGTGCGCCCGCAAGTCCTCCGATGGCGGATGATCGCCGATGAACCCGGCCAGCAGCCGGTAAGCCAAATCCTTGTTGGCGAACTTGCCGATCGGGCGATTGTTCGCCAGCACCTCCACCCCGCCAGGTGTGAAGAGGTATGTCGAGGTGTCGCCGACTGCGACGGCCGGCGCGGCGGCCACCAGCTTCTCAAAATCTGCGGCGTCCGCCGGGTCGCAGCCGCCATTGCCGCAGTTCACCTTCTCGCCGGCACGGTATTCTTTCTCGACATCCGCCTTCGATCCGGCGTGCAGGAACTGCAGGATGATCGCTTTCGGCTCCGGCGATTTTAGGATCTGCTCCGCGTTGCGGCTGGGGTGGGCCAGGTAGAGCCCGGCCACGTAGATTTTCACGCTGAAGATCGTCAGCGTCCTGACGCCGATGCCGTTCAGCTTCAGCGTCTCCCCGGCCACCGGAAATTGGTCGGGCAGAGTGACACCGTCCAACGTGGCGCCGGACGCAGCACTCGTCATCAACACGCCCGCGAACAGGGCCAGCCATCGCATGGGACGCACGTTTACCTCGTATCTAACAACTCTGTAACAAAGCTGGAGCTACGGCGAAGGTTCCACAAGGGATTGGCGCGCATTTTGCTGCACCCGGAGCGCTCGACGGGATAGGAGCTGAGTGATGCCCAAGCTACCCGAAGCCGACGCCCATCTGCAGCGCTACTTCATGACCTGGCTCGAGCAATTCGCCAGCTACGTCCGCGACGTGGACTACGCCTCCGCCCGCCCGCTCTTCCATCCCGACGTGCTGGCCTTCGGCACCCATAACGACGTGATCCCCGGCTTGCAGGCGTGGGTTGATACGCAATGGGACAACGTCTGGCCTCGCACCACAGACTTCCGCTTCACGCTGGAGCAAACCCGCGTGCTGGTATCGGCGGATGCCACCATGGCGACGGTGATCGCGCCGTGGACCAGCACCGGGTATCATCAGGACGGCACGGCGTTCGACCGTCCGGGCCGGGCCTCAATGGTGTTCAGCCAGTTCGATGGCGCATGGATTTGCACCCACTCGCACATGTCGCTGAACCGGGGGGTTCCGCAGGCAAGTTTTGCACAGCGGCCGGTAAAGGCGCGATAGCGCCGGGCGCCGCCGGATTGGGTAGCGATGGGAGCGCCTTGGTCGATGAGCCGTCGTCCACCACGAGTTCGCGCAGATGCATCCTCGTGACCTCGTCGAACGTCAGGTAAGCAGCGCATCTCTCCGTCAGAAGCATCTCCACTATGTGCTTCGTCTCCGGTGCGCCGAGCCTGTAGGCGGAGGTATCATCCAGTTGCTGAATAAGGCTGGTGGCGACGAATGGCCCGCCTTCGACGGCGCAGGCGAGTTGCTGCCACAGGCGGCCGAGCGGCGTCGCTCTGGCATCATGGTTTGACGACCCTGCCTCAAAACTCTTCCAGGTCTTAGCGAGCGCCATCTCCTTGTCCGGGTCCAGTGATGCCGCCTGTTCGAGGCTCGAAAGCCGTTTCTGGATAAGATCCCTGTCGTTAGGGTCCTGTACATCGCGCGTCGCCCACCTGGGCAGGCTGTCGTGAACGTGGTCGCGATCACACGCGTCTTTCGGCAGGCCGTCGCAGGGCGGCATTGTCTTCGTAGCGCTCGTCGCGGCGTCGCGCATGAACCCTGCGGCCCCGGCCGCCGTGCGCGTGAAGTCGGCCAGCCAGACAAAGCTTCCGGCGAGCGAGGCGCCTTCCAGATTGGCCTCCAGGAACGAGGCCCCTTCAAGCCAGGCCGTGGCCAGGTTTGCGCCTCGCAGGTCCGTGTGCTGCAGGGATGCGCCCCTCAGGTCCGCACCCGCCAGCCCCGCACCCTGCAGCTTCGCATCGTCGAGGATCGCACCGATCAGCAGTGCCCCCGCCATGGGCGCCCCCGAGAGTTGGGCGTGCCGGAGGGATGCGCCCGGAAGGCTGGCATGGAACAGCGAGGCGCCTTGCAGTTCGGCATCCTCAAGCCGTGCGCCCGACATCTCGGCATGGTCGAACCATCCGCCCGCCAGCCGTGCGCGCGTGAAATCCGCGCCTTGCAGGTAGGCGCCGGTGAAGTCGGCCCTGGGCAATCGTGCATCGATGAACACTGCGCCTTCGAGGTGTCGGCCCCGCAAAGCGACGGTTACCGGCGCCCCGGCGAGCTTCGCGGCTGTGTCGAAGGCACTATGGTCCACGATATCGCGGCCCGACACCACCAGCCGGTTGGTCCACAGGCTCGTGGGCCGTGACGTCGCCGGATCGACGTCGCCGTCGATGAGCGCGTGCCGGAACGGAAGATGCCGGGTTGCCGCGTCGAGGTGCTCGCCGGGAAACGTCGCGACCAGGAATACGGTGACGAAGGCGACGGCACCCAGTGAGAAAAACAGCGTCCGCGGCAGCCGGCCGAGGCAGCGCCACGTGGGCCGCCCGTCCACGGTCTGGCTAATGATCTTCGGCCACAATACGAAAAGCATAGCGAAATCCACGACGACCGCGCATCGCTGCCACCAGGTGGTCGCCTCGTCATGGTAGGGCACGAATCGCAGCTCAAAGAACACGAGCAGCATGAGTGGACCGATGGCGAGGCTGATCCAGGTGATCGACCGCAGCAAGAACCCGGTCAATCCCTGCCGCGCGTCGTCAGCACCGGCCATCATCTGCACGAAGGCGTTGATCGGCAACTGCAGCAAAAGAAGCGACTTGGCTTCCTCGTCGGCCGAGTTCAACGCGAGGGCGAACGACCGGCTCTTATGGGCGAGCAAGCGGTAGTGAAGCAACGTGTAGGCATGGATGACGAGAAACAGCAGCGGACCGAGCCAGCAGAAGCCGACAAGCGGCAGTTCGACGTCGATCAGCGGCAGCTTCACTGAACTCGTCCGCAGCATATCCCAGTGCGTCACGCTGCCGACCGCAATCAACAGGTAAACCAGGACTGCGAGATAACTCAGCCACAGACCACCGCTGACGTCCGCAGCGCTGGCGATCGCTTCCCGTTCAGCGTTGAGGCTGTCTTTGCTGACCGTTGCGGATGCCTTCAATTGCGCCTGCCGTGCTGTGATGGGCATGTTCGCCATCCTTGATTGTTTCGGCTGGCCGGGCCGTTGAGCCTTGGGCGACAGCCTTTCCGCGGCCGTTGTGGGCAGACTAGAATAACCGGACCGTATTCGCTGTGACGGTCGTCACAGATTTAATTGGCGGCGGAGGTTTTGTTACTTCCGCCATCACGCAGGGACTGTCTTTGGGTGTCGGACTGATCCGTAGGTAGGTCTTGCGTTTTTTGATCACGAGCGAAGCGCTCAGTAACGACCATCAAGCCCGAGGGACATTCGATGTTGCCACTCATTGGTATCGCTGCGTCCTTCATTCCGGACCTGATCCGCCTGATCGGCAGCGACAAGACGAACACGATCGCGACCAAAGTCACCGACGCGGTCAGCCAAGTCACGCAGGCAAGCGATGAGGCGCAAGTGCGCGCCAAGCTGACTGACCCGGCTGTCGCCGCGCAACTGCAGGCGCGTCTGGCCGAAATCGCGCTCGACGCGCAAAAGGCTCAGAACGGTGCCGAAGCAAGCCAGCGGCAGAACGAGCTTGACGAGCTGAGGGCGACGCTGGCCGACACCCACGATGCGCGCAGCACGATGGTGCAACTGGCGGATAAGGAAAGCCCGGTTGCCTGGGGCGCCCCGGTCGTCTCCGTCATCATCGGTCTCGGCTTCTTCACGGTCTTCGCCATCGCCCTCTTCGGAGGCTCATACATCAAGGACACCAACAAGGAGGTCGTCTATACCCTCATCGGCGCCGTCGCGACGGCGTTCGCAACGATGGTCAGCTTCTGGCTCGGGTCGTCGCAGGGCTCGCGCAACAAGGATGAAACCGTCCGCCAACTGCAGCTCACCCATGCCCAGCAGACGTCGAACTTGCTCGACAAAATGACCGGTCCTGGCGCGGGCGGCGGCACACAGAACACTCCCGCGGGCGCGAGGCAATCCGCCGGCGCCAAGCCAATCCCTGCGGCCTCCGTGCAAAGCCAGCCTGCCATGGGCCCTGCGGGCACGAGCAACTTCGTGCCATGCCTGCACGAAGTGCTGCATCTTGAAGGAGGGTTTTCCGACGATCCCCGCGACCCAGGCGGACCGACAAATTTCGGCATCACGCGGGCAGAATTGGCGCAGGTGCGCCGCGTGCCGCTGGGCGACGCCGACGTGACAAAACTGACGCTGGATGAAGCCGAGGAAATTTACCACACGCAGTATTGGAATGCGACCAAATGCGATGACCTCGCACCCGGCGTTGACCTCATGGTGTTCCATTTCGCCGTCAATGCCGGAAACGGAACGAGTGTGCGGGTTCTGCAAAA
>CAZZVB010000233.1:0-6226 GCA_964657445.1 uncultured Burkholderiaceae bacterium | reverse complement strand
GCGAGCATCTTTATCCGATCAGATAGCAAGATGATCGGATGATGCTCTAGATGCGATGTGTCAGGGGAGAGCGTGATGAGCCATCCGATCGAATTCATCGGCATGATCCAGCCGCGAGAGCAGTCGGAAACACGTCCGGCAAGCGGGCCGGCAATCGACCTGGACTATCTGCGGGCGAGCGCGCAGGCGCATGACGAGGGCGGCTTCGACCGTATCCTGATCGGCTGGTACAGCAATGGGCCGGACGGGCTGCAGATCGCCACCCATGCGGCCGCGCACACCCGGCATGTCGGCTTCCTGGTGGCGCACCGGCCCGGCTTCCAGTCGCCATCCAATGCGGCACGTGCCTTTGCCACGCTGGACCAGCTCAGCTCGGGCCGGGCGGCGATCCACGTCATCTCCGGCGGCGACGATGCCGATCAGCACCGCGACGGCGACTGGCTCGGCAAGGACGAGCGGTATGCCCGCACCGATGAATATGTCGGGGTGCTGAAGCAGATCTGGGGCGCGCAGGCGCCAGTGGATCATGAGGGTGCCTTCTACCGGCTGGCCGGCGCTTCCCCCGCCGTGCGAACGGTGCAGACGCCGCGCATCCCGATCTATTTCGGCGGCGCATCCGACGCGGCGCTCGAGGTCGCGGGCAAGCATGCCGACGTGTACGCGCTGTGGGGCGAGACCCAGGCCCAGGTGAAGGAGATCATCGGCCGGGTGCGGGCGAGCGTGGCCCGCCACCGCGGTGCGCAAGCGGCGGCCAACATCCGCTTCAGCCTGAGTTTCCGGCCCATCCTGGCGGCGAGCGAAAGTGCGGCCTGGGAGAAGGCCGAGCACATCCTGCAGGAGACGCTGCGGGTGCGGGGCGAGGCCGCGCTGGGACCGAACGCGGGCGCGCCCGCGAACGCCGGGTCACAGCGCCTGTTGGCCGCGGCCGCGCAGGGTGACCGGCCGGAGGGGCGGCTCTACACCGCGATCGCCCGCGTGACCGGGGCACGCGGCAACACCACGGCGCTGGTGGGCACGCCGGAGCAAGTGGCGGCGGCGTTCGCCGACTACCACGCGCTGGGTGTCACGACCTTCCTGATCCGCGGCTTCGATCCGCTGGAGGATGCGAAGGAGTATGGCCGCACGCTGCTGCCGATCGCCCGTGACCTGCTCGCCCGCCGCAACAAGGCTGCCTAGGCGATGTGACGGCGTAGAGCTTTTTCCGATCGAAGTGGAGGATCGGAGAAAAGCTGTAGCGTCTGGTTTGATCGGATGATGCTTTAGCTACGGTCCCGGGGTAGGGCGAGCTGGGCGGACCAGGCTTCGAGCCAGGCGGCGAGTGCGCTGGCCGGCAGCGCGCGGGCGATCAGGAAGCCCTGGGCTTGTTGCACGCCGAGTTCGCGCATGCGGGTCCACATCGCCACATTCTCGATCCCCTCGGCGATGACGGTCAGGTTGCGCAGCTTGGCGTTGCGAACCGTGTGCTGCAGGTAGCGGCGGGCGAGTTCGTCCTTTTCCGACCGCAGCACGATCTGCTTGTCGAGTTTGACGACATTGAACGGCAGGTCGAACAGCTCGAGCTGGTTCAGCATTTCCGGGCCCATATCGTCGATTGCGACGCGATAGCCCGCTGCGCGCCACGCCAGCAGCGCCGTTTGCAGGGCGGGGATGTCGTGCACCGGACGGCTCTCGGTGAGTTCGATCAGCAGGCGATCGACCGAGATGCCATAGCGGGCGCGCAGGGTGTCGATCCGGTCCAGCGCCTCCGGGAACAGGAGCACATCGAGCGGCAGATTGATGCTGACGAACAGCCGGTGGTGTTCGAGCAGCGCCGGGTCGATGGTGGCCATGGCGCATTTCGCCACCGCCTCGGTCAGCCGCAACGACAGCCCGGCCCGTTCGATCTGCGGGATGAACAGGTCCGGCCCGATCGTGCCCCTGTCGGGGTGTCGCAGGCGGACCAGCGTTTCCACCCCGACAGGGTGGCGATCGTCCAGCCGTACGATCGGCTGGAAGCGGCATTCCACGTCTTGCGGGCTGAACGCCACGGCAAGTTCCGAGGTGGAGAGCGACGGCAGGGCCGGGCTGGTGATGGCTTCGCGTGCCAAAAGGCCGCGGAGATCGGCGGGCGTGCCCGCGCGCAACACGCCCCGCACGCCGGGGAGTGCGGCCGGTTCGCCAAGAAGCACCAGACCTACCTGGGAGCCGGTTTCGCCAGCGGTGACACCGAGCAAATCACGCAGCATCGGACCGGCGGCCGAAGGCTGCATCAGCAGGTGGGTGAACGGGTTGTCGGGTTGCACCAGCGTATGCAGTGCGGACTTGGCCGACTTGGCGAGGTCCAGTTTGCCGCCGCCGGTCGATTCAAGTCCCTCGCGCGCCGCGGCCACCCAGGCCGCGTCGTTGACCAGCAGCAAGATGCTCCGCTCCGGCCCTACCAATGTAATCCCACCCATAGAACAGTATGAGTAATCCAGCACTGCCCACGGAGATCACGTGACATTGCCTGTTAAGAACATTTCCAGACCTTGTAATGAGCACTCAGGCAGGGGTTTCGCAAGTAGAAAACCGTCCAGTATCCCGCAGACTGGATCAGCCTGAGGACCTAGGCGCTGCTCACCGCGCCGCGACCGGCTTCGATTAGGCCGCTCGGTTGGCCGCCGGACGGGACGGCTTGGGCGGCTGAGCGTCACGCCGCAAGCGGTTTTCGCCTAGCAGAAGCAGGATCGGCGCAGCGATGAAGATCGAGGAGGAGGTTCCGACCACGATCCCGAACAGCATGACGGCGGCGAAGCCGGACAACGACGCGCCGCCAAAGAGCGCCAGCGGCAGGCTCGCGAGGAACACGGTCATCGAGGTGCCGAGCGTACGATTGAGTGTCTCGTTGATCGAGAAGTCGATCAATTCACGCAGCGGCATCGATCTATACTTGCGCAGGTTCTCGCGCACGCGGTCATACACCACGACCTTATCGTTGGTGGAATAGCCGATCACGGTCAGGATCGCTGCCACCATCACCAGGTCGAACTCGATCCGGGTGACTGCCAGGAAGCCGATCACCTTCGTCACGTCCAGCAGCAGCGTGACCACGGCGCCCACCGCGAACTGCCATTCGAAGCGGAACCAGATGTACACCAAAATCATGAACAGGCTGATGCCGAGCGCCAGCAGCCCGTTGCGGAACAGCTCGTCGGACACGGAAGCGCCCACTGCGTCGGTGCGCTGGATCACGCTGCCGGGCTGCGCTTCCTCGAGCGCCGCGCGCACCCGGCTTACCACCTGTTCGGTGCCGGCCTCGGTGGGCTGGCGGTCGAGACGGATCAGCACCTCCTGCGCGTCGCCAAAGCGCTGTAGCCCGGCGGCTGGCGTGTCGTGCGCGACCAGGGCGGTGCGGATCTTGCCGAAATCGGCGGGGACAGGGGTGCGGACCTCCATCACGATGCCGCCCTTGAAGTCGATGCCGAGGTTCAGCCCCGGGTAGAACGCCACGATCAGCGAGGCGATGGACAGCACGGCCGAGGTCGCCAGGCCGATGAAGCGGCCGTTCATGAACCGGATCTTGGTGCCGTCCGGAACGAGCCGGAACAGGGGGCGGAACAGCATGGCGCTCAAATCCTAAACCGGCAGCAGCGCGGGGCGGCGGGCGGAATACCAGCGCACCATCATCAGCCGCGCCAGCACGGTGGCGGTGAACAGGGTGGTGACGATGCCTACTGTGATCGTCACCGCAAAGCCTCGCACCGGGCCGGAGCCGAACACGAACAGCATGACGTGCGCCAGGAAGGCCGTCGCATTGCTGTCGATGATGGTGCTGTAGGCGCGGCGGAACCCGGCCTCGAGTGCGGCCACCGGCTTGCGGTCGAGCTTGGTTTCCTCGCGGATGCGTTCGTTGATCAGGATGTTGGCATCCACCGCCATGCCGAGCGTGAGAAGGATCCCCGCCATGCCGGGCAGGGTGAGGGTGGCTTCCAGCAGCGACAGGATGGCCAGCATCAGCACCAGGTTCACCAGCAGGCAGACGTTCGCAAACCAGCCGAACAGGCCATAGAACGTGCCCATGAAGCCGACCACGAGCAGGAAGCCGACGCCGAGCGCGATGGCGCCGGCGCGGATGCTGTCGGCCCCCAATTCGGGGCCAACAGTGCGTTCCTCGACCACAGTGAGCGGGGCTGGCAGGGCGCCGGCGCGCAATAGCACGGCCAGGTCGGTGGCGGATTGCGCATCGAAGCTGCCGCTGATCTGGCCGCGCCCGCCGGTGATCGGCTCGCGGATCACCGGCGCGGTCAGCACCTTGTCATCCAGCACGATCGCGAAGGGATGGCCGAGCTGGGCGGTGGTGACGTCGGCGAAGCGGCGGGCGCCGGTGCTGTCGAACACGAAGTTCACCACCCACTCGCCGGTCTGCGTGTTCCGCGCGGGGCTCGCGTCGGTCAGGCTGGCGCCGTCCACCTCGACCCGGCGCTTGACGACGACTTTCTGTGAAGGGGTCTTCTCCATCGGCAGCACGGCATCGCCCGGCGGTGCGGGACGGTTCGGGTCGGCTGCTTCGTCCACCAGGTGGAACGTCATCTTGGCCGTGGTGCCGATGAGCTGCTTGATGCGATTCGGGTCGTCCACGCCGGGCAACTGCACCACGATGCGGCTATCGCCCTGGCGGGTGATCTGCGGATCGAGCACCCCCGTCGCGTCGATGCGGCGGCGTACGATTTCGATCGACTGCTGCACGGCGCCGGATGCGCGGGCGCGGAGCGCCTGCTCGTTCAGGGTCAGCGCCAGGGTGCCGTCGGGCTGGGTGACGGTGTCGAAGTCGAGGCCGCCATCGGGGTTGGCCGCCGCGGTGCGCAGGGCGGCCACAGCCGCTGCGGTATCCGCCGGGTCACGCAAGGTGGCGAGCACGCGGTTGTCGCCGGGCGGCTCCGTCAGGCTGCGGTATTTGCCGGTGAGCGCCTGGCGGGCGCGGTCGAGCGTGGTGTCCAGCCGTTCCTTGCGGACGGCGTCCATGTCCACCTGCAGCAGCAGGTAGGACCCGCCGCGCAGGTCGAGGCCGAGATGGACCTGTCGCCACGGCATCCACGATGCTGGCGAGGGCATGAGGTTCGGCAGGCAGAGCAGGGCGCCCAGAATGCACGCGCCGAGGATCAGCGCGGTCTTGACGGGGCCAAAATACAGCATGGTGGCCTGGTCACTCCAATAGGCGGGTGTCTATGCCGAGGGCTGGAGGGCAATGCAACCGCGCCGGGCGCGTGCTATGCGCGGAGCATGAGTGATGCGCAATTGCGGATGGGCGTGATCGGCGCCGGGCATTTCGGCCGGTTCCACGCTTTGAAGGTCGCGGCCGCCCCGCGGGCGGTGCTTGTGGGCGTCTGCGACATGGATCTGCAGCGTGCAGCGGCGGTCGGTCGCGAGGCTGGCGGTGCGCCCGCGATGGAGCTGGATGCGCTGCTCGGCGCCTGCCAGGCGGTGGTGATCGCCGCCCCGGCGGAGGCGCATCACGGCCTGGCGACCCGGGCGCTGCAAGCCGGCTGCCACGTGCTGGTGGAAAAACCGATCGCGGCCACGCTGGCGCAGGCCGATGCGCTGGCGGCGCTGGCGGTGGAGCGGCGGCGGGTGCTGCAGGTGGGGCATTTGCTGCGCTTCTCGGCCGAGCACCAGGCGATCAGCAGCCGGATCACCCGGCCCTTGTATATCGAGGCCACACGGATCGCCCCCTACAAGCCGCGCGGCACGGACGTCTCGGTCATCCTGGACCTGATGATCCATGACCTGGACCTGGTGCTGTCGCTGGTGGACAGCGAGATCAGCAGCGTCGATGCGCTGGGGGCAGCGGTGAGTTCGGCGTCGGAGGACATCGCAAACGCCCGGGTGCGGTTCGTGAACGGCTGCGTGGCGACGATCACCGCGAGCCGCATCTCGATCAAGACGGAACGCCGGATGCGGCTATTCTCGCAGGAGGGCTATTTGTCGGCCGATTTCGGCGCGCGGGAGTTGGTGATGATCGGGCGGGAGCGGGGCTTGCCACTGCCGGGCACGGGCGGTTTCCGGCGCGAGGCGATCAGTTGGCGCGACCATGACGCGATGGAAGCCGAGCATGCCGGCTTCGTCGCCGCCTGCCTCGACGGCGCCCGGGTGCTGGTGGATGCCGCTGCCGGCCGGCGGGCCCTTGCCGCGGCGCTGGCGGTGACGGATTCGATGGCGGCCTCGGCGGCGACGGTGCGGGCGAGCGGGTTGATTGTCGATTGAGCTTGCC
>CAZZVB010000232.1:0-6238 GCA_964657445.1 uncultured Burkholderiaceae bacterium | reverse complement strand
CGAGCGACCCCGAGGGCGCGAACAGCTTTGCCGACGCCTGGTATGCCACTGGCGGTGGCGAGGGCGCGCAGCATTGCCTGGCCCTGGCCCAGATCCAGCTCGGCGATGAACAGGCCGGCGCGGAGATGCTGGAGGCGCTGGCCAACGCCAGCAAAGCGCCGGCGGCCGCGCGCGCGACCGTGTATGGCCAAGCGGATCAAGCCTGGCTGATGGCAGGTGACCCGACCCGTGCCTTGGCTGCGGCCACGCTGGCGCTGAGCCTGTCGCCGGACGACCCGGACCTGTTGATCGACCGCTCGGTCGCGGATGCCACGCTTGGGCATTACGACGACGCGGTCGAGGACCTCACCCACGCACTGGACCTCGACAACAAGCGCCCGGATGCGCTGGTGCTGCGCGCAGCCGCCTATCGCCACACCGGCCACCTGGATTTGGCGCAGGATGATGTGGATCGCGCCCTGTCGGAGGACCCGGAAAACCCCGAGGGCTACCTCGAGCGCGGCATCCTGCGCCAGCGCCGCGGCGACCGGGCGGGCGCGCATAGCGACTGGCTGGAGGCCAAGACGCTGGCCCCTGATTCCGCGACGAGCGACCTGGCGGAACAGAATCTAGCGTTGCTCGAAGCAGGGCCTGCCCGTTAGAGCCCTCTCCCTCTTTGGGAGAGGGTTGGGTGAGGGGCCAACGCCCCGATCGTCTGGCGACTGCCGCATGCCCCTCACCCCGGCCCTCTCCCGGGGGGAGAGGGAGCGCTACCCCCAGCCTCCCGCACATAAGCCAGCAACTCCTCGGCGCGGTGCCGGCCGGTGTGGCTGTGCAGCACGCGGGCGCGGGCGCGGGCAGCCATGGCAAGGCGGTCGGCTTCGGGCATGTCGCGCAATACTGCCAGCACGTCTTGCGGCCGGCGCGCGATGACGATCTCCGTGCCGTCCTCGAACAGCGTGTCCAGGCCGTCCCACTCGTCGCTGATGATGGGCGTTCCGCAGGCCGCGGCCTCGAACAGCCTCACGCTCGGGCTGTAGCCGGCCCGGATCATGTCGGCGCGGGTGACGTTCAGCGTGAAGCGTTGGGATGCATAAAACTGGCGGTGCCGGTCGGGCGGCGCATGATCGGACCGGTCCACGTTCGCGGGCCAGTCTATGGTGGCCGGGTATTGCGGCCCGGTGACGCTGAACCGCCCCTGCGGCCACTGCCGCGCCGGCGTGCACAGCAGCGCGTCCAACGTGGGCTGCCGGTCCGGCGAATAGGTGCCGAGGTAGCCCAGGTCATACACGCGCTCGGCCGCCGGGTCCGGCGCATTCAGCTCCGGATCGGCCGAGCAATACAGGGCACGCGCGGCTTTTGCGCCGAAACGCCGCTCGATCACCCGCAGCGTCGGCCCGCCGGTGAACGACAGATACAGGTCGAAGCCGCCGACGAGATCTGGGGTGAGGTACTCGCATCGCCCTTGCGCCAGGGCGGCCAGCGTGATCGGGGTGTCGATATCGTAGAACGCCGTCACGCCTCGCGCGGTGTCCTGCACCAGGCGGCAGACCGCCGGGCCGTCCGCCACGTAGGAGCCGACGATGACCAGGTCGGCGTCCCTGATCGCCTCCGCGTGCCTCGCCAGATACTCGACCCCGTCATATAGCACGCTGCGGCAGAACGGCGGCTCGGCCAGGTCGCGGTGATCCGCATACCAGGGGCGGTCCTGCTCGAAGAACACCACGTCCTGCCCGAACTGCTTCAACCCGGCGGCCAGCGAGCGGTAGGTCGTGGCGTGTCCATTGCCCCAGGACGAGGTGATGGAAAGCCCGATGATGACGATGTTCAAACCAGTGTTCCGGTCGCCCTATGACCATGCCGTCGGCGCATCGCGTTTCAACGCCCGGTTGAGGTAGCTGGCCGCACTGATCAGGGCAAGATGCGTCAGCGCCTGCGGGAAGTTGCCCTGATGCAGCCCGGTGGGCGACAACTCCTCCGCGAACAGCCCGAGCGGGCTGGCATAACCCAACAGCTTCTCGAACAGCAGCCGCGCCTGCTCCAGGTCGCCGGACCGGGCAAGACATTCCACATACCAGAACGAGCACGCCAGGAACGACCCTTCCTGGCCCTGCAGCCCGTCCAATGCGCGATCTTGTTCGGCGCGGCGAAACACCAGCGCATCCTCCACCAGGTGTTCGCGCACGAGGTCCATGGTGCCGAGCCAGCGGGGATCGCTCGGCGCAATGAAGCGCACCAGCGGCATCAGCAGCATCGAGCCGTCCGGCCGGTCAGCGCCGGGATACTGCACGAAACTGTTCAGGTCGGGCCGCCAGAACTCCTCGTGGATGCTCTCATGCAGCTTGACCCGCAGATCGTTCCAAGCCGGCAGCGGTGCGGGTAACGAGCGTTTCTGCGACAGGCGGATCGCCCGGTCCACCGCGACCCAGCATTGCAGACGGGAATGCAGGAAGTGCTTCGGCTCGCCGCGTCCCTCCCAGATGCCAGCATCGGGGCGCTGCCAGTTCTCGCCGATCCAGTCCACCAGGCTGCGGATATTGCCCCACTCATCGTACGAGGTGGCACGGCCATATTTGTTGGCGAGATACACCGCATCCATCATCTCGCCGTAGATATCGAGCTGGAACTGGTGGGATGCCGCGTTGCCGATCCTCACCGGGCGGGACCCGGCGTAACCAGCCAGGTGCGTCAGCTCGACTTCGGGCAGATCGTTCTCGCCGTCTAGCGAGTAGGCGACCCGCAGCCGTTTGCCACTGCCGCAGCCTTTGACGCGCTTGCCGATCCAATCGACGAACTCCTCCGCCTCCTGCGTCAGACCGAGGCGGATGAAGGCATACATCGCGAATGACGCGTCGCGCACCCAGACGTAGCGGTAGTCCCAGTTCCGGCTGCCGCCTGGCTGTTCGGGCAGGCCGAAGGTCGCGGCGGCCACCGGCGCGCCGTGCGGCTTGGAGGTCAGCAGCTTCAGCACCAGGGCGGAGCGGGTGACGACCTCTCGCCATCGGCCCTCGTAATGGGACTTCCCGGCCCAGTTCCGCCACCAGGCCACGGTGTCGCGAAAGGTCTGCTCGGAGAGCGCGAGGTCGAATGGCGGTGACCCATCCCCCGGATTGATCTCCAGCAGGAAGGCGGCGCATTCGCCTGCTTTCAGCGTGAAATGCGCCGTCAGGTCGGGGCCTTCCGCCACGAGCGGCACGGTCGCGGTCAGCCGCAGCAGCGGCCCGTCGCCGTCCGGCCGGAAGACGCCGCCCTGCTCCAGCGTGTGCCCGCCCCGGCCATAGTCGAACCGAGGTGCGCAGAGCATGTCCAGGTCGAACCAGCCGCGGATGATGCGCACGTGGCGCTGCAGCCGCTGGGGTCCGTCGGTTCCCGCCACGGGCATGAGGTCCGTCAGTTCGGCGATGCCCTGTTCGGACATGAAACGGGTCAGCAGCACGTTAGTGTCGGGCAAATACATCTGGAGCGTGCGCAGCCCGTCATGCCGCGGCGCGATCCGGAATACCCCGGCCGCCAGGTCCAGCATGGCGGCGAAGATGGTCGGGCTGTCGAACGCCGGGGCGCACATGAACGGGATGGACCCGTCCCGCGCCACCAGCGCCGTCGTCCGGAGGTCGCCGACCAGGCCGTGATCCTCGATCGGCATAGGCGGCTTCGGCTGATCGTGCGGCATCCGCATCCTACTGCGCAGGCCGCATCAGGTTTCAGCCGCCGGGCGGATTCCCGTAAAGCGCACTGGCCTGCTCGGGGGTGATCACGCCGTCCCGCAGGTCACGGGCGACGGCGGCACGGTCCCGAGTGCGGGGGTCGCCCATGCCGCCGCCGCCGGGCAGTTCCAGCACCAGCCGGTCGCCATCGGGGATGATCTGGAACCCTTTGGTGCGCAGTGTCGTGCCGGAGCGCAGGGCGACCCGGCCCGGCGCACCCTCGCCGCCACCATCGCGGCCCTTCGGCGGATTGCCGACCCGGTCGAAGATGGCGTTGCAGGCAAATTCGAGGTCGTCGCGCCCGGCGATCTCCATGATCTGGCCCAGGCCGCCTCGGGTCTTGCCGGCGCCGCCGCTGCCGGGACGCAGCTCCTTGCGCCAGATTACGATCGGCGCGGTGGACTCGGTCGCCTCGACCGGCATGGTGCGCACGCCTGACGGGAAGGCGGTCGCGTCCAGCCCATCAAGCGTGGGGCGCGCGCCGGTGCCGCCGCTGTTGAAGGTGATGATCTCGAAATCCGGCAGCACGGGCCGGTTCGGCCGCCCTTGCCCGGACACCGCGCCGCCCCCGCGCAGCGGCGGATTCCATAGGCAGGACGCCCCCTCCGCCGCCACCCGGTCCGGCACCGCCTGATGCAGGCAGCCCATGACGAGGTCCGGCAGCAGGTGACCGATCACGTGCCGCACCGACACCGGGTAGGGACGCGGCGCGTTCAGGATGCAGCCCTCCGGGATGACGCAGCGGAACGGCTCCAGCGAGGCCGTGTTGTTCGGGATGTCCGGCGCCACGACGACCTTGATGCCGAACGCCGTGTAGGCCCGCGTATAGGCGGCTGGCACGTTGATGCCGCGGGTGGACAGCCCGGTTGTGCCGTTGAAATCGACGGTGATGGTGTCGCTGCCGATCGTCATTTCGGCGTGCAACGTCACCGGCGCCTCATAGCCGTCGCTGCCGATCTCCGACCGGAACGTGCCGGGCGGCAGTGCAGCGATCGCGGCCACCGTCGCGCGGCGGCTGGCGTCGAAGATGTGGTCCGCCAATTCGTCCAGCCCAGTCATGCGGAACTCGGCCATCATTTCGACCAGACGGCGGATCCCCGCGTCGTTGCAGGCGCAGAGCGAGTAGATGTCGCCTTCGAGTTCGATCGGCAGCCGGGTGCCTGCGCGCACCATGTCGAAGAACGTTTCGTTGGGCACGCCCTCGGCGAAGCACTTCACGATCGGGATGTACATCCCTTCCTCGAACACGCTGCGCCCCTCCGGCCCCATGCCGAGCCCGCCGACATCGATCACGTGCGCCGTATTGGCGAACAGCCCGACCATGTGGCCGTCATGGAACGCTGGTGAGACGACGGTGAGGTCATGCAGGTGCCCGGTGCCGAGCCAAGGGTCGTTGGTGATGTAGTGGTCGCCCGGCTGCATGGTCACGGCCGGAAAGCGCTTCAGGAAGTGCCCCACCGACTCCATCATGGAATTCACATGACCCGGCGTCCCCGTCACCGCCTGCGCCAGCATCCGCCCCTGCAGGTCGAATACCCCCGCGGACAGATCGCCCGACTCCCGTACTGTGGTGGAGAAGGCGGTGCGGATCATGGTCTGCGCCTGCTCCTCCACCACGGCGATCAGGCGGTTCCACATGATGCCGTAGGCGAGGGGGGTCATGGTCGCGCTCCAGATTTGGTCAGAAAAGTTTCGATGTCCGAGCGAAAAATGTGAAATGCGGTGACCGCCTCGGCTGCTCGATCGAGAACGATCTCAAGATCGAGGTTGATGCCATAGCTATTGCGTTCGCGGTGACGAAAGGATCGCAAACGGTCGAGCAGCGCATAGCATTCCGCCGAGAGTATGGCGTCCCGCGCTGGCGGCATCGGGTTGGCCATACGGTGGAGCAACGTGCTGTGCCAAGCGTCAGACTTGGCGATCGGCGCACCATCGATCTCGGAGGCCAACCACGCCATGACGCGCTCGCAACCCGTGTACACCTTCTCCGTGGCAGACGCGCAGATGTGCGCCGCCTCCCATCTTTCCTGAGGATCACCAAGGACGAGCCCCGGCACGAACTTGCGTAGGCGGGTAGCCAGATGCTCGACCTCGACGGATATTTCGGTGAGCTCGTCTTCGAGGTCACCGAAGGAGGGAGGCATCAACCGCGCCCTCTAGGAAGTGGGGCGCCCTCCAGGCCGGTAATTCATCAAGATAGACCACGTCAAAAGACAATCCCCCAAGCGCGTCCTCTACAGTTCCTTCAATTGCGTACTTGAGGTGACGTGGGCAGTCCGTAATCAGGAAATCGATGTCGGAATAAGCACCGAACCGGCCCCGCGCCAGCGATCCCGTAACGACCGCGCGCACGCCCAACTCGGCCAAGGCGCTGGTCGCCGCCTTGGCCGCTGCTATCGCACGGTTGCGGTAATCGTCGGAGCTCGGATGCATTTCGGCTACCAGGATAGCAGGTTGACGCATCAAGCAGCATCTCGCGTCAGCACGATAATGCCGTGTTCGTCGATCGTCGCCGCCCAGGCCGCGCCCACCAGCGTGGATGTCTCGTCCTCCGC
>CAZZVB010000231.1:3480-6255 GCA_964657445.1 uncultured Burkholderiaceae bacterium | reverse complement strand
CCAATTGGATGTTGTCGCGCATCATCGCATTGAGCTGGCTCGCCCGCGAGAAGAGTCCTAGCGCCGCCATCCCCAGCAGTTCGGCGACGACAACATCTGCGATCCGGTTCGAAAGGTCCGATACGCCGGCGATCGCCAGCATCTGGCCGCCATACCGGCTTACGCGCCGCCACTCTTGCAGGCCGAGCCGGAGGTGCACGTGCCGGCGGCCCGCGATGAGCCTTCCCGCAGTTTGAACGCTAGCCCCGGCAAGGCTGCCGAATGCGATGCTCGCATAGCTGGCGCCGGCGAAAGCGAGCACGACCGTGACGGCGACGGAGGCTAGGACCTGCGCCATCGTCGTCAATGCAATGACGCGGAAGCGCCCCTCCCGCTCCAGCATGGCGGCCGGCAGGAAGCCCGGGACCGAGATGATCGGCACGACGGCCAGCACCAGCAAGCAGGATCCCACGCCCGGGTCGCCGAGCCATGGTCCACCAGCCTCCCCAAGGATGGCAATGGCAGCGCTCAGCGCCACGGATATCACCAGGTAGATCGTCTGTGTGGTCGCACTGAGCGTGGGGGTGAGCGCCGCCTCCCGCACGATCAGCCGCGCCAGCCCATTGGTTTGCACGATGCTCAGCATGCCCGCGAGAGCCGACGCCACCGCATAGACACCCAGTTCGTAAGGCGTGAGCAGACGCGTGACTGTCACGGACCCGACGAATTGCAGCAGGAACACGCCGGCCTGGGCGACGCTCATCCAGGCCAGGCCGTTGCGCACAGACATCGGCTGCTCCCGCGGCGACGGGAACTTCCATTGCATGCGAACGCATGTATGTCGAGATCAGCGTAGCCCGCATCGTCAGATGCGGGATCCTAGCAACAGAGGCGCGAGTTAGTCGGCGATGCGCTCCACATCGGCGCCGCAGGCAGCGAGCTTTTGTTCCAGGGCCTCGTAACCCCGGTCCAGGTGATAGACGCGGTTCACCACCGTGTCGCCCGACGCTGCCAACCCGGCGATCACCAAGGACGCGCTGGCGCGAAGATCGGTGGCCATGACGGGGGCGCCGGACAGCGATGGTACGCCGCGCACGATGGCGGATGCGCCGTGCACGTTGATGCGCGCACCCATGCGGGTCAGTTCGCTCACGTGCATGAACCGGTTTTCGAAGATCGTCTCCGTAACCATGGCCGCACCTTCCGCGACGGACATCAGCACCAGGAACTGGGCCTGCATGTCGGTCGGAAAGCCTGGGTAGGGCTCCGTCATGGCGTCCGTGCCGTGCAGGCCGTTACGCCGGGTCACGCGCACGCCGTCCGGCTCGCCCTCCAGTTCGACGCCCGCGGAATCCAGAACAGCCCGCACTGCGGCCAAATGCGCCAGGTCCGCGCCGCGCAGCAGCACCGTGCCGCCGGTGATCGCGGCGGCGCAGGCGTAGGTGCCGGTCTCGATCCGGTCGGGAATGATCGGATGGGTGGCGCCGTGCAGCGCCGCGACACCTTCGACGACCAGTGACCCGGTGCCGATGCCCTCGATCCGGGCGCCCATCGCAATCAGGCACGCCACCAGGTCGCCGATCTCGGGCTCGCGCGCCGCATTGGCGAGGATGGTCTGGCCGTCGGCGAGCGTGGCCGCCATCAGCAGGTTCTCGGTGGCGCCCACCGAGGCGAATGGCAGCACGATCACCGCCCCCTTCAGCCCCCCCGGCGCGGTCGCGTTGATATAGCCGGACGCGAGGTCGATCTTCGCCCCCATCTGCTCCAGCCCCTTGAGGTGCAGATCGACCGGCCGCGTGCCGATCGCGCAACCGCCGGGCAGCGAAACGCGAGCTTCCCGGCAGCGCGCCAGCAACGGGCCGAGCACCAGCACGGACGCCCGCATCTTGCGCACGATGTCGTAGGGCGCCTCGGTCGAGGTGATCGGACCGCCGAGCGAGAGCGTGCGGCCATCATTGCCCTTCGGCTCGACGGCGATGCCGTGTTGCGCCAGCAGGCTGCTCATCGTCTCGATATCGGCAAGGCGGGGCACGTTGGTCAGCACCAGCCGTTCCTCGGTCAGCAACCCGGCGGCCATCAGTGGCAGGGCGGCATTCTTGGCGCCGCCGATCATGATTTCGCCGGAAAGCGGACGGCCGCCCCTGATTCTGATCTTGTCCATGGGCCGGTCCTTTACATCCGTGGCAGAGCGGTGCCGCGCTGGCGCATGTATTTGCCGGCACGGTCGGCGTAACTGGTCTCGCAGGGTTCGGACCCCTGGAGGAACAGGAACTGGCAGATCCCCTCGCCGGCGTAGATGCGGGCGGGCAGGGGGGTGGTGTTGCTGATCTCGATCGTCACCTGGCCTTCCCATTCAGGCTCTAGCGGGGTGACGTTCACGATGATGCCGCAGCGCGCATAGGTGGACTTGCCGAGGCAGATCACCAGGATGTCGCGCGGGATGCGGAAATACTCGACGGTGTGGGCCAGCGCGAAGCTATTGGGCGGGATGATCGCCACCGGGCCTTGCCGGTCCACGAAGCTGTCGGGGCTGAAGTTCTTTGGGTCCACGATGGCGCTATCGACGTTGGTGAAGATCTTGAAGTCGTCCCCCACGCGCGCATCGTATCCGTAGGACGACAGGCCGTAGCTGATCACCCCGTCGCGTTTCTGCGCCTCGATAAACGGCTCGATCATGCCATGATCCCGCGCCATCCGGCGGATCCAGGTATCAGCCATCACGGGCATGGTCGGTGGGCGCTCCGGTGCATGGCACGGTGTACCCCGGCGAGGCGCGCCGGGGCAAACCCACACTGA
>CAZZVB010000231.1:0-3380 GCA_964657445.1 uncultured Burkholderiaceae bacterium | reverse complement strand
GCGGGCCGTTTGGGCGTGGCGGGCGGCCGGCGTGGAGGCAGGCCTCGTAAGGTGACAGTTTAGCCCAAGATCGCCCGTATGACGGCCTTCACCGCGGCTTTTCCCCTTCTCTATCACGTGACGAGAACGAGCTCGTTGGCGGGCATCAGACGGGATGGGCTGCTCCCTGCATCCGTTTTCCTCAACCATCCCGACACCCCGGACAAGACAACCCCGAACCGAGACGTCTGGACCGAAATGCCTGGCCCTGATGGCCACGCCATTTGGCTGCGGTGGCAAAACCTCCGGGATGAGCCGTTACGTAAGCGTTTGCCGGACGGCATCACCCCCGCCGAGTGGCGCCGATTCATCAACGGCATGGTCTTTCTCTTCACGACAGCAGCGCAGGCACAGGCTCTCCGAGCCTACGCCAAGGACCAGGCGTTTCCGCAGGCGATCATCGGCTTTCGGACCACGGACTTGCTCGCGGCCGGGTGCGACATCCGCGTCTGCCGATGGAACAACGGCTATCTGGACCGCTCCAGGCCGCCGCGATTGCGAACGTTCGCGGACTATCGGCCGGCGGGTGAGTGGCGCAGGGGCGACAGCGTCAAGGAGGTCGTCGTTGTTGGCGGGATCCCAGCCCAAGTCCCGTTCGAAATTATGCCCAGCTAGTCCGGGCGTCTATCCGCCCCGCCGCCCGATGATTGCCATGCGCAGCCGGCGGGAGATGAGGTCGATTGCAGCGACGGTCACCAGCACCATCAGGATCAGGAACGACACCTGCTGCCATTCCAGCACGCGAATCTGCTCGTAGAGATGCAGCCCAATTCCGCCCGCGCCGACGATGCCGATGATGGTGGCGGACCGGGTGTTCGACTCGAAGAAATACAACAACTGGCTGGCGAACACCGGCAGCACTTGCGGGAGGATGCCGAAACGTATCGCGCTGAACCGTCCGCCGCCACTCGCAACCACCCCCTCGATGGGCTTGCGGTCGGCGGTTTCGATCGCTTCGGACATCACCTTCGCCATCGCGCCGAAATCGGACGACGCGATCGCCAGCGCGCCTGCAAACGGCCCGAGCCCGACCACGCCGATCCAGATCAGCGCCCAAATCAGCGTGTCGATGCTGCGCACCGTGTCCATGCTGCGCCGGGTCAGGATGTGCACGGCGCGGTTCGCCGCGACGTTGCGCGCGGCCAGGAAGCCGAACGGCGCCGCCAAAAGGGCCGCCAGGAAGGTGCCCAGGAACGCGATCGACAGCGTCTGGCCCAATGCGCTGAGATAGAGGGCGAAATGCCCGCCTGTGCTGGGCGGTAGCATCAGCACCACGATGGTGCCGAGTTGCCCCAGACCCTGCCAGATCCGGATGGGCGAGATGTCCAGCATGAACAAGCCGCCCGCATAGACGGCGAGCCCCGCCGCCAGCAGCACGATCGTCATCACCCGGCCGCCGCCACTGCCGGCCAGCGCGGCGCCGTAGCGCGCTTCGAGGTCGTTCCGCCGGGCGAGGAACTCGGCCTTCATCGTCGAGCCGCTCACCGCCCGCCCTCCGCCGCAAGCAGCCGGTGGCGCAGCTTTTCGGAGCCGTAGTCGATCACCATCACGCAAACCAGCAGCATCAGCAGCATGGCGCTGACGTCGGAGTAGTAGAACTTGCGGATCGCGACGATCAGTTCCTGCCCAATGCCCCCGGCGCCGACGAAGCCGATCACCGCCGCGCCGCGCACGTTGATCTCGAAGCGCAGCAGCGTGTAGCTGGCGAAATTGGACAGCACTTGCGGCAGCACGCCGAAGCGGATCTGGGAAACCCACGTGCCACCGGACGCCTGCACGCCTTCGACCGGCTTCATGTCGATGTTCTCGATCACTTCGGCGAACAGCTTGCCGAGCGTGCCCGCCGTATGCAGCGTGATGGCGAGCACGCCGGGAAGCGGGCCGAGGCCGAAGGCGACCACGAAGATCAGCGCAAAGACGATGTCAGGAACCGTCCGGTCGAACTCCATCACGCGGATCGCGACGAAGCGCACGATCCCCGAGCGGACGAGGTTGCGGCTGCCCAGCACTCCGCCGATCACGCCCAGCACCGCACCGGTCGCTGTGCCGACATAGGCGATCATCAGGGTCTGGCCGAGCTGAAGGCTCCAGCGGCGCAGACCCCAGAACCAGTATGCCGGGTCGGTCCATACCCGCGCGCCGGTATCAAGCTGGGCGAGCCGGTCGAAGTAGCTGCCGAAATTGCCGAGTTCGCTCCAGAACGTGTCGAGCCGCACCTCGGCGCCGACGCAAGACAGCCCGAGCGCCAAAAGCAGAAGCGCAGCGCCGATCAGCGTCATCCGCCGCCGGGCCGCCACGCCGCGTGCGTAGCCGTCCAGCAGCGGACGCAGTTGGTGCTCCGGAGGGATCGAAAGCGTGTTTGCCACCCCCCCGGAGCCGCTCGGGTCAGCCGTTCTGCTTGCGCAGGCGGTCCACGAAGGTGATCAGCTTCACGGTGTCGTCGTACGCGGCGTTGTCGGTGGTCTGAAACGGCTGGTTCTTGCCGTCCGACAGCCGGTCGAACGCGGCCTTGTCGTTCTTGGCCGCGTCGAGCCATGCCGTCCGGCAAGCCGCCTTCAGCTCCTCCGGCAGGCTGTCCAGGTAGGCGGTCGGGCCGTTGATGATCAGGTCGGACTTCAGGATGATGCGGAAGTCGTTCACCGTGGCGGGTTTGCCGTCCGCCAGCTTGATCATGCCCTTGTTCAGCATGCGCGTCAGATTGCTGTCGTCCGGCGCATTCCAGAAGTTCGCCGCCACCTGCACCGTGCCCTGCCACAGCGCCAGCACGGCATTTTCATGGCTGCCGGTGATCAGCACTTTGCCGAAGAACTTCTCCGCGTTGATCCCCAGCTTGTTCAGCGCGAATAGCGGCATGTTGTAGCCGGAGGTCGAGTTCGGATCGACCAGGCCGAGGTCCTTGCCCTTGAGGTCCTCGATGGTCTTGTACGGGCTGTCGGCCTTGACGTAGAAAACCGAGTAGTAGCCCTTGCTGCCGTCGCTGTTCACGTCGATGACGAACGCGGTGGTCTTGACGCCGGTGACCAGCGCGCGGGCGAACGACGCCGGGCCGTAATACCCGATATGGATGTTGCCGGCGCGCTGGCCCTCGATTACGGCGGCATAGTCATTGGCCACCCGCAGCGTGACCTTGGTGCCGAGCTGGTGGCTGAGGTAGTCCACGAAGGGCGTGTAGCGATCCGTGACGCCGGATGCATTCTCCGCCGGCACGACCGCGAACACGAGTTCAGGGTAGGCGGCTTTATAGCTCTGGGCACGGACGGTCGTTGCGGAAAGCGCAGCACCGGCGGTCAGGCCGGCCAGCAATGTGCGGCGGTCGATCATGGTCGTTCCTTCCAAGAGAG
>CAZZVB010000230.1:0-6281 GCA_964657445.1 uncultured Burkholderiaceae bacterium | reverse complement strand
GCCAACGGTCCCTTCGCCTTCGCCACCTCAAACGCCGCCGCCGCACGCCGCTCCTCCGCCCCGGCCCGCGCCGCCTCCGCAGCCGGCCCCGCACGAGCCCGGAAAGCGCTGACCGGTTCCTGGGTGAGCGCGATGCGGCGAGGCGACCTCGCCGCTGCGTGGCAGATTTCCGATGCGGTGCTGGCAGCGCGGGACCCGGCTACCCGCGACGACCCGGCGCGCCCGTATCACGACCGGTGGGTGTGGGATGGCCGGGACCTGACCGGCCTGCATGTCGTCGTGCGGTGCTACCATGGGCTTGGCGACACGCTGCAGTTCGTCCGGTTCATCCCCGCTTTGCGCGCCCGCGCCGCTTCCGTGACGCTCGAGGTGCAGCCGGAACTTGCCGGGTTGCTGGCGCGCGCGCCAGGCATCGACCGGCTCGTCCGCTTCGACACGGCGGCGCCCATCGCTGCCGACCATGACATCGAGATTATGGAGTTGCAGCACGCGCTCCGCATGGAGCCGCCGGCGGACTTCGTACTGCCGGTTACCCCAGCGCCCGGGTTTGGAACGCGGACCGGTGTCTGCTGGCAAGCTGGCGGTTGGGATAACGCCCGCACCATCCCCTTGCCGTTGCTGCGGCCGCTGCTGCCGCCGGGATCGATCAGCCTGCAAAGGGGCGCAAGGCTGCCCGACGGCCTGTCCGACCCGCTGGGCGGCAGCATGGACATCGCCGGGGTTGCGGCCCTGATCGCCGGGCTGCGACGGGTGGTGACGGTGGACACGATGATTGCGCACCTGGCCGGCACCCTCGGACGCCCTGTCCACATCCTGCTCAAGTGCGAGGCGGATTGGCGTTGGGGGGAGGGAACCCGGACGGGGTGGTATCCCTCCGCCAGGCTGCACCGCCAGAGTGTTCCGGGCGATTGGGCTGCTGCCGTGTCCAGCTTGGCCACTGCGCTAGAGGATTGAAGAAGCCCGATCGTGGGGTCGGGCGGGCGACCCCGTCACCTTGCTGGCAAACGCGATGTGTCCCAGCGCTTAGGGCGGCAGGTTGACGGCTTCCACCTTGATGAACCCCGGGCCTAGCACGAGCACCGAGCGGCTTGCAGGGCCGATCTCCAGGCGATGCAACAGATCCATCGGCATGCCAAGCGCGTACGCGATCACTGCCTTGATGACGTCGCCGTGGGTAACCGCGATCGTCAGACTGTCGTTTCTCTGCAGCGGCGTCAGGGCTGCAATGGCACGGGCCTGAACCTTCAGCATCGTGTCACCAGCGGGCGTGGCCGCGATGCCGCGAGCATTGTTCCAATTCAGCCATCCCGGCGCGCCTGTCAGTGCGTCGAAGGTCTGACCTGCCCAGGCCCCGAAGTCGATTTCTTCCAGACCCGGCTCGACCTTAGCAGCCAGGCCGATATGGGTGGCGATCTGGTCGGCAGTCTCCCGGGCGCGTTGCACCGGGCTTGTCAGAACCGATGTGACGCCCATGCCAGCGAATGTCGCGGCGAGCGCGCCGGCTTGCCGCCGGCCTTCGTCGGACAAGGCTACCCCGGGCGTGCGGCCAGCCAGCGTGCTGTCGATCATCCGGTGCGCGGCATGACGCACGAGATGGACGGTGCACACCGTCACCTGGGATGGCCGCCGCTGCGCTTTGCAAGCAATCCTTTTGCGAGTTCCTCGATCCCGATATCCTGCGACAGTTCATTCAACTCGTCGTCATCCACCCCGTCGGTACCAAGCTTTTCGGAAATGGCTTGGACAAGTTGAAGGATCCGGGTCACCTCCCGCTCGGCAAGAAGGTTGACTTGCAGGTCGAGGTGCGCGCGCCGTTCGGCCAATTCATCCTGTCTATTTTGTTTGATAAGAACGAAGGTTGTGAGAAGGACAGCCTCACACGAGACGGTGGTCCCGAGCAGCGTGAATGGATAAGGGTCGAACGCAAGACCGGGCCAGCGGCCGCTGTTGACCGCCATCCACGTCACGAACACGGCCAGGTGGATGGCTGCAAATGGGATCGATCCCACGAATGAGCCGATCCGGTGGGACACTCGCGCGGCAGCAGGCCTATCCCGCGCCGCCCTTTCCTCCAGGCCCAACACGGCGTCGATATTGCCGATCACGGACCCTGGGACAGAAGGACGGGAGTGGCTCATGCGAGAGCAACGCCCGGCCGGGGCGATGTTTCAGCCCTGCTTCTTCCGAATCGAAGATAGCCGGCGCATGGCGGCAGCCTGCTCATCCTCGCCCAGTTCCCGCCACAGACGCAGCAGCGCCAATTCCTCGGCGCCCTGGGCCGCACCTTCCGCCACCGGGTCAGCCCCGAACATCAGCCAGGACGGCGTTACGCCAACGGCTTTTGCGACGCGGCGGGCATTGTTCCAACGCATTCCATGCAGGCCGGTGACCCAGGCATGGACAGTGGGCTGAGACACATCCAGCTTGCGGGCGAGATCCGCCGCCGTCAGGCCAGAGTCCTTTAGCATTCGCCGAAGCCGGGTTGCAGGTGTTGATCGCGCCATGGCAGCAAAGATAATCTTAGGCGACGCCTATTGCAACTCCCACCTGCCGGGAGCTAGGGCTTTCCTATGCTCTTCGTCCTAATTTTCATCGGCAAGCTTCCTGCCCACGTCCACTGCCAATCCTGAACGATGCGTTCTCGACTTGTTCAGCGGGATCGGCGGCTTCGCCTTGGGTTTGGAGCGCGCCGGGTTCCGCGTCGGCGCTTTCTGCGAGTCCGATCCGTTCGCCCGGTCAGTCCTTCAGCGCCATTGGCCGGCCATTCCCCGCTATGACGATATCCGCACCCTCTCGGCCGGCCGGATGCAAGCGGATGGCGTGCCACGGCCCAACCTCATCTGCGGTGGGTTTCCCTGCCAGGACATCAGCCCAGCCGGGCCAGGAGCCGGGTTGCAGGGGCACCGCAGCGCGCTCTGGGCCGAGATGTTGCGGCTGGTCGGGGAATGCCGACCCGCTTGGGTGGTGGTTGAGAACGTGCCTGCGCTCCGGGTTCGCGGGGCGGACGAGGTTCTCGCCGGTCTGGAAGGAGAGGGCTACGCCTGCTGGCCGCTCGTGGTGGGTGCTGCCAATGCCGGCGCGCCCCACCGGCGGCAGCGTGTCTTCATTCTGGCCCACGCCGCGGGCGCGAGACTGGAAGTCCGCCGCGCCAGCCCAGCGGTCGAGGCGCCGCGCGTGCCCGCTGAGCGACGTGGTCGATGGCAAGCTCAGCCCGGAGTTCGTCGAGTGGCTGATGGGCTTCCCGCCCGGCTGGACCGGCGGTCCCGGCTAACGGCGCTCGGCAACGCCATCGTTCCCGCCATCGCCAGCGAGATCGGCCGGGCGATCCTTCATGTCGAGGCGCTGGCCCTGCTTCCCTGACGATGGTTGCAGGGCCTTCCGTTGGCGCAACCAAGGCGTGCACTGCATCCAGATACTCAGACGGGTCGTAGAATGAATGTTGAAGCGGTGGGAAGGGGCACCCGATGTCCGGTTTGGAGTTGGTGGGTGGCTTGCTGCTAGGGTTCGTTGCGGCTAATGGACCCCATAGTATGCAAAGTGAAGCTGTATCGCCGCGGCTCACCGTAACCGGTGGGAGTGGGGGGTCGCAGACGGCCGAGTTGCTGGCGCGTTGCGCCCTTGCCGACGCGAAAGCATTTCGTATGTTATACGAAATGAATTCTGCCCGGCTCTATGGCGTTGCGCTGCGGATCACCCGTAATCCTGCCCTCGCCTCCGACGCCGTGCATGATGCCATGTTGCAGGTCTGGCGAAATGCCGACCGGTATGATGCCGAGCGCGGCAATGCCGACGGTTGGCTCGTCAGCCTCGTCCGCTACCGGGCGCTCGACATCGCCCGCAAGCAGGGCCGCGAAACCACGGGCGTCGAGATGCCGGAGCAGGTTGACGAGACCCCCGACGTGCTCAGCCAGATGGTGACCGACGCCGACAGCGCCGCGTTGCGGACGTGCCTGGAGACGGTGGAGCCGCCGCGCCGCAGGCTGGTGTTGCTGGCGTTCATCCAGGGCATGACCCAGAGCGAGATCGCGACCCATGTCGGGCAGCCGCTCGGCACTGTAAAATCGTCGATCCGCCGCGCGCTGCTCGTGCTGCGATCCTGCCTTGACCGCTCGCCCAGCGGCTCCCCGGAGTTGCGGGCGTGAGCGGGACCGAGGACGATCCCATGCTGCTGGCCGCCGAGTATGCGCTCGGCTCGCTCGACCTTGCGGAGATGCGGGAAGCCGAGGCGCAAGCCGCGCGCGACCCGGCCTTCGCCTCCGAGATTTTGTTTTGGCAGAGCCGGTTGGCGCCGCTCAGTTCGGCTGTCACCCCGGTCCAGCCACCCGAAGCGCTATGGGCCCGTTTGGCATTGGCCACCGGCATCGGTTCAGCCGGCGCGGCCGTTCGCCGGCCGGCTGGGCGCGGTTTCTGGCAAGCCAGCACCGCGGTGTCGCTGGCCATAGCAGCCGGCCTGGCCTTGTTCGCATTCCTGCCACGGCCGCCCGCTACCGTCGTGGAACCGGCCCGCTTCGTCGCGGCACTCGCTCCGCTGGCAACGCCGGCGCGCTTTCTGGCTGAAACCCGTCCGGACGGGTCGATCGCGATCACCAGCCTCGATGGCGTTCCGGCCCCGGCGGGACGGGCCTTCCAGCTCTGGGCGCTGCCGCAGGGCGCCACCACACCTGCCTCTCTCGGCGTGTTGCCGGCAGGCCAGCAGATCGTCAATCCACCCCAGCGGGCGTCCGCGCAGGAGCAATTGCTCGTCTCGGACGAGCCGGCCGGTGGGTCGCCGACGGGGTTGCCAACGGGCGCCGTTCTGTTCGGCGGCAAGCTCGTCCCGCTCAGTTCGGCAGCAAAACCCGGTCCGTAACGAAGATCACGCCGTTCGCGCTCTTTGCATCGTAGAGCGTGATGGCCGACGTCCCGCCTTTCGCGTCGTGAACGACAAGGTTTGACGGTCCGTTGGTGGCGACTGTCAGTTTGCCGTTGCTGATCGTGTCCAACTCCGTCTGGCCTTTGCCCGATCGCATCAGAAACTGCAGGCGGGCGGTCGAATAGTTTCCCAGCACGATCTGCATGGCCAGCAAGGCGGTGAGCCTGGCCTTGTTCTCGGGACGCCGCAGGTTTTCGAGTAAACCGGCGGGCAGCGCGGCAAAGGCGGCGTCTGTCGGCGCAAATACCGTGAACGGCCCGTGCCCCTGCAACGCGTCACCCATGCCGGCGCTACGCAGCAGGCCGACGAAGACCGTGTGATCTGCGGACTGCGACAGATTATCCATTAGGTCGTGGTCGGAGACCATAGGGTGCCCACCGACGACCACGCTCGTGGGCGCCACGCCCTTCTGTGCGGAGGCCGGTAAAGGATTGGCCAAAGCCAGCCCGCTGACGGCGAGCATGGTCCAGAACGCCGGGGCTGTTTTCATGCGCTCCGACTAAGGTCTTGCCGAGTGCAGTGCAATATGGCGGCCTTCACCAGGACGCCATGAGCCGCTTGAGCGTGCGCATGAGTGCGCCGGCCTCGTCCAAAGTGGTGGAGGCAGCGTCGGCCGCCGGGTCTTCGCCGGGCCTCTCCAGCCCGCCGAGGAGGCGGGAGCCGAGGACGATGGGGGCGTCCGCCCGGAACGGCGTCTGCGGCCAATTCCAACCCTCTGCGAGGGCCGCGTCCTCCGGGCTGCGATTTGCCGGCGTTGGATCAGGCTTTGCGTCGCGCTGGTTACCGATCGCCGCCGTGACGAACTCCGGATGTCTGGCCGAGCCGGCGGCGGTGGCCGCGATCTCGTCGAAAGCCTCTTCCAGCCGCTCCGCCGGGTCATAGCGGCGGTTGACCACGATGTCGCACAGGGTGGGGATGGTCGATCCGCTCCAGCCGCCATGAACGGCGTTGATGCTGAGGCGCGGCGACAAGGGCGCGTCCGCGCTCTGGCGCGGGCGAAGGCTGCGCTCCCGCAGGTCTGTCTTGAGCCGGTGTAGCGCCTGCAGGATCGGCACGGCGTCCTCCACCGCATTGACGGCCACGTTGGGGTACGCCGGGTCATGCGGCCTGCCGATGACGCGGATCGTCACGTCAAAGCTGCCGAAGCAGTCTGGCCAGATACGGGGCGACAGGCCGCCCTCCAGGCTCACGATGTCAGACGAGGCGATGCCCGCCGGCAATGGATCGCCCGCGTGCAGGAACAGCAGCGTGGGTCGGCTGCCGGAGTGCCGCAAGACAGCGATCACCGACGCAATCACGGTGCTCCGCGCAACATGGCGGCCGATCAGGTCACGACGCCGGACCGTCAGCCCCGCCTGCCGGTATAGCG
>CAZZVB010000229.1:0-6303 GCA_964657445.1 uncultured Burkholderiaceae bacterium | reverse complement strand
GCGACCGTCGCGACCGCATTGGCGGCCGACATCATCGACGGACGGCGCGCCGTCGGCGACATGCTCCCGCCGGAAGGCGAGTTGTGCGCGACCTTCGGCGTCAGCCGGTCCACCATCCGCGAGGCATTGCGGCGACTGCGCGACCTCGGGCTGGTTGAGCCGTTCCGCGGCATCGGCACCCGCGTCGTGGCGGCCAGTCCGCGCAGCGACTACGTGCTCGCCGCGCGCTCGGTCGCCGACGTCATGGGCTACGCGGCGCCGGCGCGGCTGGAGATCACCCGGCGGCAGACGGTGCGGGCCGGCGCTGATCTGGCGGCGCGGGTGGGCTGCGACGCCGGGTCGCAATGGCGGCACGTGACGGGCGTGCGACGGGCGGAGAACCAGGGTGCTGCGATCTCCTGCGTCGAGCTGTTCATCGCGGCCGAGTTCGGCGCCGTCGCCGATGACCCGGCGCTGGTCACCACGGCCGCCTATCGGCTGATCGGCCAGCGGCTAGGGATCGCGGTCGCCGAAATCCGGCAGGAGATCACGGCCATCGCGCTCGACGCGGCGCAAGCTGCGGTGCTGGGCAGCCAGGCGGGTCACCCCGGCCTGCACATCCGCCGCCGCTTCTACGCCGCCGACGGACGCTTGCTGGAAGCAACGCTCAACATCCACGGCGCCGCCGACCGCTTCGCGTATTCATTACGGCTCGGCGAGCATACCGAGCCGTAGCCCGCATGCGCGCAGCGGATGCGGGGGCCGCCGCTACAACGACAGCACCTCCGCCAGCTCCCGCACATGAGGCAATTCCTCAACACGCTCCAGCATGTCCAACCCAGCCCGGCTCTTCTCCGGCCCGATCTGCGGCACCGCCAAATCGAGGAACTTCTGCTCCAGCACCGCATCGCTCAGCGGGTTGGACGCCGCGCCGTAGGGTTCCGCAACGTAACGCTCGAACCGGCGGCCATCCATCGCCGTCACCGCAACCTTTGCGGCGCGCAGGCGAGGATAGTCCTCGTCGCACCCGGCATCGACGCCCACGACGATGCGCTTCGTCATCGCCAAGGTCGCCGGGTCGTTGCGGGCGGCGTCATCGAAATCGTGCAGCCCGACATGGCCGCGGGTCAGCGCCACGGCGACGGCGAACGGGAAGCTCATTTGCGCGGTCGTCATCTCGGACCAGCCGACCTTGGCGTGGGACGCCGCCACCGCGTAGGTGCCGATATCCACTCGGGCGACATCGCCGGCGGACAGGTGCTCGGCGGCGGCAATGTCGATCACCGCGTCGATCGCGGAATGGATATGGCGGCAGCAGGCGTGCGGTTTCATGTAGCAGTTCGCCACCGCGAACACCGAGTTCGGGTTGTTGTCGCCCGCCTTGAAGATGTCGATCGCGCGGTAATCCTTCGCGCCCGTGTCGCCACCGGCATAGGCGTTGAAGAACCCCTCCTTGAACTCGAGCACGCCGGGTGGGCCGGCCAGGCCGCCCTTCGTCAGCAGCGCCGCCAGCAGGCCTTCGCGTGCCGCATGTCCGGGATGGACGCGCTTCACGTCGCCACCCGCCAGGAACGAGAACAGGCCGGACGCCGAGGACGCGGCGATGCCGAAGGTGTTCTCCACCTCGTCCGCATCGAAGCCGAGCAGCGACGCGCTGGCCGCCGCGGCGCCGAATACGCCCGCGATGCCCGTGTTATGAAAGCCGCGCCAGCGGGAGCGCGGGTGGCAGGCGGCCGCGATGCGGCAGACCACCTCGTAACCAGCGACGATGGCGCGCATCAGGTCGGCGCCGGAGCGGCCATGCGCCACCGCCAGCGCCAGCGCCGCGGGCACCACGACGGCGCCCGGATGCACCGAGCCCGGACGATAGCCGTCATCGACCTCCAAGCCGTGGCACGCCGTGCCGGCCAGGTAAGCGGCGTGTAGCGCGTCGAAGCGCTGCGTCATGCCGGGGACGGCAACCTCGCCCGTGGCAACGCCCGCCAACCGGTAGGCCTGCAGCACCGCCTGGGTGGCCGGTTGCAGCGCCCCGGCGATCATTGCCGCCAGCGTGTCGATCAGGTGGCGGCGCGCCGCCCGCCGTGCAAAGCCGTCGATATCGGCTAGGGTAAGGCTCGCGGTGAATGCCGCGAGCTGCCGGGTCGGGCCAGTCGCCGCCTGGCTACCGGCAACGTCGTGAATGGGAAGATCCACCTGGCTAAACCCTCCGTGCCGCCGGCCTACGCCAACTTGTTATCCTGTACGGACAACTGTAAACCGCTCGGAGAGGCCGTGCAAACTGCTGTTGAGGGAGACGGAACCGGAATGGACGGCGCGGCCACGGAACTCCACGTCAGTCTGGACGGCCACGTCGCCCTGATCGAGATCGATCGCCCGCCCAACAACCACATCACGCTGCCGCTGGTCGTGGCCCTTGCCGAAGCGCTGGAGCAGCTGGACGGTGTCGCTGGCTGCCGGGCGATCGTGCTGGCCGGGCGCGGCAAGCATTTTTGCGCCGGGGCCGACCTTGTGAACCGTGCGCCTGGCGCTTCCATCCCGCGGGACGAACGCACCGGCCGCACGCTTTACACCGAGGCGGTCCGCCTGCTGCGCACCCGCAAGCCGATCGTGGCCGCCGTGCAAGGTGCCGCCGTCGGCGCCGGGTTGGGGCTGGCCGTGGTGGCCGACTTCCGCATCACCTGCGCCGAAGCCCGCTTCAGCGCCAACTTCACCCGGCTCGGCTTCCATCCCGGCTTCGGACTGACCGAAACCTTGCCGCGGCTGATCGGCAAGCAGCAGGCGACGATGCTGTTCTACACAGGCCGCCGGATCACGGGCGAAGACGCGGTCCGGATCGGACTCGCCGACCAACTGGTGCCTCAGCCCTCCGTCCGATCTGCCGCCCTCGCCATGGCCCACGAGATCGCCGAGGCAGCGCCGCTCGCCGTCATGGGCGTGCGCGAAACCATGCGCCGCGGCCTGGCCGAAGCCTATGAGCGGGCGACCGAGCGGGAGTTCAGCGAGCAAGCCTGGCAGCGCCAGACCGCCGACTACCAGGAAGGTGTCGCCGCCATGAAGGACCGCCGTCCGCCGCGGTTCACCGGGTCCTGACCGGGACGGCAATGATCCAAACCGCCCCCCTATCCGGCGCGCTGTTCCGGCCGCGCGCCGTGGCGCTGATCGGCGCGACCGCAGACCCGGCGAAGAACAATTCACGCGCCCAGCGGCTGCTGGCCAAGGCCGGCTACGGGGGCCGCGTGGTGCCGATCAACCCGGGCCGTGCCGAGATCATGGGCCTGCCGGCCTATCCGCGCGTGCAGGACGCGCCGGGGCAAATCGACCACGCCTTCATCATGGTGCCGGCCGCCGCCGTGCCCGCCGCACTCGAAGGCTGCGCCGAAGCGGGCGTCAAGGTCGCCACCATCTTCAGCGCCGGGTTCGCGGAAGTCGGCCATGCCGGGCTGGAGCTTCAGCAGCGCATGGTGGAGATCGCCCGCGCCGGCGGCGTGCGTGTGCTCGGCCCCAACTGCCTTGGCTTGTTCAACGTCACCGACGGCGTGCCGCTGTCGGTCAACGCCGCGTTCGAGGCGGAAACCATACGGCCTGGCTGGATCGGCATGGTCTCCCAAAGCGGCAGCATGATGGGCGCCGTCATGACGCGCATCCAGGCGCGCGGGCTCGGCTTCTCCAAGCTGGTGTCGGTCGGCAACGAGTGCGACATCGGCGTTGGCGAACTGGCTGAAATGCTGGTCGAGGACGAGCAGACCCGCGTCGTTCTGCTGTTCATCGAGACGTTCCGCGATTCCGCCTGCCTGGCCCGTGCCGCGCGCCGGGCGCACGCGCTCGGCAAGGCCGTCATCGCGCTGAAGCTCGGCCGGTCGGAGACGGGGCGCAAGCTGGCGGCGTCCCACACCGGCGCGATGCTGGGCGGCGATGAGCTGGCGGAGGCGTTCTTCCAGGACCACGGCATCATGCGCGTGGACACGCTGGACGGCTTGGTGGAAGCGCCACGGCTGGTCGTGGGCCGCGCGCCGCCCGCCGGGCGCCGGGTCGGGTCGATCACCGGGACGGGTGGCGCCGCGGCGCTGGTGCTCGACCGGCTGGGCGGCATGGGCGTGGACGTGGTCGGGCCGCCGCCCGCGATGCGAGAACGGCTGCGCGCCCACGGGCTGGACCTGACGGACGCCCCGCTGGTCGATCTGCCGATGGGCGGCACCCGGCAGCAGTTCAACGCGGTGCTGGACGAGTTGATGAAGTCCGACCATTGCGACGCGGTGTTCGCCGTGCTCGGCAACACCACCCGGCTGCGGCCGGAGCAGGTGAACGAGAACATCCTGGCCGTGGAAACGTACCGCAAGCCGCTGGCCGTGTTCATCGCGCCACTCGCCGATGCCGGCATCCAGAAGCTGGATGATGCCGGCATCGCCGGGTTCCGCACCCCGGAAACCTGCGCCGACGCGCTGCATGCCTACCTGACCTGGCCAAAGCCGCGGCCCATGCCGGCCATCGCGCTGCCCCCGCGCCTGAGCGAGTTGCTCGCGCAGCATCGGCCGGGCGCGCTGGACGAAGCGGAATCCTGCGCGCTGTTTGCGGCCCTCGGGATCGAAACATCGCCGGGCGAGGTTGTGGTGCATGACGGCCAGGTCAGCGGCGGCGACGAACCTGTGGCCCTGAAGCTGCTGTCGCCCGACATCCTGCACAAGACGGATGCCGGGATGGTGCGGCTGAACGTGACCGGCCGTGCGGCCAAGCAGGCCGCGGTGTCCGACCTGCTCGCCCGCGCCGGCAAGATGTTTCCCGAGGCGCGCGTGCGCGGCGTGCTGATCGCCAGGATGCAGCGCGGCCTGACCGAGGTGATCCTCGGCTTCCGGCGTGACCCGGAAGTCGGCCCCGTGGTGCTGCTGGGGCTCGGCGGCGTGATGGCGGAGCTGCGGCACAGCGTGTCCGTCCGCCTCGCCCCGGTCGATCTGGCCACGGCGCACGCCATGATCGCCGAGTTGCCGGAGTTGAAGGCGATCAGTGGCTTCCGAAATCTGCCGCGCGGGGACGTGACGGCGCTGGCGCAGGCGGTGAGTGCCATTTCGATGCTCGCCGCCGCGGATGCGGTGCAGGAGGCGGAGATCAATCCGCTGATCGTGCGCAACGAAGGCAACGGCGTGGTCGCCGTGGATGGACTGGTCGTGATCAGCAGGAAGGGCGTCGCATAATGGACATGCAGGTCGGTCTGGGCGAGCAGCAGATGCTGCAGGAGCTGGTCGCGAAGTTCGTCGATCGGGAGCTGATGAAGCTCGAGCCGCTGATCCTCGCGCGTGAGGCGTCGGGGGGCAAATACGCGCTGACCGACGAGGAGGAAGCGCCCTTGCTCGCCCGCTGCGAGGAGCTTGGGCTGATGGCGCTGGATGTGCCGGAGGAACTGGGCGGCGCCAACCTGCCGGCGACCGCGCTGATGCGGGTCGAGGAGGAGCTGGCGCGCACGCTGACGCCGTTCAGCTTTCCGCCGGATTCGCCGAACCTGCACATGATGCTGGCCGTCGCCAATGCCGACCAGCGCGAGCGCTACCTCAAGCCCTATGCCGAGGGCCGCATGAAGTCCGCCATCGGCATCTCCGAACCCGGCGCCGGCGGTGACCCGGCGGGCATGATCACCCGCGCCGTGAAAGACGGCCCGGACTGGGTGATCAACGGCCGCAAGATCTGGGTCGGCCGCGTTCCGAGCGCCGACTTCATCATCCTGATGGCGCGCACCGGCGAGGGGAAACGCAGCGACGGCGTCACGGCGTTCATCGTCGAGCGCGACACCCCCGGCTTCATCATCGAGCGTGAGATCCACATGCTCGGCGGCCGCCGCACCTACGAGCTGGTGTTCGAGAACTGCCGCGTGCCGGACACCCAGGTGCTGGGCGAACTGGGCCGTGGCTACGAACCGATGCAGTTGCGGCTGAACGTGCGGCGCTTGCAGATGGGGGCGCGCTGCGTCGGCATCTCGCGCCGGGCGCTGCAGATGATGTGCGAGTACACGCAGCAGCGCAGCACCTTCGGCGTGAAGCTGGCCGACCGCCAGGCCATCCAGTGGTGGATCGCCGACGCCGCCACCAAGATCCACGCCTGCCGCCTGATGGTGCAGGCTGCCGCGGAAACGCTGGACAGCGGCGGCGACGTCCGCACCGAGGCCTCGATGATCAAGGTGTTCGGCACCGAGATGGCGACCGAAGTGGTGGACCACGCCATGCAGGCCTTCGGCGCCATGGGCATGACGAAGGAGATGCCGCTGCAACTGTTCGCGCAGCAGGTCCGTCTGATGCGCGTCTACGAAGGCCCGACCGAAGTCCACCGCATGTCGATCGC
>CAZZVB010000228.1:0-6316 GCA_964657445.1 uncultured Burkholderiaceae bacterium | reverse complement strand
GGCAAATCCGAAGCCCGGATCGTGCCCTTCTGGCTGCTGAACGTCAGGTCTTGCGTGCCGCTCTGCTGCTGCGACACGCCTGAGATGCGGTGGTCGCCGCTGTCATAGACGGTGACGCTGCCGGCCTGCTCGACCACGACGCGGTGGCTATCGGGAAAGCAGGCATAGCGCATGCCGTTCTGCGCCCCAGTCGCGGAAGGCCGGCCCAGATCGCCAGGCCACCAGTCCGCCGACCGGCCGGCATCCTGGCGGGGAGGCGGCGCCGGTTCATCCGCCGTCTGCTTTGCCAGTTCGGTGCACAGGGCGTTCACCGTGTCCTTGAGGCGCGTGTTGAACATGTCGCCAACCTGCGTCATCCCGCCGGACGACCACTGTCCCATGCCGCCCAGGTCCTTGTGGCTGAACTGCGCCTGCCGGCCGCCGCCGCGACGTAAGGCGTCCTGCAACACCCGCACTGCGTCGGCGCTCACGCCGTATTTGCTCGCCAGCGCATCGGCGTCCATTAGGACCGCTCCCCCGCATTGGTCTGCTTCGGGCCGGCGGGCGCCTGCTCGCCGGGCGCCGGATGATCTTCCAGCGGCTTGAAATCTTCGGTGGCGTTGTTTTCGCCGAACTGGCCGTGGTTGCCGGGTAGACCGGCGGCTTTCGGATCGGCGGGCTTCGTCTCGTCGGGCATGATGCAACTCCCTCTGCCATGGTCCAGACGCCTGGACGCCCGTCGGGTTCGGCTTGCAGACGACAACCGGCGCGAACTGCGCTATCCACGCTGTATGTCCCGCTCCGCCACCGTCACCCGCACGACCGTCGAAACCGACATCCGCATCGCCCTCGAACTCGACGGCAGCGGCACGGCCGAGCTTTCGACCGGCGTGGGATTCTTCGACCATATGCTCACCGCCCTGACCCGGCACGCACTGTTCGACCTGGTGGTGCAAGCGACCGGCGATCTGCATATCGACGACCACCACACGGTGGAGGATGTGGGCATCGTGCTGGGGCAAGCTTTCGCCAAAGCAGTCGGCGACAAGCGCGGCATCCGGCGCTACGGCCAGGCGCTGGTGCCCATGGACGAGGCGTTGGTCGAGGCCGCGGTGGATATTTCCGGCCGGCCGCTTCTGGTGTGGTCGGTGCCGTTCAGCGTGGCCACGATCGGGACCATGGATACCGAGCTGTTCGAGGAGTTCTTTCGCGCCTTCGCCCACAACGCGTTGATCACCCTGCACGTGACCGAAAAGGCCGGCCGGAACGCGCACCATGTCGCCGAAGCCTGCTTCAAGGCGCTGGCCCGTGCGCTGCGCATGGCAGTCGAGCCGGACCCCCGGGCGGGCGGCATGATACCATCCACCAAGGGCTCGCTGTGAAGGTCTTCACCGCGCATATCCATGCCCGCAAGGCGCCGGTGCTGGTGCGGGAGGCGTTCTCCTGGGGCGGCTTCCTGTTCGGCCCGCTCTGGCTGCTGCGCCATGGCGCGTGGATCGCGACGATCGTCAGCCTGGCCGTTCTGGTGCTGATCTGCACGGCACTGCCGGCAGGGCTTCGCCCGGCCCTGGCGTTCGGGGAGTTCCTGCTGCTAGGCGCAATCGGCAACGATCTGCGCCGCTGGAGCCTTGCGCGCGCCCAGTACGAACTCGCCCACGTGATCGCCGCCAGAACCGGAGACGACGCCTACTACCGGCTGCTGCGGGTTCGTCCGGACCAGGTGAGCCTGGCATGATGCGGGTCGCCGTCGTGGATTACGGCAGCGGCAACCTGACCTCGGCCGCCCGTGCGCTGTCGCGTGCTGCGCAGGAATCCGGCATCGCGGCCGAAGTGACCGTCACCGCCGACCCCAGCGACGTCGCCGCGTCCGACCGCGTCGTGCTGCCGGGGCAGGGCGCCTTCGCCGACTGCGCCGCCGGGCTTTGCGCGGTCGTGGGCATGCGGGAGGCGATCGACGGTGTGGTGGCGGCTGGCCGCCCGTTCCTCGGCATCTGCGTCGGCATGCAGCTCATGGCCGAGCGAGGGCTGGAGCACATGGTGACCAAGGGCTTCGGCTGGGTCGCTGGTGACGTGGCCGAAATGCCGGCCGCTGGCCTGCGCCTGCCGCAAATGGGCTGGAACGCGCTGGACTTCACGCCCGGCAGCCATCCCTTGCTCGACGGCCTCGAACCCGGTGATCACGCCTATTTCGTCCATAGCTACGCGCTGACCGGCGCGCGGCCGGCCGACGTGCTCGCGACCACGGATTACGGCGGCCCGGTCCCGGCCATCGTCGCCACTGGCAACCGCGCCGGGACGCAGTTCCATGTCGAGAAAAGCCAGGCCACGGGGCTGCGTATCCTGGCGAACTTCCTGAAGTGGAAGCCATGAGCCAGGTCCACGCGCCGGCGCTCGCCGTGGAGTTGGCGGCCGATCTCGAGGATGACGACCTGCAGGCGCTGTGCGAGGCGGCCGATGCCGCCATCATCGACGGCGGCGGGTTCGGCTGGATCGATCCGCCCGGCCGCGCCGCGTTGGAAAGCTATTTCCGCGGCATCCTGCTCGTGCCGGAGCGGAAGCTGTTCGTGGGCCGGATCGACGGCATCATCGTCGGCAGCGCCCAGCTCGTCCGCCCGCCGCGCAACAACGAGGCGCAGGCCTTCGCGGCGTGGCTGATGCACAGTTTCGTAGCACCCTATGCCCGGGGCCATGGCCTGGCGCGCCTGATCACCCGGCGGGTGGAAGAGGCAGCGCGCGGGCTAGGCTACCACGTGCTCAATCTCGACGTCCGGGAAACCCAAGCTGCCGCCATCAAGCTGTATGAGGGCGCCGGGTATCTGCGCTGGGGCGAGCATCCCGCCTACGCGCGCGTCGATGGCAAGATCATCCGCGGCCTGTTCTACACCAAGCGCCTGCGGGACGGCCGCTAACACTCGGAGATACGCATGCCATTCGCGATACGAGACGGCGTTCGCCTGTTCTGGCGTGCCGACGGGCACCCCGACCGCGCGCCGCTGCTGCTGCTGAACTCGCTCGGCACGGATCACGCGATGTGGGACGGCGTGGTGCGCGCTCTGTCGGGCCGGTTCCGCCTGATCCGGATGGATACGCGCGGACATGGCGCGTCGGACGTCCCGCCGGGCGATTACACCATTGCGGACCTTGCTGCGGACGCGCTGGCGGTGCTGGATGCCGCCGGTGTGGATCGCGCGGCGGTGGCGGGCGTGTCGATGGGCGGCATGACGGCGATGCAGCTTGCCGTGACCGCGCCGCAGCGGCTGACGGCGATCGCCATCTGCAACAGCTCGGCGGACATCCCGCCGGCCATGTGGCGGGACCGTGCGGCCAGCGTGCGGTCCGGTGGCATGACGTCGATGTCCGACGCCGTCCTGACCCGGTGGTTTCCCCCCGCCGTGCGCGCCGCCAACCCGCCTTACCTCTCCACGGCGCGGGGGATCCTGGAGACGCTGGACCCGCAAGGGTATGCGGCCTGTTGCATGGCGATTTCCGGGCTGGACGTGAAGAACAGGCTGCCCGCGATCACCCTCCCGACCTTGGTGGTCGTCGGCTCCCTCGATGAGGCGACCCCGCCCGCGACCGGGGGCGAGCCGATCGCGGCTGCCATTCCGGGCGCCAAGCTGGCCAGCCTGCCGACCGGGCATATCTCGCCGCTGGAGCGCCCCGATGCGCTGGCGGCCTTGCTCGCCGACTTCCTCGCCGGTGTCGCCGGCGAAAGCGACCCGCTCGAGACTGGCCGGGAGGCGTTGTTCGATCGCGGCATCGCCAATCGCCGTGCGGTGCTGGGTGATGCCTGGGTGGACAAGGCGCTCGCCAAGCAGGGCGGATTCGCATGGGAGTTCCAGCAGTTCATCACCCGCTTCGCGTGGAGCGAGGTTTGGGGCCGCCCGGGGCTGGATCATCGCACGCGCCGCATCATCGTGCTGGCGACGACGATCGCGCTCGGCCGTTGGGAGGAGTTCCGCCTGCACACGCGGGCATCCCTGGAGCAGAAGGGGCTGACCGAAGAGGAGGTGCGCGAAGTGCTGATCCAATCCGCCATCTACGCCGGTGTGCCCGCGGCCAACACCGCGTTCCACATCACGGAGGAGATCATCGCCGGCCTGAAGGCATCCTAGGGCACCAGTCTTTGCAAGGGGGTAAACGGCGCGGTAAGCCGTCTCCGCAAGGATACGGTAGATGAACGAAACGGAAAGTTTGAGCGCGGCGGACAGCGCCAGCGCGCTTGCGGTGGTCAAGCCTGCCTACCCCCCGCCGGCTTCGGTCCCGACGCAGGAGGGGCCGCGCGGCATCCGTTACGACTTCAATCTCGGTTGCCGGGTCATCCTGCCCCCGCAGGAGGGTGAGAAGAAATGGCACGTGCGCCTGCGCGATCTCGATACCGGCAACATGCTGTTCGAGACGACCATCGCCCAAGGCTTCATCAACAGCAGCAAGCGATGGTTCGTGCGCTTCCGCATCGAAGTGTGGGAGGACGAAGCCATCGTCCTGCAGCACGACTATGACGGGCGCGACCAACAGATCCTGGTGCAGTTCCCGATCGGCACGCTCGGCGACACGATGGGCTGGTTCCCCTATGCCGCCCGCTTCGCCGAGGTGCATGGCTGCAAGCTGACCTGCGCGATGTCCGCGCTGATCATCCCGCTGTTCCGCGACGCCTACCCGCATATCGAGTTTGTCACCCACGAGGACCTAGACGTCACCCGCTACTACGCCAGCTACTGCCTGGGCCTTTTCTTCGACGACACGGATTGCGTCTGGCAGCCGACCGACTTCCGGGCCGTGGGGCTGCATCGCACCGCCGGCTACATCCTGGGCGTGGACCCGGCGGAGTGCGCGCCGCAGATCAGCCTGCCCGACGAGTCCCGCCCGATCCCGGAGCCATACGTTTGCATCGGCGTGCAAAGTTCGAGCGGCTGCAAATACTGGAACAACCCGGGCGGCTGGCGCGCGGTGGTGCAGTGGCTGAAGCAGCACGGCTACCGCGTCATCTGCATCGACCAGAAGCCGATGCATGGGACTGGTCTGATCTGGACGCACATCCCGAACGGCGCCGAAGACCACACTGGTGATCGACCGCTGACGGAGCGTGCCCGCTGGTTGCGCCATGCCAATGGGTTCGTCGGCCTGTCCAGCGGCCTGGCGTGGCTGGCCTGGGCCGCTGGCACCAAGGTGCTGATGATCAGCGGTTTCACGCATCCCACAAACGAGTTCACGACGCCGTGGCGGGTGCATAATTGGCATGCCTGCAATAGCTGCTGGAACGATCCGAAGCTGCGGTTTGACCACAAGGACTTCCTCTGGTGCCCCCGTCACGCCAACACCCCCCGCCAGTTCGAATGCACCCGGTTGATCACAACCGAACACGTCGTGGCGACGTTGGAGAAGATGCTGGCTTAGAACAGTGTTCTCCTTCTCCCTTTCCCTGTGGGAGAGGCCCGGGGTGAGGGGCCACCCAGCGCAACCATACCCGGGCGGCACCCATCTCAAAATGAGCACAACCGGATGTCCCTGACCCTCTACCCCGCCATCGACCTTAAGGACGGCGCCTGCGTCCGCCTGCGCCGCGGCGAAATGGCGGACGCGACCGTCTATTCCGACGACCCGGGCGCCCAGGCGCGTGCCTGGCAGGCCGCCGGATGCCGCTGGCTGCACGTGGTGGACCTGAACGGCGCCTTCGCTGGCCGCGCGGTGAACGGGGGCGCGGTGGCGGCGATCCTGGCTGCAGCCGACGTGCCGGTGCAGCTCGGCGGCGGCATCCGTGACATGGCGGGCGTGGAGCGCTGGCTGGGGGCAGGGGTGCGCCGGGTTATCCTCGGCAGCGCCGCCGTGCGCGACCCGGCGTTGGTCCGCGACGCCTGCCGCCGCTTTCCTGGGCAGGTCGCCGTCGGCATCGACGCAAAGGACGGCTTCGTGGCGACCGACGGCTGGGCGGAAGTTTCGGCCCTGTCCGCGGCTGACCTGGCCAGCCGTTTCGCGGACGCGGGTGTGGCGGCGATCATCTACACCGACATCGGGCGGGACGGCATGCTGGGCGGCCTGAACCTGGCTCAGACCGCCGACTTGGCCTCGGTCTGCAGCATCCCCGTGATCGCCAGCGGCGGCGTCGGCAGCCTGGACGACCTGCGGGCATTGCAGGCGCTGCAGCATCCCAACATTGAGGGCGTCATTGTCGGTCGCGCCCTGTATGACGGGCGGGTCGATCCGGCGGATGCGTTGGCGCTGCTGGACGGCTGAGCTTGCACCGCCAGATGGTCTGACGTACGGCTGGCACGGGGAGATGAGCGATGCTGAACAGCTTTCGCGGGTTGGACTTCGATCTCGGCGAGACCGCCGACGC
>CAZZVB010000227.1:0-6331 GCA_964657445.1 uncultured Burkholderiaceae bacterium | reverse complement strand
TTGCGCAGATCCGATGGAACACGCACGCGGTCCAGCATCGGAGTCGAGAGACGCGGCGGCAGGATGGGTTGGTTCATGGATGCCTCAGGAAAGGCCACGGGTGGCGAGCGACCCGTCAGCACGCTGGACGATGACTTGAACACGCGCCTCCGCCTCGGCCAGCTTGGCCTCGCAATGCTGGCGAAGCACGGCACCGCGTTCATAGGCCGTAATGGCGTCCTCCAGCTTTTGCTGGCCGCCCTCAAGGCCTTTCACAATCCGCTCTAATTCGGCCAGCGCGTCCTCGAACGACAAGCCGGAGATGTCTTGCGACATTACGCGCGCTCCATCAATCGGTCGTACCTACAGAGTTGGAGAAATGGCGGCAACTTTACGTTGTGCAACGACACCACAGTGTGTCCGCCAAGCCACTGTCTTTTACAGTCGTATCAACCGCCTCACATGGGCTGCGGCCGAAGCCGCGAGTGCTGCGAGGTCATAGCCGCCCTCCAGCAAAGAAACCACCCGGCCCTGGCAGACGGCATCGGCCACGGCCAGCAGCCGGTCGGTCAGCCAAGCAAAATCTTCAGTCTCCACGCGCAGTTCTGCCAACGGATCGGCCTTGTGGGCGTCGAAACCAGCCGAGATAATCAGCAGTTCCGGCTGCCATGCTTCGAGGGCGGGGATGATCTGACGCTCCCACGCGGCGCGGAATTGCACGCTGCCGGACCCGGGCTCCAGTTGGACGTTCACAATATTGCCAGCCACCCCGCGCTCGCGCGGCGATCCGGTGCCGGGATAGCAGGGATGCTGGTGACTCGATGCGTAAAACAGCGCCGGGTCGCTGGCGAACACGTCCTGCGTGCCGTTGCCGTGATGCACGTCGAAATCCACAACGGCGACACGCGCAAGGCCCCAACGCGTGCGGGCATGCCGCGCGGCGATGGCTGCGTTGTTGAACAAACAGAAGCCCATCGAGCGGTCCCGCTCAGCGTGGTGGCCCGGCGGGCGCACCGCAGCGAACGCGGCCGACGCCCACCCGTCCATCACGGCATCGACGGCGGCGATGGCGCCCCCGGCGGCGCGCCGGGCGGCTTCGAGCGACCCCGGGCTGACGACGGTGTCCGGATCGATCGCGATCAACTCGTCCACCGGGTGCAACGCCAGCACGCGATCGACGTGGCGTTCCGGATGGGCCAGGCAGAGCTGCTCGCGCGTTGCCTCGGGCGCCTGCTCGCGCAGCAGCCCGGCGAAGTCGGGATGTTCCAGCGCCTGCAACACGGCCCGAAGCCGATCGGGGCATTCGGGGTGATACGGCCCCGTGTCGTGCGCAAGGCAGGCCTGGTGGGTGAACAGCGCAACCGGTTTCATGCGGCAGGCACTTCCGGCCGGCATCGGATCGTGAAGGAATACACGCCGGACTCCTCGCTGAGACTGACCAGCGTGTGCCCGGTTTCCCGGCAGAACGCCCGGAAGTCCGCGACGGAGGCCTGGTCCGTCGCGAGCACGCGCAGCTTGTCGCCGGGTGCAAGGCTGCGCAGGGCGCGATTCGCCCGCAAAACCGGAAGTGGACAGTTCATGCCCTTGACGTCGAGCAGTGTTTCGGCGGCCATGGCCTCATCCTGGATAGACCGGGGGTCGGGAGCAAGGGGTGGCGTGACGGCGAGCTTGCGCATGGGCATCGACTTCGGCGGCACCAAGATCGAGCACGCGGTGCTCGGCCGGGACGGCGGCATCGTCCTGCGCGAGCGGCAGCCGACACCAGCGGGTTACGACGAAGCGGTGCGCTCACTGGCGGCGCTGGTGCCGGCGATGGAGGCGAAGCTCGGCGCGCCGGTCAGCGTCGGCATCGGCATTCCCGGCGTGATCAGCCCGGCGACGGGGCTGGTGAAGAATGCCAACTCCATCTGCCTCAACGGCCACGCGCTCGACCGGGACCTGGCCGAAGCGTTGGGCCGGCCGGTGCGGATCGAGAACGATGCCAATTGCTTCGCACTGTCGGAAGCGTCGGACGGCGCCGGGGCCGGGGCGCGAACGGTGTTCGGCGTGATCATCGGCACCGGCTGCGGCGCCGGAATCGTGGTGGACGGGCGCGTGGTGCAGGGGCGCAACCGGATCGCCGGCGAGTGGGGCCACAACCCGCTGCCCTGGGTGACGGCCGCCGACCTGCCGCTGCCGCAGTGCTGGTGCGGTCAGGTGGGCTGCCTGGAAACGTTGGTCGCCGGACCATCGCTGGCCAGGGATGCGGACGGTCCGGGCGCGCATGACGCGTCCGCCCTTCCGGCCCGTGCTGCCGGCGGCGACACCGCAGCCGCCGCCGCGCTGGCCCGGCATGCGGACCGGCTGGCGCGTGGCCTGGCGCAAGTGATCAACCTGCTGGACCCGGACGCAGTGGTGCTCGGCGGCGGGTTGTCGAACATGGACCACCTTTACGAGCAATTGCCGGGCCTGCTGGCGCGGCACGTGTTCAGCGATGTCTCGACCACGCCGGTGCTGCGCGCCAAGCATGGCGACAGTTCGGGCGTCCGAGGCGCGGCGTGGCTTTGGCCGCCATGACAGGGCTATGCCGCGACTGCTTCACGCCCAGCGACGCGCCCGCCTGCCCGGCCTGCGGCAGCTTGCGCACGGTGCACCATCCGGAGCTGTTCACGCTCGCCATCGCGCATATCGACTGCGACGCGTTCTACGCCAGCGTCGAAAAGCGGGACCGGCCGGACCTCGCCGGGCGGCCGGTGCTGGTGGGCGGCGGCACGCGCGGGGTGGTGACGGCGGCTTGCTACGTGGCGCGGATGTATGGCTGCCGATCCGCGATGCCGATGTTCAAGGCGCTGGCGGCCTGTCCCGATGCGGTCGTGATCCGGCCCGACTTCGCCAAATACGTGGCGGCGTCGCGAGAGATCCGGGCACGGATGGAGCGGCTGTCGCCCTTGGTGCAAGTCATGTCGATCGACGAGGCGGTGGTCGATATGTCCGGCACGGCGGCCCTGCACGGCGCGCCGCCGGCCGTCGTGCTGGCGCGCTTCGCTGCCGACGTCGAACGCGAGTGCGGGCTGACGGTGTCGGTCGGCCTCGCGCCCAACCGGCTGCTGGCTAAGCTTGCCGCCGGGCGGGACAAGCCGCGCGGGTTCGCGGTGATGGGGTCGGAGGCCGCGTCCGTCATGGCGAACTGGCCGGTGCGCGCCCTGCCCGGCGTCGGCCCGGCGCTGGAACGGCGCCTGGCGTCGCTGGGCATTACGCATCTCGGCCACCTCGGCGCGATGGATGACAGGGCGGCGCTGGCGCGGCTGGGCGATGACGGCCCGTCCCTGGCCCGGCGGGCGCGCGGCGAGGACAGCCGGGCGGTGACCATGGACCGGGAGACCAAATCCGTCAGTTCCGAGACGACGTTCGACACCGACCTGACCACGGTCGAACAGCTCGAACAGCCGCTGTGGCGCTTAAGCGAGAAGCTCGCCCGGCGGCTGCGCGAGAAGGATCTGTCAGCGGGCGGCGTGGTGCTGAAGCTGAAGACGTCGCGCTTCGCCCTGCGCACCCGCGCGGCCCGGCTGCACAGCCCCACGGTGCTGCCCGATTTGCTGTTTGCCGCGGCGCGGTCCGTGCTGCTGCGCGAGGCCGACGGCACGCCGTTCCGGCTGATTGGGATCGGCGCGTCCCCCTTGCTGCCGGGTAATGCGGCGGACCGGGGCGACCTTGCGGACCCGAACGCGAGCCGCCGGGTCGCGACGCAAGCCGCCGTGGACAAGCTGCGCGCGCGGTTCGGCGAAGACGCGATCGGGCGTGGCCGAGGCTTTCGGCCGGCGCCGGCGAAAAGCTAACCGCCCGCCCAGTCCCTATGGAAAGCCGGCCTCAGCTGCGTTCGATCGTGATCGCGGCGGCATCCAGCGCTTCCGAAATCGTCCGGAGCTGCTCCTCCGTGAGCGGGCCGCGGCCCTGGCGCAGGCGTAGCGCCAGCTTCAGGTTCTCCATCGCGCGCACGATCTGCGGCGCCGGACCGCCGCCGTAGGCGGCGCTGATCTCGCTCATGCGGGCGAGGGCCGCATCGACGGCCGTCTTGTTGGCCGCGAGATAAGCTGAACCTTCGGCCGTGATCGCATACAGCTTCTTGCCGCCGCTTTCCTCGACCGTCGCATGGCCGAGTTCCTCGAGCATGGTGAGGTTCGGGTAGATCACCCCCGGGCTGGGGCTGTAGCTGCCGGCGAGCCTCTCCTCGATGGCCTTGATGATCTCGTAGCCATGGCGCGGCCGCTCGGCGACCAGGGACAGGATGACGAGGCGAAGCTCGCCATTGTCGAACACCCGGCGTCCGCCGCGTCCCCGCCCCGAACCATGATCGTGACCGTGGCCCCGGCCATGATGGCCGATCTCCGCCTCGCGACGTCCGCGGTGGCGGCCATCGTGGCCTTCCTCAGTTTCCCCACGCGCAAACCGCCGGCCGCTGGCCCAATGTCCAAATCGCATGTGTATATCTCCTGACACAGTTTCGATATGTCTGATATACAGATATATCGAAACCATGTCTATCCTTATTTTCACCTCCGCTGCGCCGGGACTCGCAACGGCAGCATGGCTGGGGCAAACCCTGCCGCTCCATGCCCAATGTCGCCCTGCTGATGGAATATGACGGAGCGCCCTTCGCTGGGTGGCAGCGGCAGGATGGCGTGCTCACCGTGCAGGAGGTGCTGGAAGAGGCGGCGCAACGCTTCACCGGCGTGGTGTCTCCCAGCGTGGTGGCGGGGCGCACCGATGCGGGCGTGCATGCTGCGCGGCAGGTGGCGATGCTCGACCTGCCGGACCGGTTTTCGACGGAACGCATCCGGGAAGCGCTGAACTTCCACATGAAGCCGCACCCGGTGGTCGTGCTAGCGGCCGAGCCGGCGCCCCCTGGCTGGAACCCGCGGTTTTCGGCGATCGGGCGCAGCTACGAGTATCGCATCCTGAACCGCCGCCCCCGGCCCGCGCTGGAAGCCGGCCGGGTTTGGCATCTGCCGCATGCGCTCGACGCCGCAGCGATGGCCGATGGCGCGTCACGCCTGCTCGGGCGGCACGATTTCACCTCGTTCCGCGCCGCGGCGTGCCAGGCGAAAAGCCCGCTGCGCACGCTTGACCGGCTGGATGTGATCCGTGACGGCGACATGATCCGGATCGTGGCGGAAGCACGCTCCTTCCTGCACCATCAGGTGCGGAACATGGCCGGCACCCTCGTGCAGGTGGGAAGCGGGCGCTGGCGGCCGGAGCGTGTGGGCGAGGTATTGGCCGCGTGCGACCGGGCCGCGGCCGGGCCGACGGCGCCGCCGGAGGGGCTATGCCTGATGGCCGTCCACTACGGCGAAGCTGCTCCGTTCAGCAGGTAGTAGGCGACCTGGGGAAGGATGATGAGCCCCATGGTCATGACGTTGACGATCACCACGAGGGCGGCCGCGCGGAAGGCGCTGAGATCGAGCGCGTGGCGCGCAAGGAACCAGAGCAGCCAGAGCCCGTAGCCGAACAGGATCACCACGCCGATCGCGGCCGCCGTGTCTCCGCTCATCCCGCCGCTCATCAGCAGCGCCATCAGGATCAGGACCAGCGCCAGCACCATCGGCGCCGCCCATTGGCACCAGCAGAACGCGGCAGCGAAGCGGGGCCACTGGACCCCGCGGCCCCACCGGCGGGCGACTTCGTACGAGAACACCAGCGGCCCGAGCAGCCCGATCGTCACGGCCGCCACATCGGACAAGGCGTCCGCCGCACCGCCCACCAGCGCCACAAGGCCGCCCACGATCAGGAACGCCACCAGCGGCGTGAGGGCCGACAGCACCGCGGCCGGGGAGTCGCCGAACTGGTCCAGCCCGGCCTTCTGGCCGCGGGCGACCTGCACGATGCCGCGCAGCACGCTGCCCATCTTAGGGCCCGGCGGCTTGGGGACGGGCGTCATACCGCAAACGCCTGCAGTACGGCGCGATAGATGCCGGTCAACGCGAGCAGGTCGGCCACGGGTACGTGCTCGTCCGCCATATGCATGGTGGCGCCGACCAGGCCGAACTCGGCCACCGGGCAGAACCGGGCGATGAAGCGCGCGTCGGAGGTGCCACCGCCGGTGTCCAGCCTGGGCTGCAGGCCGGTGACCGACGCCACTGCCGATGCGAGCCGGTCGGTCGCCGGACCGGGCTGGGTGAGGAACGCCTCCCCGCTGACGGACACGTCCAGCGTGGCCCGGCTGGCGTGCCGCGCCAGCACCTCCCGCAGCCACGCTTCCAGCGAGGCCCCGGTGTGACGGTCGTTGAAGCGGATGTTGAGGCGGGCGGCCGCTTCGGCCGGCACCACGTTGGTCGCGGTGTTGCCGACATCCACGCTGGTGATCTGCAGGCTGGAC
>CAZZVB010000226.1:0-6343 GCA_964657445.1 uncultured Burkholderiaceae bacterium | reverse complement strand
GCCGACGTAGCGCAGCACCGGGTGGCCGGTGGCGTTGATACGCTCGGCCTGTGCCGCGGCGCGATGATCCATCCAGACAATAACGTCCTGACCCGGCGCCCCGCCCGGATCGATGGAAACGGGCTGCCCCGCCGCGTCCAGCACGACGAGCGAGCAGGTCGCATCGATGCCCAATCCGCGGACCGTGCACGGGCCGGCGCTGGCCAATGCGTCCCGGACGGACTCGCAGACCGCCGCCCAAATATCCACACTGGATTGTTGCACGTGATCCGCTGCCGGGCGCCACATCCGGATCGAGCGGCTCGCTTGCGCCAGCATCGTGCCCGCACCGTCGAACACGCCGGCCCGTGCGCTCCCCGTGCCGACATCGACACCGATCGCAACGTCCATGGCTATCCCGCCTGCACGCCGCACAGCGACACTTCGAGCCCGAGCTCTGCCGCCAGCGCCGCCTTGGTGGCCATGGCGAGGTCCGCGTCTGCGGTCGTCGCCGCATAGGCCACCTGGATGTGGTTCGCCTTGTGCCGGGCCATCAGTTGGTCACGCTCCACGCCATGCAGCACCGCGTGCATGATCGGCCATTGCGCCGTCGTGTCGCGCCAGCGGCGTTCGGTTTCCTCGCGCGGCAGGTTGACGACATGCGCCCGGCCGATATCCATCTTCAGCCGGCCGCCCTCGACGAAGATGCGAGACCATACGATCTGTCCGGGCTTGGCCACGCCACGGACCGATCCGCCGCCAAGCCGGAAGTACATGGGCGGCTGGCGCAGGCTGTCGGTACCCGCCCATCCGCCGATATGATGCGCGGGCGGGGCCGCGCCAGAAATCTCGAACACCCAGACATACTCGTCCGTGCTGCCGCTGCGGTCGGCATCGCCCCATCGGATGTCGTGCAGCGTGGTTTCCACCGGCTGACCCAGCGCGCGATGCACCCGGGAGGTGAGCAGCGCATCCAGCCCGGCGCACTCGTCCACCTCGTTAAAATGCGGGATCGCCCGCCCCGGCCGGATCGGCGATCCGGCAGCGTCCAACACAGGCGGACGGTCCTCGTTGTTAAGCAACCCTTCCGCCAGATCCGACGCCGGCAGCAAATCCTTCAAACCCTGTTGATACTGGATTCCGATCGTCTCGCAGCCGAACGCATCCGCGATGCGCACCGCCGCGATGTAGGTGCGGCACTGGTCGAGCACCTGCGCCTCGGTCAACTCGGTCGCCGGGTCGCTGCCCAGATGGAATGTCATGCCGGCCTGCTTCAACCAGTCGAACACGCCGCGCGCCTCCGCCTCCGGCACCTCGCGCGCCGCCGCAAACAGGCCCGACTGGGACAACCGTTCCTTGAACACGCCGAGCGGGATCAGCAGCTCGTCCGGGATGATGGCGTTGAACATCCCCATGCAGCCTTCGTCGAACACGCCCATGATCGATTTGCGCCGGCGCAGATCGTCGGCGATCGAGCGGCCAACCTCCTGTGCCCGCGCCGGCAACGCCGCCGGGTCGAGCGGGGTGACGTGGCTGAGGTCGTGCGTGACCGTACCGAGCGTCAGCCACTCCGCTAGCTTCTCGCGAAACCACACATCCCCGAACGTCTCGCTCCACAGCGTGCTGTAGGTCACGCCGGCTTTCGTCAGCGAGCCGTTGAGGTTCAGCATGCCGACCAAGCCCGGCCACTGCCCCGACCAGTTCGCCACCGTCAGGATCGGGCCGCGATGGCTGGTGAGCCCCGCCAGCACGTGATGCGAGTATTGCCACACGGCTTCCGCCACGATCAGCGGCGCGTCGGGATCGATACCGGCAAAGATCGCCATGCCCTGCTTCTGGCTAGAGATGAAGCCGTGCTGCAGCGCCGGGTCGAACGGGTGCGCGCGTTGCACCTCGCCGCCACAAGCCCGGACCGCGTCCGACAGTTGCGCTTCCATAGCGGCCTGCGCGGGCCAGCACATGGCGTTGGCGCTTTGCCGCAGGTCACCGCTGGCGACCAGCAGCACTCGCTTAGGCGTCGACACTTGGCACGCTCCTCCAGCCTTGCTTGCCCGCACCCTATGGCGCTCCCACAGCGGATGCAATCGGTGTTGACAGACTGACATGTCAGTGATGAATTGATGACATGACCTTGCGAGCGCAGGCCTACGATGCATTCACCCGGCACCTGCTGGACGGCCGCCTGCTGCCGGGGCAATTCGTCACGCAGCGGGATCTCGCGGCCTTGGTAGGCTTCCCGCTTGGCGCAGTGCGGGAGATGATCCCCCGCCTGGAGGCGGAGGGTTTGATCCGCACGCTGGCGCAGCGGGGCCTGCAGATCGTCGGCGCCGATCCGCGGCTAATCCGCGACGCTTTCCACCTGCGAGAGATGATCGAGACGGAGGCGCTGGCCCATTTCGTCCGGGTCGCGCCCGACGCCGTGGTCGCGCGCGAAGCCGACGCGCTGCGGGAGATCACGGAGGCGGCACAGGCCGGCGAGATCGACCCAGGCCTGGTCGCCCGCGCCCAAGCGATCGACTGGGGCTTTCACGACTTGATCGTGGAAAGCCTGGGGAATGCGCTGCTGAACGATGTGCACCGGGTCAACGCGATCCGCATCCGGATCATGCTGTATGACCGCGTGACCCTGACCGCCGAACTGTTGGCGCCTGCGCTGGACGAGCACCGGCCGATCCTGGACGCGGTCCGGCAACGCGATGGGGCGGCCGCGGTGGCTGCCTTGAAGTCACATCTCGCCTCTGCCCGGCGCCGGGCGCTGGTGCTGGATGCCGGCGCGGACTGAACCAAGGGGAATGGACATGACTGAGAACGGTGGCATCAGCGGCTTCTGGGTGGCGGCGGCAACGCCGATCGGACCTGACGGCAACGTCGATCACGCCTGTCTTGCCGCCCACGGCCAATGGCTGTTCGACCACGGGGTGGACGGCCTGGTGCTGTTCGGCACGACCGGCGAAGGCACGTCCTTCTCCGCAAAGGAGCGGCTGGACACCGTGGCTGCCCTGCTGCGGCACGGCATCGCGCCGGAACGCCTCGCACTCGGCGCGGGCTTCCCGGCCATCCCCGACAGCATCGCACTGAGCCGGGATGCACTGAGCCTGGGCTTGCAGCAGATCCTGATCCTACCGCCGTATTTCTACCGCGACGTCGATGCGGCGGGGCTCGAGGCAGCGTTCGCCGCGATCATCGACGGCGTGGCCGACGAACGCCTGCGCGTCACGCTGTATCACATCCCCCAGGTCTCGGGTGTCGGCATCCCGCCCGCGGTGGCGGTGGCATTGCGCCAGCGGTTCGGCACGATGCTGGCGGGGTTGAAGGACAGCAGCGGCGATTTCGCCCAGTTCCGCGCCTTCCGCGCCGCAGCCCCGCAGCTTTGCATCACGGTCGGCAACGAGGCCGATATCGGGCGCGCCGTGGCCGAAGGCGGCTCCGGCACGATCTGCGGCATGGCGAACGTCGTGCCGGAACTGGTGCGCGCGATGTTCCGCGAACCCGGCGCAGAAGCCGCCATGAGCGCCGCGATCGCACTCATGCAGGGGCCGTTCGTGCCGGCGCTGAAGACCGGGCTCGCCGCACTGACAGGCAACGCCGCCTGGCGCGCCGTCCGTGCGCCGCTGACCGCCGCCAGCGCCGCGCAAGGTGAGGCAATGGCCGCCAAGCTGCGCCGGCTCAGCGTCGCCAAGGCGGCCTGACCCGGCGCATGATCGTGCTCGGCCAGGCCCAGCAGCTGCTGCAAGACGGCCACGGCCTGTTCGAGAGCTGTCACGCCTCCACCATCGTGAAGCTGCCGGGCGGGGACCTGCTCGCGGCGTTCTTCGCCGGCAAGCGCGAAGGCGAGGGCGACACCGCCATCTGGCTGAGCCGCTGCATCGACGGCGCCTGGCAGCCCCCGCTACGCCAGTTCGCGCAGGACGGCACGGCACACTGGAACCCGGTTCTGCATGCCGAGGGCAATACCGTCTGGCTGTTCTACAAGACGGGCCCGACCGTCCACAGTTGGGTGACCAGCCTGGCGATCTCCGCCGATGGCGGCCGAAGCTGGAGCGAGCCGAGGCCGCTCATTCCCGGTGACCCGGCACCGCGCGGCCCGGTCAAGAACAAGCTGATCGTGCTGGCAGAAGGCGGCTGGCTGGCGCCGGGTTCGGTCGAGGACGACCGCCGCTGGGACGCGTTCACCGACCGCTCCAGCGACCACGGCAAAAGCTGGACCCGCGCGGACGTCCCACTGGAGCATGTGGCGACGGGCGAGACTGCCAACGCCGAGCCGTGGCAGGGTCTGTCGGAGAACGCGCTGTGGGAAACCGACCCGGCGCGCATCTTCGCCTGGGACGGCGTGATCCAGCCGACATTGTGGGAATCGCAGCCGGGCCACTTGCACATGCTGCTGCGAAGCACGCGCGGCCAAATCTACCGCAGCGACTCACACGATGGCGGACGCAACTGGTGCGCGGCCTACGCGACATCGCTGCCCAACAACAATAGCGGGCTGGACGTGGTGCGCCTCTCGTCCGGTGCCCTGGTGCTCGCCTGCAACCCGGTCGCCGGCAATTGGGGACGGCGCTCCCCGATCTCCTTGCTGCACTCGGTGGACAATGGCGAGAGCTGGAGCCAACCGGTTCACATGCAAACGCGGGAGGGCGAGTTCTCCTATCCCGCGATCATCGCGAGCGGTGACCGTCTTGACGTCACATACACCGCTGATCGCCGCACCATCATCCACCAGGTCGCGGCCGTGACCTGAAGCAACATCCACGGGAGGAATCAATGTCAGACATAACAATCAGGCCGGCGACATACACGGCGGCTACGTTGCACCGCAGCTCAATCACCAAGATCGTCGTGTCGAGCTTCATAGGCAACACGATCGAATACTACGACTTCCTGGCTTACGGGCTGGCGGCGGCGCTGGTGTTCGGCCGGGTATTCTTCCCGACGATGACGCCGCTACTGGGCCTGCTCGCCTCCTTCGCAACATTCGGCGTCGGCTTCCTCGCCCGTCCGCTCGGCGGCGTGGTATTCGGCCATCTTGGCGACACCATCGGGCGCAAGCGCACCTTGATTATCACGCTCGTCGGCATGGGAGCGGCGACCTGCCTGATCGGCGTGCTGCCGACCTACGGCCAGGTAGGCGTGCTTGCCCCGATCCTGCTCGTGTTATTGCGCTTCCTGCAAGGTTTCGCTGTGGGCGGCGAGTGGGGCGGTGCGATGTTGATGGTCGTGGAATCTGCGCCTGCCAACCGGCGTGGTTTCTTCAGCGCGTGGCCGCAAACCGGCGGATTTTCCGCACAATTGCTGGCGACGGGGGCATTCGCCCTGGTGGGGCTGTTGCCGGAAGATCAACTGATGTCCTGGGGCTGGCGCCTGCCGTTCCTGCTCAGCGGCCTGCTGGTTGCCGTCGGCCTCTACATGCGCCGGCAGCTCGATGAGACACCGGTGTTCCAGGAAACCCAGGCCCGGCACGAACAATCGCGCAGCCCGGTCACCGAGGTGATCCGCACCTCGTGGCGCAACCTGCTGCTGATCATGGTGCTGCGCTTTGCCGAGAGCGTACCGTTCTTCCTGACGACGGTCTTCGCTGTTTCCTATGCTACGGGCCAATTGGGCGTTCCTAAGCAGACGATGCTGGGCGTCATCATGTTCTGCTGCGTGCTCGCATTCCCGATGCATGGGCTGTTCGGTGCTCTGTCCGACCGTATCGGCAGGCGGCCGGTGTATATCTTCGGCGCACTCATGGCGGCAGCGTGCGCCTTCCCGTTCTTCTACCTGCTGCAAAGCGGATCGTTCTTCCTGATGGTGCTGGGCTACGTGCTGCTCATCAACATCGCACACAATTCCATCAACGCGGTGCAACCGGCGTTCTTCACCGAACTATTCGGCGCCCGCGTCCGCTACAGCGGCGCTTCCATCGGCGCACAGCTCGGCTCGATCGTGGCCGGCGGCTTCACGCCGTTCATCGCCAAGGGATTGAGCGCCGCGGATAATAATGGCTGGACCTTCGTCGCAGGCTACGTGGTGATCGCCGCGCTCACATCTGCCATCGCCGCCTATATCGGCCCGGAGACGTCCCGCCGGGCACTGTCGGACGAACGATCGGCGTAAGTGACCGCAGCAGGCTGGAGGGTGAGCTTAAAGCCCTTGGCCATGCCGGCGGTGACATTCTGCGGCATGGCCAATTCCATCCGGTTCACGCTCGTGTCTGCGATCATCCAAGATGCGGATTCCTTCGCCGGAGCGCCGGCTGGGCCAATACCCGCCCAATTCTCAGGCGGCCAGCGCCAGCGCATCGCCACGGCCATGGCAGTGGCCCCCTCACCCCGCCTGCTGATCGCGGACGAACCCACCACCGCGCTGGACGTGACGGTGCAGG
>CAZZVB010000225.1:0-6431 GCA_964657445.1 uncultured Burkholderiaceae bacterium | reverse complement strand
GGCCGCAACATACGTTCCGGCCGCGTAATACCCAGGATCGACCTTATAGTCGCGCTGCATGCCCGCGACGAACGTCTTGTTAAGCGGGTTGTCGAGCTGGGCGGAGTACCAGTTGCTGGAGATCATGCCCACCGCGTCGTCACCCATCTGCTGCAGGACCGCCTCGTCCACCGCCGTCATTCCGCCCAGGATAGGGATGGTGCCGCCGTATTCCTTGTACTGCTTGAAGAAGCGGAACCCGTTCGATCCCGCGAACGACATGAAGATGCCGTCCAGCTTAGCGTTCAGCTGCGCGATGAATGTGCCATAGTCAGGCGCATTCAGCGGGGGCCACAGCTTCTGCACGATCTTACCGCCCGCATCCTCGAAGACGCGCTGGAACCCGGCGTTCTGCTCCTGGCCGAAAGCGATATCGTCGCCGATCGTGGCCATCCGCTTGTATTTAAGGTCTTTCGCCGCGTAATCCGCCAGTGGCTGGGCGCATTGCGCGGAGGAGGACGTGCAGCGCACGAACCACGGATCGGGATGCCGCTGCGTGATGTCCTCGGCGGCCGCGACGCTCATCACCGGGATCTGCCTGGACCGCGTGTACTCGTCGATCGCCAGCGCCTCGAACGCGGCCAGCGGGCCGATGATGATCGAGACGTTGTTCTGCTCCACCAGCTCCTGCGTCTTGGTCCGCGTGTTGGCGGGCACGCCGCCGGTATCCGCGGTGAAAAGCTGCACCGGCCGCCCGGCGAGCATGTTGTTGCGCTCCTTCAAATAGAGCGTCAGCCCTTGCTCCATCTGGATCCCGCCGGACGCGAGCGGCCCGGTTTTCACGGTCAAGAAGCCGATCCGCATGGGTGAGGCCTGAGCCCGCGCACCGGCAGCGGACAAGGCCACGCCTAAGCCGCCGGCACCCAGCAGTGCGCTCCGGCGTGTGATGACCGTCATTGGGTGGCCTCGCTTTGTGGGATGATCGGTAGCAGCAGCGTTGGCGCCTGACCTGGTGCGGCGTGCAGGGTGGTGCGCCCACCGAACACCGCCGGCGGGCGGTCACGCGGGTCGTCGTGCAGGAACGGCCCGCAGCCCGTCAGTTCGTTCTTGAAGTTGGACAGCTTGCCGCCGCTGCCGCCGGGATAGACGTAATCCCGCCCGCGCACGCTCAAGCCCACACGCCAGCCCGCCGGCACGACGATGGAGGTCGGCCACAACTCAATGTCCAAGCGCACCACCTCACCCGGCGTCAGCGCCTGCACCTCATCGTGCGTGTGATATGGCCGCCAGGGCGTGGACAACGCCGGGTCCAGCTTACGGTGCGACGCCCGCAGCCAGCCCTGGGCTATTGGCGTGTGCGGGTCGATAGCGCCCTGGAACGTCTCTTCCCGCAAATCGGGCGCAAACACGCGCAGCACAACGAAAATGTCCGCGTCCGTAGTGCTGGACGACACGAATAGCGTCAGCGCCGAAGGGCCCGTAATCTCCGTCACCTGCTCCAGCGGCGGCGTCAGAAACGTCAGCCCATCGCCAGCCGCATCAAAGCTGGCCGTGCCGTCGCTCGCCGTCCCGTCCTTGATCAACGCGCCTTCGGAAAAGGACAGCGCGAACCCGGTCCATTGCGTGCGCGGAATCGGCCAGGCCTGTTCCGCACGCTCGACGAAGCGTTCGCCAGGATGGCGGACTTGCAGCAGGACGGGCGGTTGCTTGTCCCAGTCGCCTGTAGGCTGGTCCTTCAGAAAGTGATCGAAGAACCGAAGCTGCAGCGTGCGGCCATAGTCGGTGTAGAAGTGCGTCCAGTGCTCGATGCCGTGCGCTTCCAGCCATTTGTGCTCGGACGCTGCGCGGTAGAAGCCTTCAAAATTGCCCCGCGGATGCAGCCCCTGCCCGCCCCAGTTGGCTGCCGACAGAAAGGGCACCACCACTTTCGACCAGTCCGGCGAGCGGGCGCGATGGTAGTCGTCATCCAGCGGATGGGCCAGGATCTCCTCGCCGAAGTCGCAGCGGTTGGCCGCAAGCGTCGCCTCATCCAGCGTCTCCGGGCCGCACACCAGGTCGCCCGTCGCCGGGGACCGCGGGCCGCGCTCTCCCAGCCCGTATTGCACCGTCTTGACCTGCATGTCGTACCAGTTCGCCCAGAACGTGCTGAGCATGCCGCCATGGTGCGTCATGTCCCGATACCAGTCGGCCGCCCCCTCCCATATGCACATCGCGGCCAGGTGCGGCGGCTGGCGGCTGGCGACCTGCCATTGGTTGATGCCGTAATAGCTGATGCCGTTCAGCCCGACCCGGCCATTGCTCCAGGGCTGCACGCCAGCCCATTCGATGCAGTCATAGAAATCCTGCGTCTCGCGCGGCGAGAAATGGTCCACGTAGCCCGGGCTACGGCCGCAGCCGCGGCTGTCCACGCGCACGCAGACATAGCCGTGCGGCACCCACTTCTCGGGGTCCACCACTTCCCAGCTTTGATACAAATTGCTCGACCCGGCGGCGACGTCCGGGTGTTTTTCCACCATGCGCTGCCAGGCGCTGGGGTAGCCTTCCTGGAACGCCAGGCCCTTCGCATACGGCCCATAGGTCAGCAACACCGGGTAGTGGCCCGCCGCCACCGGGCGGAACACGTCGGCGCGCAGCACGAGCCCGTCATCCGCGACGATCGGGACATCCCAATCGACGCACATGCCGTCCCGGACCTCGGACTTGCTACCGGCTGAAGCAGCCATTGCGAACGTTCCCCAACACGGCTTGCCGCCGCTAATTATCGAGTGATCGTTCTATCGCCCCGCCGCCTGTGTCAAGCGCGCTCCATCCCCGCCATCTGTTCCAGCACCGCACAGACCGCCGCCGTGTCGTGGGCAGCGTGACCTGTCGCCATCGCCGAGTTGTAGATCGGCACGGTCGCCGACAGCATCGGCGTCGGCACGCCCAATTCGGCCGCGAAAGCGCCGATGATCGCCATGTCCTTCTGCCAGACTGCACACTTCATCGTGGCGGTTTCGTAGTCGTTGGCCGCCATCATCGGCGCCCGCAGTTCGAACACCCGCGATGTCCCGGCGCCGGCGCCGATCAGGGAAACGACCTGCTGCGGATCCAGCCCGGCCTTCATGCCGAGCACCATCGCCTCTGCCGACGCCACGTTGTGGATCGCGACCAGAAGGTTGGCGACGAACTTCATCCGGCTGCCGTTCCCATAGGCGCCGAGGTCATGCACCGCACGGGCGAACCCATCGAAGAACGGCTTGAGCGCAGCAATCTCCTCCGAGCCGCCGCTGGCGTAGATCACGAGGTCTTTCTTGACGGCTTGTGACCCGGTGCCGCTGATCGGGCAGTCGAGTGCCACGTGCCCGGCCGCACTCAGCGTCTCGCCGAAGCGAAGCTTATCGGCCAGCGTCATCGTGCTGACCTCGACGACCACCCGGCGCGGCACCCCTGCCGCCGCAATCGCCTCGGCCGTCGCCTGCAACGCATACGGGGTTGGCAGGCTAGTCATGATTGTGGGCACCGCCTTGGCGACGCCCGCGACATCCGCCTGCATCTCGACGCCATCCGCGGCCAGCGCCGCCGTCACGGCCTTATCCGGGTCATAGCCCACGACGCGCCAACCGGCGGCGAGCAGGTTTCGCGCCATTGCGCCACCCATGATTCCAAGCCCGACGACCCCGATCTCGCGTTCCATCCGTTTTCTCCCCATGCTATCAGCGCAATGCTATCGAGCGGTTGATCAATAAGGCCGAACAGAAGGGGGCGTCCATGCGCATCGGTATCGCCGGTCTTGGCAAGATGGGTAGTGCCATGGCCGCACGCCTGGCCGAGAGCGGCGCAGAGGTGGTGGTCTGGAACCGTACCCGCGAGAAGGCGGACGCGAGCGGGCTGCCGGTTGCCGAAACGCCGAAGGCGCTCGCGGAACGGTCCGACTTCATCATCACCATGGTGTTTGACGGCCCAGCGCTGGACGCGGTGTTTCATGGGGCGGACGGGTTGCTCGCGGCCGCGTCCGGCAAGCTCTTTATCGAAATGAGTACGGTTCGCCCAGAAACCGAGCAAGCCCTGGCAGCCGAGGTGCAGCACGCCGGCGGCGCATTTGTGGAGTGCCCGGTCGGCGGCACCACCGGCCCGGCGCGGTCCGGCCAATTGCTCGGCCTAGCCGGCGGTTCGCAGGCGGATTTTGAGCGCGCCCGCCCGGTGCTGGACCTGCTGTGCCGCCGGGTGGAGCTGGTCGGGCCGGTCGGGGCCGGCGCCGCATTGAAGCTGGCAGTCAACCTGCCGCTGCTGGTGTTCTGGCAGTCCTTCGGCGAGGCGATGGCGCTGGTTCGCCATCTCGGTCTCGATCCGGAGTGGCTGGTGCAGTTGTTCAGTGAGACGGCGGGCGGCCCGAACATCCTGAAGGTCAAGGGCAAGTCGATCGCCGCAGCGTTGGCCGGCGGCGACCCGGGCGCGCCCGCCTTCGACATCGACTCCATGCGCAAGGACCTGCGGACCATGCTGGCCGAGGCGGAGGCGCGAGGCTTCAAACTGCCGGTTACGGCCGAGGCGCTTACGACGTTCGATGGGGCGAGCGAAGCAGGCTGGGGCAAGCGGGATTGCGCTTGGATGCCGGCCTATTGGGCTGCGAAGGCTACCTAAGGAGAATATCGATGAAGATGAACCTCGAAACTGCGTCCACCATCGTCGAGGCCGCGCTGAAGACAGGGCGGGAGCATAAGTTCATGCCGCTCTCCGTCGCGGTGCTGGACGCCGGCGGGCATCTGGTTGCGTTCAAGCGGGAGGACGGGTCGGGTATTCTCCGGTTCGACATCGCGTTCGGCAAGGCTTGGGGGGCGCTCGGGATGGGGTTCGGCTCACGGGAACTGTTCAACCGCACGCAGGCCAACCCGACCTTCATGGCGGCGCTGTCAACCGTCAGCGGCGGCCGCGTCGTGCCGGTACCGAGCGGCGTGCTGATCCTGTCCGAGGGCGAGGTGATCGGCGCGGTCGGCATTTCCGGCGACAATTCCGACAATGACGAGACGTGCGCCGTCGCCGGCGTGAAAGCGGCGGGGCTGGAGCCCAAGGTCGGCCTGTGAGCTTACATTTCCCGCCAAAGCGCTAAGCTAAGATCAACAATCGGAGGCTCGGTCCCATGCAGCTCGGCTTCTTCACCATGCCTATCCACCCGCTCGACAAGGATTGGCGCCAGACGCTGCGGGAGGACCGCGAAACGTTCATCCTGGCCGACGAGCTGGGCTTCTCCGAGGCGTATGTGGGGGAGCATACGACCGACAAGGCCGAAAACATCACCTCCTGCACGCTGTTCCTGGCCAGCCTGGTCGGCCACACCAAGCAAATCCGGCTTGGCACAGGGACGGTGAACCTGCCGAACACGCACCCGGCGCGCGTCGCCGGGGAAATTGCGATGCTGGACCATATGCTGGACGGCCGGCTGAACTTCGGCATCAGCCCCGGCGGCTTGCCGTCCGATGCGGAGGCGTTCGGCACGTTCGGCGTCGATCGCAACGCGATGTTCGTCGAGGCGATCGACCAGGTGCTGCAAATCTGGGCGACCGACCCGCCTTACAACATCACCGGCAAATATTGGTCGATCACCACCGAAAAGACGCTGATCGCCGATATCGGCCAGGGCATCATCCCCAAGCCGCTGCAGGCCCCGCATCCGCCCATCATCGTCACCGTGGTCGCCCCATTCTCGAAGGGCGTGACAGAGGCCGCCGCCCGCGGGTGGGAGCCGATCAGCGCCAACTTCCTGATGCCGCAATGGGTGCGCAGCCATTGGCCCGGCTACGTGCAAGGCTGCCAGCGCGCCGGCCGCCCCGCCGACCCGGCGAATTGGCGCGTCGCCAAGAGCATCTTCGTGTCAGACGACGCCGCCACCGCGCGCCGTTACGCGACCGACCCAGACAGTCCGTATCGCTTTTACTACAACCAGCTGCTGACCAAGATGAAGCGCGCCGGCCGGGCCGAACTGTTCAAGACCGACCGCAGCCAGTCCGACGACTCCATCACGTTGGACGCGATCTGCGACAAGCTGATCTTCCATGGCACCCCGGACAGCGTCGCCGACCAGATCCTGGCCTTCCGGGAGGATGTCGGCGATTTCGGCACCCTGCTCTACGCCGGCCACGATTGGGCCGACCCAGCCCTCGCGCGCCGCAGCAAGATCCTCATGGCCGAGCAGGTCATGCCCCGCGTCAACGCCGCCATTGCCCGCGAGCGTAAAGCCGCGGAGTAGCCGTTCGCTACACGTTTAAGGCTACGCGAGGGTCGCCACGAACGCCGGCAACCCGGCCTGCCGTGCGGTGGCGCACCGGGCCGCGTGCAAGATGCTGCCGACCGTCGCAATCGCGTCGTCCAGGCGGTCGTTGACGATGGCGTGGTCGAACTCGCTCCAGTGCGTGATTTCGTCACGCGCGGCCTGCATGCGGCGGGCGATTTCGGCCGCATCGTCGCCGGCGCGG
>CAZZVB010000224.1:0-6508 GCA_964657445.1 uncultured Burkholderiaceae bacterium | reverse complement strand
CAGCCCCTCACCCAACCCTCTCCCGGGATGAGAGGGCTTTAGATCGACTAAGACTCCGTCAGGCAGCCCGCTTCTGCACACCGGCAGAGAACACTTCCACCAGGCGACGGTTGAACGCCGGCAAGTCGTCCGGCTTGCGCGACGTCACGAGGTTGCCGTCCACGACGCAGTCCTGATCGACCCACTCGGCGCCGGCATTGCGCAGATCGGTCTGCAGCGACGGCCAAGACGTCATCGTCTTGCCGCGCACCGCATCCGCCTCGATCAGCGTCCAAGGGCCGTGGCAGATCGCGCCGATCGGCTTGCCGCCCTGCGCGAAGGACTTCACGAACGCGACTGCGTCCTTGTCCACCCGCAGGTAGTCCGGATTGGCAACGCCGCCTGGCAGCATCAGGGCGTCGAACTGCTCCGGTTTCACCTCGGACAGGGTCTTGTCCACCGGCAGCTTGTCGCCCTTCTCGTCATGGTTCATGCCCTGGATCTGGCCTGACGTCTGCGACACCACGGTCACAGTCGCACCGGCCTGCTTCAGCGCCTTCACCGGCTCAGTCAGTTCGACCTGCTCGAAGCCGTTGGTCGCCAGAACTGCCACGCGCAGCCCGTTCAATTCGTTCGCCATTGATGTCCCTCCTTGTTGGGATGCCAATGAGAACAGCGGCCGGAGGGGTAGGTTCGGCCCTATGCGGTCACAGCAGCGGGATCGTTCATCAGCACGGCCACTCCCGGCAGCGTCTTGCCCTCCAGCCACTCTAGGAACGCACCACCGGCCGAGGATACGTAACTCAGCCGCTCCATCACCCCCGCGTGCCGCAACGCCGAGACGGTGTCGCCGCCCCCGGCCACGCTGCGCAGCGTTCCGGCTTCGGTCGCGTCCGCGACGGCATGCGCCAGCGCCACGGTCGCGGCATCGAACGGCGGCGTCTCGAACGCGCCGAGCGGCCCGTTCCAGACCAGCGTGCGCCAGGACAGCAGGCGCTGCTTGAGGTCGTCCACGCTCTCGGGCCCGACGTCGAGCATCATGCTGCCATCCGGTATCGCAGCGACCGGAACGGTGTCGGTCGCCGGGTTCGGCTTGAACTCGGTGGCGCAGACAGCGTCCACCGGCAGCACGATCTCACATCCCGCTTCCGCGGCGCGGGTCAGGATGGCGCGGGCGGTCACGTGCATCTCCGCTTCCTGCAGAGACTTGCCGACCGAGACGCCCTGGGCGGCCAGGAAGGTGTTGGCCATGGCGCCGCCGATCACCAGCACGTCCACCTTGGTCACCAGATTGCCCAGCAGCTCCAGCTTGGTGGAAACCTTGGACCCGCCGACGATCGCCGCCACCGGGCGCTGCGGATTGCCGAGTGCCGCGTCCAGCGCGTCCAGCTCCTGCTGCATCAGCCGCCCGGAGTAGGACGGCAGCAACCGGCCTACGCCCTCGGTGCTGGCATGGGCGCGGTGGGCGGCGGAGAACGCGTCGTGCACGAAGATCTCGGCAAGTGCCGCGAACTCGCGGGCCAGCGCCGGGTCGTTCGTTTCCTCGCCGGGGTGATAGCGCGTATTCTCCAGCATCAGCACGTCGCCGTCGGCCATGGCGTCAACTGCGCCTTTCGCCACCGGCCCGGTGCTTTCCTCGACGAAGCGCACCGGCTTGCCCAGCACCGTCGCCAAGGCCACCGCCAGCGGCGCCAGCGACATCGACGCCACGCGCTTGCCCTTCGGCCGGTCGAAATGGCTGAACACGATGACTTTGGCGCCCCCGTCCGCCAGCTCCCGGATCGTGGGCGACAGCCGCTCGATCCGGGTCAGGTCGGTGATCTTGCCGTCGCGCACGGGCACGTTCAGGTCGGCGCGCACCAGCACGCGCCGCCCTTTCACATCCACGCCGTCGAGCGTGCGGTGCGCCATGTCAGATGCTGCCGAACAGCGCGGCGGTGTCGCTCATGCGGGAGCTGAAACCCCACTCGTTGTCGTACCAGCCGACCACGTGGACCATCTGGCCGCCATCCACCGACGCGGTCTGCGTCGCATCGAACGAACAGGACGCCGCGACGTGATTGAAGTCGCTGCTGACCAGCTTCTCGGTGTTGTAGTCCAGGATGCCCTTCAGCGGACCTTCGCTGGCGGCGGCTTTCATCGCCTCATTGATCTCGGCGACGGTTGCCGTCCGCGACAGGTTTGCGTCGAGCGACACCAGGCTGACGTTCGGCGTCGGCACGCGGATCGAGGTGCCATCCAGCTTCCCCTTCAGCTCCGGCAGCACCAGGCCGACGGCCTTGGCGGCACCCGTGCTGGTGGGGATCATCGACACGGCTGCAGCGCGGGCGCGGTGCAGGTCGCGATGCAGCGTATCGACCGTCTTCTGGTCACCGGTGTAGGAGTGGATGGTCACCATGTAGCCACGTACCAGGCCGAAGGTGGAATGCAGCACCTTCACCATCGGCACCAGGCAGTTGGTCGTGCATGACGCGTTGGAGATCACCGTCATGTCCGGCGTGAGGACCGACTGGTTGACGCCGAATACGATCGTCGCATCCACGCCGTCCGCCGGGGCGCTGACCAGCACCTTGCGGGCGCCTGCCGCGATCAGCTTGGCCGCGTCCTCTTTCTTGGTGAACAGCCCGGTGCATTCCATCGCCACGTCCACACCCTGGTAGGGCACCTTGGACGGGTCACGCTCGGCGCTGACCTTGATCGGGCCGTAGGTGCGTCCGCCGTGATGGATGGTGATGGTGTCGCCCTCGACGGCGACGGTGCCTGGGAAGCGGCCGTGCACGCTGTCGTAGCGGAAAAGATGAGCGTTCGCCTCGACGCTGCCGAGGTCGTTGATGGCGACGGGGATGACGTCGGTTCGGCCGCTTTCGACGATAGCGCGCAGCACGAGGCGACCGATGCGCCCGAACCCGTTGATGGCGACCTTCACGGCCATGGTCTCAGTCCTCCATAAGATGACGGCTATGTAATCGGCGCAGGCGGGCCGGACTAGCTGTCTGTAAGCGGATCAGCCCCCCGCTGGGCCAATTGCCGGCGTACGACCGCCGTCACGATATCGGGTGTCAGGCCGAAATGCCGGAACAGTGTATCCGCCGGGGCCGAGGCGCCAAACCCAGTGACGCCGAGGAAGATGCCATCCGGGCCGAGCCATCGTTCCCAGCCGAACCCGCAGCCGGCCTCGATGCCGAAGCGCGGGGCCGCGCCCAGCACCCGCGCCTGGGTGCTGGCGTCGGCGCGGGCGAACAAGCCCCAGGCGGGCATGGACACCACGGCGACGGCGATGCCCTCCAGCGCCAGCCGCTCCCGTGCAGCCAGCGCCAGCGACACTTCGCTGCCGGTCGCAATGAGCGTGGCCGCCCGCGGGCCGTTTGCCTCTGCGATGACGTAGGCGCCCCGGGCGCTGCGGTTTTCCGAGATGTCGCTGCGCAGCGCAGGCAGGGGCTGCTCGGACAGCACCAGAAGGCTCGGCCCCTCGCTCCGCCGCACCGCCAGTTCGCAACACTCCGCCGCCTCGATCGCATCGGCCGGCCGCAACACCAGCAGGCCGGGCATGGCACGCAGGCTGGCGAGGTGTTCGGCCGGCTGGTAAGCCGCGCCGTCGGCGCCCAGGCCGATGCTGTCATGCGTGGCGACGTGGATCGCGCGCAGCCCCATCATGGCGGACAGGCGCAGCGCCGGCCGCATGCCGTCCGTCGCCGCCAGCGGGGCCACCGCATACGGCAGCACCCCGCCATGCAGCGCCAGCCCGTTCAGGCAGGCCGCCATGCCGTGTTCGCGCGGGCCGTAATGCACCTGTCGGCCGGAGAAGCTGCCCGGCGTCACGGGCGCACCGCGGCCCGGCCCTAGTTCGGTCTGTCCGCCCACCAGCTCCGGAAAGCCCGGCGCCATTGCCTCCAGCAATCGCTCGGCCGAGTCCCGCGTGCTGGCGGGCCGGCGATCGCTGGCCAGAACGGATTTGAACGCGGCCAATTGGTCGGCCCAGCCATCGGGCAGCCGGCCGGCGATCACACGCTCGAACTCGGCGCGTTGCGGGTGATGCGCCAGGCGCTTCAGCCAGGCACGCCGTGCCGAACTGCCCCGGCGGCCGGCATCCGCCCACAGCGAGGCTGCACCGATTTCGGAAGGTCCTGCCGACCAGCCGCGGCACAGCGCCGTGCGGCAGGCGATCAGCGTCGGCTTGCGCGAACGCGTGGACTGCGAGATCGCGGCCTCGATGGCCGCCGGGTCATGCGCGTCCACCGACCGCGTGGCCCAGCCGAGGGCGGCGAACCGGCGCAGCGCATCGTCTGGCCCGGCAAGCCCGCTGGAATAATCCGGGCTGTCGCTATCGTCTTCGAGCAGGACGAGCAGCTTTTCCAGACGCAAATGGCCGGCCAGGCTGGCGGCTTCGTGGCTGATGCCTTCCATCAGGTCGCCGAGCGTGGCGACAACCCAGGTCCGGTGATCCACCAGGCTCTTGCCGAACCGCGCGGCCAGCAAACGTTCGGCAAGCGCCATGCCGACGGCCATGCCAAGGCCCTGGCCCAGCGCCCCTGTCGTCGCTTCGATCGCCGGATGGGCGCCGTGGTCGGGATGCCCGGCCGCGGCGCTGCCAAGCTGGCGGTGGGTCTGCAGCGCATCTTCGCCCATGCCCTGGTGACCGGTCAGGTGCAGCAGCGCGTAGAGCAATGGAGCGCCGTAGCCCGGCGACAGGATGAATCGGTCGCGGTCCGGCCAGTGCGGGTCGGCCGCGTCGAACCGATGGAACTCGGACCACAGAACGGTCGCCGCGTCGGCCATCCCGATCGGCAATCCGCCATCCGGCGCCATGCCAAGCGCAACCGTGCGCAGAAGATCGGCCATCGGGCTGACCATCGCCTCAGCCGCTATCAAATGCGGTTCTGCCACGATCGCCGAGATATCAGCCTGCCACGCCATGCGGCCCCCCGAATTGGCGGGGTGTAGGCGGCAGCTTCGAGGCCGGCAAGCCCCGCTGCCGCAACACGAGATGCAAACCCCCTCCTATCCTACTCCTTGTCGATCATGAGGACGAAAGCCGATGCGCGTGTCAGACCGCGCGATTGGCCCGCGCCAGCACGACCTCCAGCAGCACCTGGCAACCCGCCTCGGCCTGCTCCGGCTCGATGCTCTCGGCTTCGTTGTGGGACAGCCCGTCCCGGCAGGGGGTGAAGATCATCGCGCTCGGGATATGCCGGGCCACGTAGATCGCGTCGTGGCCGGCGCCGGAGACGATCTCCCGCGCCGAATAGCCGAGCTTGGCGGCAGCGTCGCGCACCAACGCGACGCAGGCCGGGTCGAACGGCTGGGCAGGAATGCGGACCCGCTCGGCCAGTTCGAGCTTCACCCCCGTATCGCGGGCGATGAACCCGGCGTCGCGGGGGAACTGCGCGGCAATGCGCTCAAGCTCGGCATCGTCGGGATGGCGGAACTCGACGGAGAATTTCACCTCGCCCGGCACCACGTTGCGGCTATTCGGGCTGACGAAAAGCTGCCCGACCGTGCCGCGGCCATCTTCGCCGCGGGCGCGCATGGTGCGGTCCACCAGGTCGATGATGCGGGCGGCGCCGACCAGCGCGTCCCGCCTCGCGTTGGGGGGCGTGGTGCCGGCATGGCTGTCGCGGCCGGTCACCACGGCATCATACCAGATTTGCGCCTGGCCGCCGGTGACGACGCCGATCTGCTTGTCCTCCCGCTCCAGGATCGGCCCCTGCTCGATATGCAACTCGAAATAACTGTCGGCGGGGAAATGGCTCGCCGGCTCGGCGCCGCGGCACCCGGTCGCGTCCAGCGCCTCGCCCAGCCCGATGCCGTCGCTGTCGCGCAGCGCCTCGATGCGCGCCTGGTCGAACACGCCCGACCACACGCCGGACCCCATCATGGCGCGGCCGAACCGCGCCCCTTCCTCGTCGGTCCAGTTCACCAGCTCGATTGGGGCTTCGGTCTCGATGCCCATCTCCTTGATGGTTCGCATCACCTCGAGTCCGGCGATGACGCCGAGCGCTCCGTCGAACTTGCCCCCGGTGGGCTGGCTGTCGAGGTGGCTGCCGAACAGCACCGGCGGGCGGGACGGGTCGCGGCCCGGCCGGCGGGCGAACATGTTGCCCATCGTGTCCACGCGCACGGTGAGTCCTGCCGCTTCGCACCAGCCCTGGAACAACTCGCGCCCGGCCTTGTCCACGGCCGTGAGGGCGATCCGCCGCACGCCTCCTTTCGGGGTCGCGCCGATTTCAGCCATGCGCATCAAGCTGTCCCAAAGTCGGCGGCCATCGACGCGCTGGTTGCTGGCGGGCGTGGACATGAAGGCTCTCCGGTGTGAACGTGCGGTATTGCCCGGGTTCGGATATGATGCAATGCAGCAAGCGTCCATGGCCCGCCACTCCGTTCTCGCCGTTCTTCTGTCGATGACCCTGCTGGGGGGCTGCACGCTGATTGATCAGCGCACGTTCAACCCGATGGCGGGCGCGAAGCCGGCCCCGCCACTCCCGCCGCCAGGCCCGGCGCCGGCCCCGCCCTTGGTGACGATCGACTTCGG
>CAZZVB010000223.1:0-6539 GCA_964657445.1 uncultured Burkholderiaceae bacterium | reverse complement strand
CGATCGACTTGCTGACCACGGCCTTGCTGCAAGCGGCCGCGGCAGTCTGGCCAGACCGGTGGCGCACCATCACGCCTCGCCCGGTGATCCTGACGTCCTGGGTCGGCTACGACACGGATGGCCGCACCGATATCGGCTGGTGGGACACGCTGCGGCTGCGGCTGGTCATGAAGCGCCTGCAACTGGAGCGCGTCCGCGCCCAAGTTGGCGATGGCGCCGCGGGCGCCCGGGTGGATGAGGCGCTGTCCGCCGTGGAAGCCCAGTTGGCGGCTTGCCCCACCGGCGCCGACCCGGATGCCGTCGCCGCGTTCGCTGAAGTTCTCATCGGCCGCCGTGACGCCGCGCTGACGACGGCAGAGCCGGTGCTGACGCTGCTGGATGCGGAGGTCGCGGCCTCGTCCGAGCCGATGCCGCTCGCTGTGGCCCGGGCCGGCCTGGCCAGCCATGGCCTGTCGCTGGCCCACACCCATGTCCGCCTCAACGCATCCCAACTGCACAATGCCGCCCGCGTCCGGCTCGGTCTGGCGGAGCCGCATGCCGACGCCAGCCGCCGCCGGGTGCTGCTGGCTGCGATCGGGGAGGCGCTGGACGCAGTGCAGCCCGAGCCGGTCGATTTCGGCGCGCTGATGGCGGAGCAGGCTTCCGCCATCAGGGTGATGATGACGGTTGCGCAGATCACCAAGCATGTCGATTCCGCCACCCCGGTCCGATTCCTCATTGCGGAGACGGAAAGCGGCTACACGCTGCTGACCGCACTATGGCTGGCCAAGCTTTTCGGCATCGAGCGGCAGATCGAGATCAGTCCGCTGTTCGAGACGGCGGAGGCGCTGGAGCAAGGCGCACGGGTCGTGGCGGAGGCGCTGCGGTCACCGCATTGGTGCGACTATCTGCGCGCGACCGGGCGCATGTGCCTGCAATTCGGCTATTCGGACAGCGGCCGCTACGTGGGGCAATTGGCTGCCTCCTACCTGATCGAGCGGCTGCGGCTGAAGGTCGCTGACCTGCTGGTGAAGCACGGCTTGGCCGACATCGAGGTCGTGCTGTTCGACACCGGCGGCGAGAGCATCGGCCGCGGCGCGCACCCGGGCTCGCTCGCAGACCGGCTGAAATACTACTCGCCGACCGCGAGCCGGCAGGCCTTCGCCGCAGCCGGCGTCGCGACACGCGAGGAGTGCGCGATCCAGGGCGGCGACGGCTACATGCTGTTCGGCACCCCCGCGCTGGCCTCCGCGGTGATCGCCCGCATTGCGGAGCACGCCTTTGCCTCCGTGCCCACCGCGCAGGACCCGATCTATGACGAGCCGGATTTCGCGGCGGATTTCTTCGCCACCATCGGTAGCGGCATGCGCGAGTTGGTGGAGGACCCGGGCTATGCGGCCTTGCTCGGCGCGTTCGGCCCGGCGTTGTTGGACCCGACAGGATCGCGCCCATCCGCCCGCCAGTCCGACAGCGGAGGGCCCGCGACGATCCGCCACCCCCGTGAGCTGCGGGCGATTCCAAACAACGCGATCCTGCAGCAGCTCGGTTGGTGCGCGAACACGCTGCAGGGTCTGGGCGCGGCCGCGGCACGCCACCAGGAGGATTTCGCGCCGCTGATGCAGAGCAGCCCGCGCTTTCGCCGCGCGATGGACTTCGCCGCCCATGCCCTGGCCCATTCCGACATGGATGTGCTGCATGCGGTGGTGGGCCTGGTCGATCCAGGCGCTTGGCTGGACCGCGTGGCCCACGTGAGCGGCAGCGTGCCTGGCCGGACTGCCGCGCTGATGAGCGTGGCGCGCGCGCTGGATAGGCTCGGCCTATGGCAGCCGGTGACCGCGATGGCACGGCGTATCCAGCTCGACCATCTGGCGCTTGCCGAGGCCTGGCCGGATGCGCCGGCGATGGATAGCAAGGAGGTGCTGCTGCACGCGCTGCGCATCGCCGCGATCCAGCGAATCTGGCTGCTCGGCACCAAGATTCCCGAGTTCTCACCGCGCCATACGCTGACCCGGCAAGCGCTGGAGGACCGGCTGCTCCGCCTGGACGTGCCGGCCTGCCTGACACTGCTGGCGGAGATCTTCCCGACCTCGCCGAACCCGGCGACCGCCCGCGACTACTCCGAACCGCCGGGCCGCCGTAACGCGATGAGCTACGGGGCGATCCACGTCGAGATCCTGGAGCCGATCCGCCGCCTCTTCGCCACCGTGCGCGAGATCGGCACCGCGATCACGCACAGCGTCGGGGCGTTCGGGTAACCGGAAGCGCACTCCCGCTGCGGGAGATGTGGCGCGTGCCCATCATTCCGGCCCTCTCCCGAAGCAGGAAACGGAGGATGGTATTGGCCGTTTGATGCCGGTGCCGAACGTCGCGCAGCCAGGGAAAGCCTTGCCTCGCTTCATCGTCCTTTACGGCGCGCTGTTCGCGGCATTCGGTGTGGCATCGCCGTTTCTGCCCGGGTTGCTGCAACAAGACGGACTGAAGCCCGGCGCGCTCGGCATCGTCCTCGCCGCTGGGACGGCCATCCGTCTGCTCGCTGGCCCGGCAGGAGGGCGGTTGGCAGACCGGCTCGGCCGCCGGCCCATCGTGCTCGCCGGGTTCACGGCTGCGGCCGCGGTGATCGCGACTGGCTATGCCCCGGCCCGCGGCTTGCCGCTGCTGCTGTTGGTGAGCGTGCTGCACGCTTCGGTCCTTGCGCCGCTGACGCCCGTGGCGGACGCGCTGGCGTTGGGATCGGCCGAGGCTAAGCCGGGCTTCCCGTATGGCTGGGTGCGCGGCGCCGGGTCGGCCGCATTCATCGCGGCCACGCTGGTCTCGGGCCAACTGGTCAGCCGGCACGGGCTCGGTGTCATTGTGTGGCTGAATGCCGGTTTGTTGGCGCTCGCCGCATGCTTCGCCGGGTTCGTGCCGAACAAGGTGGCGGGTCCTGCAGCCGAGCCGGCCGGCAAGGGTGCGACCTGGACCTTGCTGACAATCCCCGTCTTCGTCCGGCTCATGGCCGTCGCGGCCCTGGTGGGGGGCAGCCACGCACTGCATGACGGATTTGAGGTGATCCGCTGGCGCTCCGCCGGGCTGTCCGCGGCGGACTGCAGCATGCTGTGGTCGCTGTCCGTGCTGGGCGAGGTGGGCGTGTTCCTGCTGGCGGGTCCAGGTCTGCTACGCTGGCTCGGGCCGGCGCGTGCGATGATGCTGTCGGCAGCCGCGGGTGTGGTGCGATGGGGTGCGGCGGCGCTCACCGCCTGGTTCCCCGTGATGGCGCTGGTGGAGCCCTTGCATGGACTGACCTTCGCACTGCTTCACCTCGCCTGCATGGACATGATCGGCCGGGTGGTGCCCGCCCAGCTCGCGGCGACAGCGCAGGCGTTCTACGGCACGATCGCGATGGGCGTGGTTTCAGCGGTCGTGACGCTGGCGTCCGGACCGATCTATGGCGAATTCGGCGCGCCGGCGTTCTGGGCCATGGCCGGGCTGTGCGCGGCCGCGATCCCTGTTGCAGCGAGCATCGGCGCGGTCAATGCTGGGCCTGGCGTTGGCCGAGCGTGATCACCGTTCGAGGCGCCTTCAAGGCGAATTTTCCGGCGACCGTGGCTTAGCGCCAGCTACGGGCTCAGCTTCACGTTCCAGAACACCGGGATGCCGTTCAGCACACCGGTTACAGTTTTCCGGAAGGCTGTGTAGGTCACGACCTGGCCCAAAGGCACGTAAGGCACGTCGGTAAAGGCTTGAACCTGCATCTTCGCAGCAATCGATTGTTGCGCGGCGAGGTCGGGCGACGCGAACCATTCGGCACGCAGCGTTTCGAGCGCCGGGCTGCTGGGCCAGCCGGGGCCGGCGGACTTGCCGTTTCCGCGCAGGAAAGCGTGGGTTGCGGGCGTGAAGTGGTCGAGCCCGCTCCAGAAGGTGTGGTACACGCTCCAGCCGCCGGCCTCGACCGGATCCATCTTCGCCCGGCGTTGCACGATCGTGCCCCAGTCGCTCACCTGGTAGTCCACGTTCAGGCCCATCTGCCGCAGCAAATCTTGCCCCACGTCGGACAGGGCTTTCGACGCGGCGATGTCGCTGGCGCCCAGCACCACCACCCGCTCGCCTTTGTAGCCAGAGGCGGCGACGGCAGCGCGAAGGCGGGCCATGTCGCGTGGGGCCGTCAGCACGGACATGCCTGAGTTGGAGGCGAGCGGCGTGCCTGGGCAGAAGATGCCGACACCGTCGCGCCAGTTCGCCGGGTCGGTGCCGGCGACGGCCTGCATGAAGTCCGCCTGGGTGACTGCACTCAGAACGGCCCGGCGTAGGGCCGGGTTATCGAACGGGGGCTGCAGATGGTTCATCCGCAAGGTGCCGATCAGCCCCGTCGGATCGTTCTGCCGCACGGTGACGTTTGCATCGCGCCGCAACGGGCCGAGCAGATCGGCATCCGGCACCCACCACCAATCCACCTCGCCCCGGCTAAGCGCCGAGACCACGGTGCTGGGGTCGGGGATGATGTGCCATTCGACGCGATCGAGGTGGACGATCTTCGGCCCGGCCGTCCAGTCCGGCGTGCCGCTGGGGCGGGGCTGGTAGCCAGCGAACTTCTCATAAACCAGCAGCGAGCCTGGCACCCGCTCGTCCGCTTTGAAGCGGAAAGGCCCGCTGCCGACCATCTCCGTCACCTGCTTGAACGGATCGGTGGCGGCAAGGCGCTCCGGCATGATGGCGCACATGGAGGGCGGCGTTTTGCCCAGCGCATCCGGCAGCAGCGGGAAAGGCGCTTTCATGCGGAACAGGATGGTTTTGTCGTCGGGTGCGGAGATGTCGTCCGCGGCGGCGAGCACGGCTTGCCCGAACGGGTCCCGCGCGCCCCAGCGCTTGATGCTCGCCACGCAGTCCCGTGCCAAAACGGGGGTCCCGTCATGGAACCGCAGCCCATTGCGCAAGGTGATGCGCCACCGCTTGCCGCCGTCCTCCGCCACGGCGCCGTCGGCCATTTGGGGTGAGGTGGCGTAGCTGCTGTCCATGCCGAACAGCGTGTCGAACACGAGGTAGCCGTGATCCCGCGTCGGGTAGGTGGTGGTCCAGACCGGATCGAGCACGGCGACATCGGTTTGGGGAACGAAGCGCAGCACATTGGCGGCGGCGCCACGCGCGAGCATCGGCGTTGCGAGCGTCGCGGCGCTCGCGGTGAGGAAGCGGCGGCGGTTCAAGGCGGCTTTCCGGTCAAGTCAGCCTCCAACAGGTTCGGCGTTCATCCGTCCAGGACTTTGTTACGTATTAACAAGGTTGACCTGCAAATGTCGCAAAGGTAATGAGATTAAGGCGCATTTCTGTCGTAGTTCAGAGCGCTGTCGATCATAAATCAGCTGTGCTCAACCTGTGAGGGCTAACCTTGAGCGTTCTAACTCACGCCGAAAGGCAAAAGCCTGGTTTGAAGCCGTTTGCATTCCGTAGGTTCAAGATCAATTGGCGTCTCAAGGTCGTGGCCTTTTGGTTCTTCACGGTATTGCCCCGCGGCGGCGAACTCTATCTGTTTTTTCAAAAGTATGTATCGAAAACTGTGCCAAGGCGCATGTCGCCCACAAGCCATACGGCCCGGTCGTTTGTCGAAAACTGGAAGTCCCTGGAGTCGCACTTCGGGCGTGACTCATTGCCCAATATCCAGATGTTCGAATTCGGAGCAGGCTGGGACCTGTTCGGCAACCTGATCTACTGGTGCATGGGTGCGAACAATCAGCTCGTTTACGATCAGACCCGTTGGGCGCGACCGGAGCAGATCAATACAGCGATCCGGCATCTCCAGACTGACCCACCGGTCGGCGCGACGCGAGTTCCGAGCCGCCAAATCCGGCTAGAGGCCGAGTTTTGGGAAGCCGATCTCAAGGAGTTCTACGGCATCGTCTATCGTGCGCCGGCTGATGCGGCGGCAACGAAGCTGCCGGATGAGAGTATCGATGCGATCGTCACCACCAGCGTGTTTGAGCATCTGCCGCACCCGGTGGCGCTGGCGATCCTAAAGGAATGCCGCCGCATTTTGCGTAAGAGCGGAGTGATGAGCCACGCGATCGACTACTCCGACCATTACGCCCATTCCGATGCGACGATTGGGCCCTATAACTTCCTCAAGTACTCCAGCGAGCATTGGCGGCTTTGCAATCCGAGCATCCACTACCAGAATCGGCTCCGGCATGTGGACTACGAGACGATGTTCCTTAAAACGCGCTTTGTCGTAGTCGAAGCAAAAAGCGTCGTTCCCGCGGAGAAGGAAAATTCGATCGAGCTGATTACCCTAGCGCCCGAATACACCGGCCGCAATCGGGACGACTTGGCGCCGATCTACGGTCAGTTCGTGCTGCAATAGCGATAGGCCGACGACGTTCTTTGGTCGCGCCGCGCCGTACGACCAAACCGTCGATTGCTGCTCAAGAGCGGCTAGAGCATCTGCGGAAGATTTACGAGCCCACGTAGGCCCTCAGCCGGGAGGTAGATGGGATGCGCGACTGCGCTTTAGCGAGGACGACCGTGCGCCGGGCGACCAAGAAAATACATAGATAGATAAAGAAGGTGCAATTAAATTCGGAGAAAAGGTCAAC
>CAZZVB010000222.1:0-6696 GCA_964657445.1 uncultured Burkholderiaceae bacterium | reverse complement strand
ACCCGGCCGGAGCGGCGGCGCACACGAGACAGGTCGAGGCGAGCACGGCAGCAGCGGCACGACACGAGAGAAGGGGCATTTTGCTGTTCCACAGGTCGACTGCGCCTCAGTTCGGCATCGAGGGCCCCCCATTGCAAGCGCGAGGAGGAGCGCTCGGGGTATCCAGCTGAGAATGGACTGCCGGAACTTGTGTCGTTGGCGCCCATAGCTCGACGGGAGCCAAGCGTTAGATTTTATTCACGAGCCCTCACCCGGAGGGAGAGGCGGAAGGTTCAAGCAGCGAACCGCCCTAGCGCGAACGAACTCATCGCGTCCGGCATCTCCGCCGCAGCCGCGATGCCCGCCAGCGCCTCGCCGAGCGCGGAAGAATGCTTGAAACCGTGCCCCGAGCAGGCCGAGGCGACGATCACCCGCGTCGTGCCGGGCATCCGGTCCACCAGGAACCCGGCGTCCGGCGTGACGGTGTACAGGCACGTGGCGGCGCGCACAGCCTGGCTGCCCACGCCCAGCAAGCGGCCGGCCACGTGGCGCTCGTGGACCGCAGCGGACTCGCCCGGCATGACCACCCGATCGACCGCGTCGGGCGCAATGGCGGACGCGTAACGCTCGCTCGCCGCCTTCACCGTGGCGCCGTCCAGGCACGGGAAACCATAGAAGTAATCCTCCTGCCCGGCGCCGTGGATCCAGATGAACACCGGAAACCGCTCGGGCGCGTAGGCCGCCGGGTCGGCGGCGGGATACCAGTGCAGGGTTTGGCGATAGACCTTGGCGTGCGCGTCCAGCCCGGCCAGCCCCGGTATCCAGGCGCCGGCCGCCATAATGACGCGGCCGGCCTCGATGCGGCCCTGGTCGGTGACGATCTCCGCGCGGCCCGGCCGCTCCGTGACGCTCAGCACCGTCTCGCCCAGCCGCAACCCGGCGCCGAGCTGCTTCGCCAGCCGCAACTGCACCTCGACGCAGCGTTCCGGCAGCACCACGCCTGCGCTGGGTTCGAAATACCCCAGCTCATCCCCGTTCAGGCCGAGCTGCGGATAGCGCCGCCCGATCTCGGCACTGTCCAGCACCTCGTGCGGCACGTCGTTGGCGGCGGCCACGGCGATGCTTCGGCGCACGAAATCGTCGGCGCCATGGTGCCGCGTCCCGCCGGACACCGGGCCCATGATCAACCCGCCGGTCTGCAGGAACAGCGTCTCACCGGTTTCCGCCTCCAGCTCCCGCCAGATCTCGTGGGACCGGCGCACCATCGCGGCGTACGCATGCCCTTCGCCCACGCCCAGCCGGGTGATGCGGCTTTCGCCATGGGTGGAGCCGCGGTCATGCGGCGGATGGTAGCGATCGAGCCCGATGGCGCGCACGCCCTGCTTGGCCAGGCGGTGCAGCGTGGCGCTGCCGACCGCGCCCAGCCCGACGACGACGGCATCCGCGGTGACGGTCATGATCTCTCCAGGCATGATGGCATGTTGCCAGAGTGCGCAAATTGGCCAGACTGGGCAAAACGGAGCCGCCGCGATGCCCAAGCCAATCCTATTCGTCACCCGCCGCTTGCCGCCAGCGGTCGAGGCGCGGTGCGGGCGCGACTACGACGCGCGGCTGAACCCGCAGGACCAGCCGCGCACCGGGGCCGATATCGTCGCTATGTCGCAGGGCGCCGACGCCGTCCTGTGCTGCCCGGCGGAAAAGCTGGATGCGGCCACCATCCAGGCCCTGCCCGACAGCGTGAAGGTCATCGGCACGTTCAGCGTCGGCTATGACCATGTGGATGTCGCCGCGGCCCGCGCGCGGGGGATCGCCGTGGTGAACACGCCCGACGTGCTCTCGGTCGCCACCGCGGAATGCGCCCTGCTGTTGCTGCTGGCCGCGGCCCGCCGCGCCGGCGAAGGCGAGCGCCTGGTCCGCAGCGGCGGATGGACCGGCTGGGCGCCGACCCAACTGCTCGGCAGCGGCGTGGTCGGCCGCACGCTGGGCATCTTCGGCATGGGCCGGATCGGGCGCGAACTCGCAACCCTGGCGAAGGGCTTGCTGATGACGGTGCATTACCGGGATGTATCGCGCCTGCCGCCGGAGCTGGAGCAGGGCGCCATCTACCACGACAATGACGACAGCTTCCTCGCCAAGAGTGAGCTGCTGTCGCTGAACGCGCCCGGCGGGCCTGCCACGATGCACTGGCTGAACGCGGACCGCATCGCCAGGCTGCCCCGCGGCGCCGTGGTCGCGAACGCCGGGCGCGGCACGCTGGTGCATGACGCGGCGCTGATCGCGGCGCTGCGCAGCGGCCAGATCGCAGCAGCCGGCCTCGACGTCTATGAGGGCGAACCGAAGCTGAACCCGGACTATTCGACGTTGGAGAACGTGGTGCTGCTGCCGCATCTCGGCAGCGCCACCTCCGTCACGCGCGATGCGATGGGCGCACTGGTGCTGGACGGCATCGACGCTGTCCTGGCTGGCCGGGAGCCATCGAATCTCGTTCGGTAAACGGAAGGTAAGCAATGGGCACGTCGCTAACGCTTAGGCCGCGCGTAAGCCGTGTCCACACGGCGATCGCGGCCAATATCGGCGCCGCGCTCGAATGGTACGACCTGGTGCTTTACGCGCTGTTCGCCGTGGTCCTGGGCAAGCAGTTCTTCCCGGCCGATGACCCGGCGACGTCCACCCTGTTCAGTCTCGGCGCCTTCGCCGTGTCCTGGCTCGTCCGCCCGCTCGGCGCGATCGTCATCGGCGGCTACTCCGACCGGGCGGGACGCAAGCCGGGGCTGACATTGTCGGCCGGGCTGATGATGGTGGGCACGCTGCTGATCGCCGTGCTGCCGAATTACGCATCCATCGGCATTGCGGCGCCCATCATCCTCGTCGCAGGCCGGATGGTGCAGGGCTTTTCCGCCGGCGGCGAGTTCGGCAGCGCCACCGCGCTGCTGGCCGAGCAGGACCCATACCGCCGCGGCTTCTATGCCAGCCTGCAATGGTCCGCGTCCGGCTTTGCGGTGTTCCTCGCCTCCGTCTTCGCCTACGGCGTCAACACCTGGCTCACGCCGGACCAGGTCGCCGGCTGGGGCTGGCGCGTGCCGTTCCTGTTCGGCCTGCTGATCGGCCCGGCGGCGCTCTACATCCGCAGCCGGCTCGAGGAATCGGAGGAGTACCTGCATTCCGACCGGACGGATACGCCCCTGCAGGAAGCCGCGGCCCAGGATAAAGGGCGCATCCTGGTCGGGGCGGGGATCGTCGCGGCGGGCGCCTGCGGCAGTTACCTCAACACCTACATGCCGACCTTCGCCTTGACGAAACTGGGGCTGCCGGCGTCCACGGCGCTGCTCGGCACGATCGCCGCGGGCGTGGTGAACACGCTGCTGCCGCCAGTCTTCGGGCACGTGTCGGACCGGATCGGGCGCACCAAGCTGATGGCGATCTTCGGCGTGATCGGGCTGGTGATGATCTACCCGCTGTTTCTCTGGCTTTCGGAAGAACCCTCGGTCGCCACGCTGGTGACGATCCAGGTGCTGATCGCGCTGGTGTTCTACTGCGGCTACTACGCCACGGTGCCCGCGGCGCTCGCCGACCTGTTCCAGACCCGGCGGCGCACCACCGGGGTTTCCGTCAGCTACGTGCTGGCGCAACTGGTGTTCGGCGGCGTGACCCCGCTGGTGGTGGGCTGGATGGTGGCCGCCACCGGCGACCCGACCAGCCCTGGCCTGTACCTGTGCGGTGCAATGCTGCTCAGCCTGCTCTGCCTCGTGCTCGCCCGGCGGATGGGCGTATCGTAGCCCGCCGGCCGTTGAGCCTGCGTCGCCGCGCACCACCTCTGGCAGTATGGGCACGCGTGCCCGGAGACGATCCTTCATGCCGACCGAAACGACGCGCCCCGTGCGCAAGATCTTCCCCATCATCGGCATGTCGGCGGCGGCGCTGCTGCTGGTGCTCGGCGTGGCGATCTGGGTGTTCGGCGCGCCCCAGGCGGTGCAGCAGGCGGCCGCGATCGGCGGGCCGTTCACGCTGACCGACGGCAACGGCAAGACCGTCACCGACCAGGCGTTCCGCGGCAAATACATGCTGGTTTACTTCGGCTACACCTACTGCCCCGACGTCTGCCCGACGACGCTGAATGACGTGGCGCAGGCGCTCGACAAGCTGGGTGATCGCGCCGGCAAGCTGCAGCCGCTCTTCATCACCGTCGATCCGGCCCGCGATACCCCGGCCGTGGTCGGCCAATATACCGCCGCCTTCAGCCCCAAGCTGGAAGGCCTGACCGGCACGCCGGACCAGATCGCCGCCGTCGCCAAGGAATACCGCGTCTATTACGCCAAACATTCGACCGGCCCGAACCCCGGGGATTACACCATGGACCACAGCTCCATCCTGTATGTGATGAATCCGGCGGGCCAGTTCGTGGGCGTCATCCGCGCCGATGAGGGGCCGGACGCGATGGCGGCCGACCTGACCAAATACCTGTCCTGATCAGCCCAGAAACGCCAGCAGGTGGGCGATCACCGCCTCCGGCTGTTCCTGCTGCACCCAGTGCCCGGCGCCGAGGACGAGGTGACAGGCCTGCATCGCGGTGCACGCCCTGGTGCGCATCGCATCGAGCGCGCCGGGCACCTGGTGGATGCCCCAGTCCTGCGCGCCGGCGATGAACACGGATGGAACGTCGATCGTACGGCCGGCGAATAGGTCCAGATCGGCGTTCAGGCCCTCCGTCCGGCAGCGATACCAGGCAAGCCCGCCGCCGAAGCCGGTCCGGCTGAACTCGCCGGCATAGACCGCAAGCTCCGCCTCGGTCAGCCAGGGGCAGGCGGCGGCCGCTGGCATGTGCGGGGCGACGGTCGCGGCCATGCCGTCGTGCAGGTTCATCACGTAGTAGGTGGGCAATCGCGCTAATTCGGACGCGGTCCAGCCCAGCAGCGGCTGCGGCTGGTTCGCGGGCCAGTCCGCGCTTTTGACGTGGTAGTAAGCGCGCAGGAACGCCGGCAGGCCTTGCGGCGCGCCCTGCATGTCGGCGTTCGCGGGCCGGGTCGAATAGTAAAGCTGGTAGTGCTTGCGCGGCGGATCGAGCTGCGCGAGTGCCGCGTGGATCGGATCGGCCTTGGCCGGTCCACGTCCTGGCGCAGGCGGGCCGGTGAACGGCGCGCTCATCAGCGCGACCCGGCGGAACACGTCCGGCCGCGCCAGCGCGCAGACGGCCGCGACCGAGGCGCCGAAATCATGCCCGGCAACGGCTGCGACGTGCGGGACACCAAGGGCTGCCAGAAGGGAAAGCTGGTCGCGCGCCAGGTTCAGCAGCCGGAATGGCGCAATGTCTGCATCGTAGCGTCCGTCCCACCCGGTCGTCCGGCCATAGCCGCGCTGGTCCGGTGCGATCACGCGGTAGCCCGCGGCGGCGAGCGGCCCCATCACCTTGCGCCAGGAATAGGCCAGTTCGGGAAAGCCATGCAGCAACAACACGGCCGGACGATCGGGCGGCCCGGCTTCCAGCACGTGCATGTCGAGCCCGTTGACGCCGGGTATCACCCTGGCGGTCAGCCCGGCGGGCAGAGGGCCGAGCGGGCTCATCAGCTCACGGGAAGGCCGAGGTGGCCGCGAAAACGGTTCTTCAGGAACACCGCATCGCGGGCCGGAAGCGAGCGGGGCAGGGCGTCCGCGGCGACCGTGAGCACGAACAGGCGCAGGCCGCCGCCGCCGTGCATGGCCCGGCGCAGCGCCTCGACCTCGTCGAGCGCACCGGCCTTGTGCACGGCCGGGATGCCGCAGGCGCTGGCGACGGCGGCCATGTCCACCCCGTAGCCGGTGTGGCTGACTTGCTGACCCGTCTCGCCATACTGGTGATTGTCCAGCACCGCGATGGTGAGGTTGGCCGGTTTGGCGACGGCGATGGTCGCCAGGCCGCCCAGCCCCATGAGCTGTTCGCCGTCGCCCGTCACCACCAGCACCGGGCGGCCTGGCTGGGATTGCGCCAGCCCCAGCCCGACCAGCGCGGCCCCGCCCATCGCGCCCCACAGATAGAAATTGCCCGGGTGATCGCCCGCCGCGTGCACGTCGTAGCTTGGGGAGCCAAGGCCGCAAACCACCAGGAGATCGTCGCGGTCCCGCAGCAGGGCAGCGACCGCCGCTCGCCGGTCCATCGCGCTCACCATGTCTTCTTTCCCAGCAGCCGCTGCCCCAGCAGCACCGCGACCTGGCCATCCGCCTCATACGCGGCGGAGGCTGCGGCCGGCACCACCTCCAACACATCGGCTTCGGTGTCCGCCCGCAGGGTGCGCACGCCGATGGCGTTGAGCGAGGGTTGCGTCGCCATGCTCATCGGCACCTGCCACGGATTGAACTCGGCCCACTCGCCCCGCATCGTCACCAGCATCAGCATGGGGACGCGCGCAATCGCCGGCAGCGAGAGCATGTTGATGCAGTTGCCCACCCCGCTCGACTGCATCAGCAGCACGCCGCGCCGTCCGCCGAGCCAGGCGCCGGCGGCGATCGCCACGCCTTCCTCCTCGGTGGTCAGCACGTTGCAGGTCACCGCCGGGTCAGCCAGGAACAGCTCGATCAACCGGGCATGGCCGGCATCGGGCACGTAGCCCATTTGCGTGACGTTGGCCTCCCGCAGGCTGCGATAGAGGCGATCGGGCCATTCGGCCGCGTTTGGCATGGGCGTTTCCTCCGGATCGGAGGAAGTCTAGGCAGCGGCGGTGCGGCCCGCTAGCTCCGAGCTTGCCG
>CAZZVB010000221.1:0-6712 GCA_964657445.1 uncultured Burkholderiaceae bacterium | reverse complement strand
TGGGCGTGACGATGGAGCCAACCACGATCGGCGGCGTGCCCGGTTTCATCTTCACCCCGCGCACCATGCCGGACGCCCATCGCAACTCGGTCATCTACAACCTGCATGGCGGCGGCTACGTGTACGGCCCGGGCGAGTCCGGCACCATCGAGGCCGTGCTGATGGCGGGCTTCGGCGGCTACAAGGTCATCGAGGTGGATTACCGCATGCCGCCCGATGCGCCGTACCCCGCCGCGATGGATGACGCGATGGCAGGTTATAAGGCGGTGCTGGCCACCACAGACCCCAGCCACGTGGCCGTCGTCGGCACCTCTACCGGCGGCGGGATGACCTTGGCGCTGATGCTGCGCGCGAAGGCGGAAGGCGTGCCGCTGCCCGCGGCCATGGCGCCCGGCACGCCGTGGTCCGACCTGACGGAGACGGGCGACAGCTACAAGACCAACGAGTGGCTGGATAACGTGCTGGTCAGCTATAGCGGCTACCTGAGCCACGCCGCCGCGCTCTACGCCAACGGCCACGACCTTCATGACCCGCAACTGTCACCCATCTACGGCGACTTCCACGGGCTTCCTCCGGCCATCCTGACCACCGGGACGCGTGACTTGTTCCTCAGCAATACGGTGCGCACCCATCGCAAGCTGCGTGAGGCGGGTGTCGAGGCGGAGCTTCAGGTGTTCGAGGGCTTTTCCCACGCCCAGTATCTTTTCGATCCCGACGCCCCGGAGACGAAGGTGATGTTCGGCGAAGTCACGGCGTTCCTGGACAAACATCTGGCTCACTGAGCCCGGCGCGCGGAAAGCGCCGGCGACAGACCGGAAACTGTTTGTTCTTCCTGGCCGTGGAACGAACAGCTTTCTCTACGAACGGCGCGGGCCGCGACCGGAATCGTGCTTTCTGGCCGAGTACTCAAACGGTTTGTTGACGCACCGGGGCCGGCTCATCAGCTTTCGGGCATGCGCACCTTCCTCAACGCCAAACAACATCAAGCATTCAGGGCCGCCGCCGCAGCCCTGATGTGTTGTTGCCGCCGCCAACGTTCCTGAGTTGGCGCTGCCGCACAGTATTCGGCGGCGCTTCTGACCAGCCTGGTTTCGGCAAGAGGCAACATATGCTCCAGTCGCATGTCATCGAGGTAAACGGCGCCTTCGTCGGTGCTGCAATCACCACCGGTTCAGGGTTCCGGTTCCGCGCCGTCCACCTCCAGGTCGAGGAGCTGGATGAAAGCACCTGGCAATCCCTCGATGAGCTGAAGCGGGTGGTCAAACACCTGTTCACCACGGGGCGGCTTGGCGTCACCAGGGCGCCCGCCTTGGCCGATCCGCTGCAAAGCGCTGCCAGTTCGCTGCTTCGTGCATCCACATCGGGACCTGCCTCATGGATGGAATGACCCTCGCGGCGCCGCCCCCGGCCGCCGATTTCGTGGAAGACATTGCCGATCACGCGACCGAGGTTGACCGGTCGGGCGGCTTTCCCTGGGAAAGCCTGGACATCCTGCAGCGCGAGCGGTTGATCGCGATCACCGCTCGTCGCGAAGATGGCGGCGAGGCCGCCGGCCTGGCCCGGGTGTCCGAGCTGGTGCGCAATGTCGGACGCGGCTGCGCCTCCACCGGGCTGATCCTCGGGATGCAGCTCATCCACCTGCGCCACGCTGCGCAATCCGATTGGCCGGAGCATCTCAAGGCGCAGATCGGCCGCAGCGCCGGACGGTTCGGTTCGCTGATCAACGCGCTGCGTGTTGAACCCGCGCTGGGCACGCCGGCGCGCGGCGGGTTGCCGGAAACGACGGCGCGCCGGGTGGCCGGCGGCTGGGCCATCACCGGGCGGAAGATCTACAGCACCGGTGCGCCCGGCCTGGGCTGGATGATGGTGTTCGCCCGGACGGACGAGGCCGAGCCGCGCATGGGCATGTTCCTCGTCCCGGGCCGCACGCCTGGCGTCCGCATTGAGGAGACGTGGGACCAGTTGGGGCTGCGCGGCTCCTGCAGCCATGACGTGGTGTTCGAGGACGTGCGGATCCCGGACGATCATGCCGTCGATGTGCGCGCGCCGGCGGATTGGAAACGCCGCGATCCCGACGCGGCAGCCTGGAGTTCAATCGTCATTGCCGCGCTGTACACCGGCGTGGCCGAAGCGGCACGGGACTGGATCGTCGATTTCCTCCGCAATCGCTCCCCGGCCAATCTGGGCGCGCCGCTCGCGACGCTGCCGCGCATGCAGGACGCAGTCGGCAAGATCGAGGCGTTGCTGAGCGTGAACCGCCGCCTGATCGCCTCGGCTGCCGCGGACACGGATGCGGGGCGGCCGCCCGACACCGAGGAGAGCGGCCTGATCAAGACCGCGGTGGCCGAGAACGCGATCGAGGCGGTGGAAACAGCGGTGAAGCTCGCCGGCAACCACGCCCTGTCCCGCAGCAACGCGCTGGAACGCCACCTGCGCGATGTGCTGTGCGCCCGCATCCACACGCCGCAACCCGACGCCGCGTTTGCCGCTGCCGGCCGCCGCGCGCTTCTGGAAGGAGCTTCCTCATGAGTGAAATCATGTCATTGAGGCGGCGCGGCGCGCTCCGTGCCGCGGCCTCGGCCGCAGCGTTGCTGCCGCTGGGCGCGATGGCGCCGTTCCGGACCGTGCATGCGATCTGCACCGTCGGCATCCCGGTGGCGGACCAGCGCGGCAACTTCAACTTCGGCGGCAGCACGGACCAATTGCTCGAAGCGATCAGCACCGGCAAGGGCGATGCGGGCGCCGGCATGGCGCTGCGCTGGCTGAAACCTCTGGAGCAGGGCTTCGACGTCAAGGTCACCACGGCAATCCACGGCGGCTGCCCCGGCCTGCTCGGTCTGCCGGCATGATCACGCGGCGGCAGATGCTGGCAGGCATTGCCGTTACGGGGCTGCCGGCGACTCGGGCCACAGCCGAAACCGTGACCCTGCGCGCAGGCGACCAGAAGGGCGGCGCGCAATCCGTCATGAAGGCGGCCGGGGTGCTGGACGGGCTGCCGTACCAGCTCGCCTGGAGCCAGTTCGCCGCCGCCGCGCCGTTGCTGGAGGCGCTGAACGCCGACGCGGTCGATCTGGCCTTTGCCGGCGATGCGCCCACGACATTCGCGCTCGCGGCCGGAGTGCAGGCCCGCATCATCGCACCCATCCGTACCAGCGGCGCGGGGACGGCAATCCTCGTCGGGAAGGACTCGCCGATCCGGTCCGTGGCCGAGCTCCGCGGCCGCGCCGTTGCGGTCAACCGCGGCTCGATCGGGCATGCGTTGGTGCTTGCCGTTGCCCAGGCGCAAGGCTGGCCCTTCGCCGATATCAAGATCGTCAATTTGCTGCCCGGCGAGGCCAAGACCGCGCTCAGCACCGGCGCGGTGGATGCATGGTGTTCCTGGGGCGTGTACGTGGCGCAGGCGCGCCTGGTGGACCAGATGCGCGTCGTGGTCGATGGCGGCGGCGGGCTGCTCACGGGGTTGTCCTACCTCGTCGCCTCCGACACCGCGATCGCCCGGCGCCGGGCGGCGCTGCTGGATTTCTCCCATCGTTTAGCCGTTGCCCGGCGGTGGGCGCAGCAGCATCCGGACGACTATGCCCGCGTGCTCGCGGCTGAGATCGGCGTCGAGCCACGTGTGGCCCGGCTGGTGTTCGACACGGAGGTGCCGGTGCCGGTCCCGATCACTCCCGAAGTCGTCGCGGATGAGCAAAAGACCGCCGATCGCTACCTCGCAGCCGGCATCATCCACGACAGGCTGGATGCGGCCCGCGTGTTCGATGCGTCGTTCAACGAGTCCTTGGCCGGATGATCGAGGCCGACGTCCTCGTGCTCGGCGGCCACGACCCGGCGCATGCCAACGAGAGCTGGCGCATGGACGAAGTCTTCGCCCGTGCCCGGTCCCTATCACACCAGGAGACATCCCCATGAGTGTCGAGTTCATCGGCTATGTCGGCCACTTCAACTCCTCCGAAACGATGCGCCGCGTCGGGCTGGCGCTGGACCCGTCATACGTCGAGGCCGTCGCGAAGGCGCACGAGCATGTGGGGTTTGACCGTGTGCTGATTGCGTTCAACTCCACCTCCGCCGAAAGCATCCTGGTCGGCCAGCACGTCGCGTCCGTGACCGATAGGCTCGGCCTTATGATCGCGCACCGCCCCGGCTTCACGGCGCCCACGGTTGCGGCCAGGCAGCTCGCGACGCTGGACCACTTCTCCCGCGGGCGTGCGGCCGTGCACATCATCACCGGCGGCAACGATGTCGAATTGGCGCAGGACGGTGATCACCTGACCAAGGACGAGCGCTACGCCCGCACCGACGAATACCTGGACATCCTGCGGCAGGAATGGACGTCCGCCGCGCCGTTCGATTACGCGGGCAAGTACTACCAGGTCGAGCGTGGTTTCGGCGACCTGAAGCCCTACAGCGCGGCCGGCATCCCCGTCTATTTTGGCGGCGCGTCGGAGGCGGCGATCCCCGTCGCCGGCAAGCATGCCGACGTCTATGCGCTGTGGGGCGAAACCTATGACCAGGTGCGCAGCCTGGTGGCCCGCATCCGCGCCGCCGCCGCGCCGTTCGGCCGCCAGCCGCGCTTCAGCCTCTCGCTCCGCCCGGTGCTGGCGGATACCGAGGCGCAAGCCTGGGCCAAGGCCGACGCCATCCTGGAACAAGCCAAGGCGTTGAGGGCAAGCGGCGGTGCTGGCCGGTCCCCGAACAATGCCCGGGAGAGGCAGCAGGCGCCGGCCAACGAGGGCTCCCGCCGCCTGCTTGCGGCCGCCGCGCAGGGTTCGCGGCTGGACAAGCGGCTATGGACAGGCATTGCGGCACTCACGGGCGCGCAAGGCAACTCGACCGGGCTGGTCGGCACGCCGGACCAGGTGGCGGAGGCGATGCTGGATTATTACGACCTCGGCATCACCACCTTCCTGATCCGCGGCTTCGACCCGCTGATCGACGCGATCCAGTATGGGCGGGAGCTGCTGCCCAGGGTCCGGGCGCTGGTGGCTGCGCGCAGCGGCATCCAGGCCGCCGCGGAATAGCCGCCATGGTCCAACTGACACGGCGGGCGCTGCTTGCAACCGGCTCTGTGCTACTGGCCTGCCCGGCGATCGCCGGGCAGACCGTGCTGCGGATCGGCGATCAGAAGGGCGGCGCGCAGCCGCTCATGCAGGCGGCTGGCGTTCTGGCAGGCCTGGACTACCGGCTTGAATGGAGCCAGTTCGCCGGAGCGCCCATGCTGATGGAGGCGCTGAACGCGGACGCCATCGACGCGGGCGGCATCGGCGATGCGCCGTTCGTCTCCGGGATCGCCTCCGCCATTCCGATGCGCGCGGTGTCGGCCACCCAGTCGGACGGCGCGGTCACGGCTCTGGTCGTGCCGGGCGCGTCCCCGATCCACACCGTCTCCGATCTCAAAGGGCGCACGGTCGCCACGCTGCGCGGGCAGACCGGGCACTTCCTGGTGCTGGCGGCGCTGCAAGCCGCCGGGCTGCGCTCCGATGACGTTCAGTTCGTGTTCCTCGCCCCTTCCGACGCGAAGGCGGCGATGGCGTCCGGCAGCGTGGATGCTTGGGCGACATGGGGCCCCTACATCGCCCAAGCCAGGGTGCAGGACGGCGCGCGGGAAGTCGTGAACGGCCGCGGCCTGATGAGCGGGCAAAGCTACACGGTTGCCAGCGAGGCGGCGATCAAGGGCAAGCGAAGTCCCCTGGGCGACTTCCTGCGGCGGCTGCGGCTGGCGCGGGATTGGGGGCTGGCCAACCCCGATGCCCAGGCACAGGTTTGGGCGGATCAGACCGGCTTTCCCGTGTCCGTCGGCAAGGTCGTCGTGGACACGGCGCAAACCCGGACGGTGGCGATCGACGATGGCGTTGTCGCCGCCCAACAGCGCGTGGCCGATTTCTTCCAGTCGGCGCGGGTGATCCGGCAGGCGCAAACGGCAGCCGGCTATTTCGACCGCTCGTTCAACGCCGCGGTGTTCGCAGCCTGACGTTCTGCGCCGGCCGGTTTCAGAGGGGGACGCGATGCCTGGGTAGTTTCCGACCCTGGGATGTCGTTTCGTTGGCGGCTATCTCCGCAGGCAAGGTGCTTCTCCGGAGCATCAGCAACCAAGGAGCCAGCCCATGTCTCAAGATGCTCAGCTTCAACAAGCCGTCCTCGATGCGTTCAACTGGGAGCCCAGCGTTCAGGCCGGGCATATCGGCGTGACCGCGAATGCCGGCGTGGTGACCCTTTCGGGGCACGTGGACAGCTACGCCAAGAAACTGGCGGCCGAGACAGCGGCGCGCCGGGTCAGGGGGGTGAAGGCCGTGGCCGAGGAGATCGTCGTGCGCCTTGCGTTCGATACCAGCCGTTCGGACGAGGACATCGCGGCCGCGGCGATCGAGCGCTTGTCGTGGAATGTGTCCGTGCCGAAGGACAGCGTCGTCGTGAGGGTGGAGGACGGTTGGGTGACCCTGACCGGCCAGGTGGATTACTGGTATCAGAAGGACGCGGTCGAGCAGGACGTACGGCCGCTGCACGGGGTGTTGGGCGTTTCCAACCAGACGACGATCAAGCCGCACGTGGATACGTCCAACCTGAGCGACGACATCACGCACGCGCTGCACCGGTCATGGTTCTTCAACCCTGACAACGTCCACGTCCGCGCTGACGGCGGCAAAGTCGTGCTGAGCGGAACCGTGCATTCGTTCGACGAGCGTCAGATTGCTGCGCGTACAGCCTGGTCGGCCCC